>JAPOIF010000070.1 GCA_029979085.1 Methanobacteriota archaeon | reverse complement strand
AGATTGAGCCTCATCGATCAATTCGACAGCGACTTGTTTGTCTATCTCTCTGGAAGAGATGGGAAAAAAGGCGTGTGGCGATACGAGCTCGAACGCTTGCGACAAGAATGGAATTTTAACCGAACCAAGGTGATATGATGTTTGACTTACCACATATTGAACGATTTGATGATGAAGTGAATGTTGCTGCTGGCTCCATTCAACCCTTCGAACATGGGTTCATCACGACGTGGGTTGGCCGACGAAAGACACCGTTCGGCCATCGTTTGGTTCGTGCTGGACGAATTGTTGGATGGATTTGTGAAGGTACGAGTGCAACCAAACTCCTTGGCGGAGCCGATGCACGAGCAGCCCTCGAAGAGGCCGAAAAGAATCAACATCGGCTCGTCGCTTCAACCTGTTCGTTGCATGGATTTGCAGAACTTGCCTCTCTTCTCCCAGAAGCTTTTGAGTTCCAAGCAGATACACAGGGGCTAGGTGCGAGCAATTCACTGACAGACCGTCTCTTCGCCCGGAACATTTCCGCTGTTCTGCAAGCGCTTTCGGATTACGAGCATGTTCGAGGCGCCCTGGCTGCGGACCAGGGCATCCTCATCGATAGCATGGGCGATCTACCCGGGAAGGCTGAGGAATTGTCAGCCACCGTTGCTACGCTTTCCGAATCGATGAGTGTTCAGCAATCGAAACTCGGCGGTGGCAACGACGGCTATGCGTCGCTTAACATGGGTGATGCATCTTTGCTCATCGCATCCAGTAGCACGATTGTGTTGGCAATCTGGACAGAACTCGATGCCAATCATGCTCGCTTATTGACCGATGTTGCAGCGAAACTTGATGGTGAGATCGGAACCTATGCCGAGGGCGCTGCTACACTTCCCGATGGTTTCGTTCTTCGAGAAGGAAAAGGAGGTGCTGATGCGGTGATGTCCATGCTTTCTGCAGCCCTTGAAGAGCGTGTTACAGGCCACCTCAAGGCGGGTGTGAGTGAGAAAGCAGTATCGCTTGCACTCAACAATGGCCTTCCAGTTGCCATGGCTGCAAGCGGCCAATCGTTCGAAGATGCGATGATGGGATTGACCGAAAGCAAGCGTGTCTTGAAATTGCATCGACTTGCCTCTGGCACCATGGTTTCATCATCGACAGGCGATGTTTCTGAATTCACGCTCAAACAATTCGTTGATTCTCTTTCAACCGTACGTACTCGCTCAGAGAAGCGTCGAGATTCAATGATGCATCGGCTGATGAGTATGTATGGCTTTGAAATTGGTCTCGATGATGTTCGACTCGTTCGATCAAAATTGAGCATCCACGTTGGCGGTCAAGAGGCCGCACAATCCTTGCCAACTTCAGCACCTCTTGCCGGTGTTGATGCTGGATTACGTCGCCGCCTTGAGGAGTCCGAACGACGTGCAGATACGCTCATGCGTACCAATGCAGGTTTGACAAGTCAACTTCAAGAGGCTGAGAAAGAACGTACTGAAGCATTGGTTCGTCTTGATGCGATTCAACAATCGACCGGTGAGCAAAACGAAGCTATTCAATCGAAGAACGATGAATTGAATCGTGTTCAAGTCACTGTTTCTGAATCAAGGACTCGAATGGAACAAGCAGAAGAGCGTGCAGATCGTTTACTTCGTCGCGTTGGTGAACTTGAACATCAACTCAGTGAACGAGCCTCCGAATTGGCCAAGGCTTTGGGCGATACGGAAAGCAGTGCTGCGCTTCGTGATGAGCTTCAGACGCTTTCCAACAAGGAAGCAACCACACGAGCAGACTTGGAATCAAACGCTCAACAACTGGCTTCAATCCGTGAGCAAATTGAACTTGAAGAACGGCGCCTACGTTCGCTTGAAGAACAAGTCACTGCCCTTCGAGATCGGCAAGCCAGTGCTCAATCAAAGAGCAATGCATCCGAAGAAAAGATTCGTGCTGCTCAAGCACGCTTAGACCAAATTGAAGCAGAAACACTCGCCAGTCGTCGTCGGGCAGAAGAAGAACGACAACGCCTCGCTGAGGATGAAGCACGTCGCATGCAACTTCATTCTGAAATGCGTGAACTCATGGGTGAGCGAAAGGAATTGCTAACCGAACTTGGCAACCTAGGAGCACGCAGAGGCAATGCTGAAACAGAACTGTCAGGATTGATTGCCCGTGCTGAAGCGTTAAGTGACGCCCATGAGGAGGCTGTTGCTGATATTGCAGAGGCTGAGCGACTCCGAGCCCGACTGAATGAGGAGCCACTTGCTCAAGCCCTACTCAACGATGATGCAACATTCCGTGGTCTTGGACCTGTCCTTGACCGACTTGAACATGCTCGAACCTTGGGCTACTCCGTTGTTCTTCTTGACCGGGCGGTCGAGAGGGCTCTACAAGTTGTTCAGTCCACTGTCGATCACATCGCTGCGACACCACGTCACTTGCTGAGCAGTGAGGTCATGACGCTGCTCGAACGGCAAGTCCCGCAAACCGCTGGTGCCGTTCGAGGCCTAGCACGATGGTCTGTTCAACAGCGATTGGAGAATCAACTTGGTGAAACTGTAGGTCATCTTATTCTCGATCTTGAAGGCATCCTCGAGGATTACGACCGTTCGATTACAATGCTTCGTCGAATGCGAAACGTTCTCGATCAACTTGGAAACCTAGGTGCACCTCCTGAAGAAATTGAAGCATTGCGCATGAATTGCATGCGTCCTGAAGCATTACCGAGTGTTGCTGTAGAGACTCGACGATTGATTCGAGTTGCTCTCGATGATATCTATCTTGAAGCAGACCAGCGTGATGCTGGTGAAGCGATTGCACTTGAACAAACAGCTCAAGTTCTCGAAGAGTTGTTGACACAAATCGATGCATCCGGATTAACCAAGGGTGTTCCACGTGGAGCCATGTGGGACTTCCAACGAGATGGTTTCCTTCCATTTGAGCGCACAGCAATCCCAGTTGGTCAACGAACACCGGTGATGGACGATATGATGGAAAACATCCAACCAACACTGGTTGTCGAAGAAAGCGTCTCGCTTGATTCCGAACCTGCCGTCATCGAATTGTCCGATGAATGGGTAGAAATGCCTGCTCCTGTTGATGCTGAGCCTTCTGAAACGATTGTTGAGGAAGAACGACAGATTCCGATTCAAGAAGACCGTGCTGACCTTGAGGCTGAGTTGGCTCGGCTTGATGCTGAACGGCAACTTCGAACGCCCAAGGTCGAGGAACCGACACGTGATCCACGGCTTGATGCCTTGCATGATCAACTCTCAGAATTGGATTTCTGAGGTGAGCATATGGTTGAGACACTTCTGCTGCGTAACGAGTCAAAGGGTTCGTCTTATCCAGTGATGCTTGAAAAGATAATCTTCATCGGTTCCATCATTGGTTTCATTTTCATTAACCAAATTCTTTGGTCTTCCATTGATGTTGTTTGGTATCAATGGATTGCAACGGTTGGTTTGGCGTTAAGCATGCTTATTTTGAACGAAATCATTGGGCGTTTCATCCAAATGATGCGAGCACGGAAGTAATCAGAATTCCTTTTCTTTCACCGGCTCTGGTTGTTTGTTGGTCATGGATTCAATGAGACCCCAAACACGTTGCCATGGGACAAAGAAACGCAGTAATGCGACCAAACTCAAAAACAGGAGTGCAGAGATAACCAGGCCATAGGTCAATGAAAGCTCGATCGATTCTGAAACCTGTGCAGCCCACTGGCTTCCCGTTGATGTTCGAACGACTTCAAGCAAAACGCTGTGGAATCCGAGCGCAATCATAGTGACAAGCCCAGTGACCGTGAGGAATCCAGCGGTGTGACGCAGATGACCGTTCAAGACGTTGTCCATTTGTCGTACGTATTCTGGGTCTCTTTTACAGGATTCGGGAAGACGATAGGCGTACTCAAGGTACCGAATAACACCAAAACCAGATTCTTGGAAGACCATGATCAGAACGGCGATCAAAATCAAAGAGAATTGTTCAGGAGTTACAAGGTCGAATCCGAAGATACCAACGGTTGGGTCACTCACTTGAGATTCCAGAGAGATAAGATTTGAGCCCCAATCACCAAGTTGGGTTTTGATCAATGGGAAGGTCAAGATGGCATGAATACCAAGGAAAAGGAGCGTGAACCCAATCGCCCATCCAATCGAGCGACGTGAAAGCCCCCAAATTCCTCGAGTTCCCATGATAACTGGTAGGAGATAGATGAAGAGAATGATCAAGGAGAGAATCATCAAGAGTGGCCATTCTAGCGTTTTCAATTCACTCTCACTTGGTGCTCGGAGATCCCAGGAAAAGAGCATGGAAGGAATCCAAGTCAATACGAGTCGTCCAATGAGGAGAACCATCAGTGTCACAATGAAACCGAGTTTGATTCGTTGCTGGACACGAGGCGATTGGAACGCCATCAATGCCATTGAACCTCCAAGACCCAATCCAAGGACGATTGGCACGTAGAAGCGTGCAAGACCTGTACGTCCTGAACCGATGAGCCAATCCCCAATTGGTACTTCGCCAACGAGGGATTCCAATGAATCAAAGAGCATTGTGTGGTCAATGCTGTTCACGACATATGTCGAGACGACTTCAAGATACATCCATACAAGGGCGATGGTCGAAACAACTTGCAGCGTTATGATTTGCCATTGTTTCCTCAAGGCTTTGAGATGGAGGGTACGTGCACGACCTCCCATCAAGGATACATCGCTCTGTGGGTCGACTTCACCTGCCATCTAAAATCCCCTCACTTGCATAATGGCCTGTGACAAATCCATGTCAGGCATCCAATCGATGACTTGAGCTCCTGAACCTGCGAGGGTCGTCAATCGATTCTGTCGTTCGAGTTTGAGTACCTCATAGGACATTCGTGGAATTCGTGAAACAAGGCGCTCAAAGTCAATGCTCGACGGTGAAAGGACGGTTACCTCATGCCCACGTCCGACCAAGTCACGAACGGCTGCAGGAACTGTTCCATCACCTTCGCAGGAGGAGATGACGAAGACGGGGCTGCCTCGACTGAATCGCCCACTCAGCGAGTTGGTTACTGCTTGGAGTGGCATGCTTCCTTCAGGTTTTACGCCAGCAAGTGAACTGAGGATTTTGAAATACTGCTTGTCACCAGTATCTGGAGGGAGATAGGCAAGTCCATCGCCATAGATTCCGAGGGCTACACTGTCTCTTCGCTTCAGGAAGAAGGCAGCTAGGCTTGCAGCACTGACTGTCCCCATTTCCAATGGGTTCTTGAGAACGGTTCCAATTCGGGCAACGTCCCTTGAGTCGAGAAGAATGTACAAGTCTGTAACAGCGTCTCGACACTTCTCGTTGACCATGAGATCTCCAGTTCGTGCAAATGCCTTCCAGTTGATGTTCTTGAATGGGTCGCCTGGGACATATTCTCGGAGTGAATAAAATTCTGAACCTTGACCAGGTGTTCGAAGTGTTGTTGCACCTGTGTACATTTTCGGGGTACGTGATCGCAGGAATGCTTCCTCGACCTCCTTGATTTGAGGGAAGATAACAATATCAGAATGATGGTCAACGTACATGTCTTCAACACCGAGATTGAACGTGTTACGAACTCGGAGAGAAACTGGACCAATCGAATAATGTCCACGCAATGGGCAACGCAAGACGTAGCGGATTCGAGCGCTCTCGCCCGGTCTGAGATTGAGACGCATCTGGTTCAAACCACTGCGCAGCTTCATTTCGTGAGGGATGTTGTCGTAGACATCCAAAAGTTGAGTTCTGCGATTCGACCGATTGGTCACGAGCAATTCGACGTACAAATCGTCACCCTTGTACAAGTTATCTGCTGACAGTGTACGTTGAACTTCGATATCACCATGGCCAGAAACCCATGAGTTCACAACGATGAAGGTGATGAGCGTTAATCCAAGAATCATCATTTGATTGTTGGTGATCATCATCCCAATGAGAATGAGGGCAATGCCTCCTGTGAAGGTGAAGGATGCTTTACGTGTCCACATAGCCTTCACCTTCGCCCCCATGCCTTGATTCGTTTGACCAAGGCAACCGATTGTTCAAGAGAATATTTTCCTGGTTCAATGGCAAACTTTGCTAGAACTGGATCTTGGATGAGTCCGACCAACTCCTTTGCCGACATGGCATGGAATTCTTCAACGGTGAGACCGTTTTGATTACGCACTTTCGACAAGAATACCTGCCGTATCTTCTCCGTTTTCGCATAGTACGTGTATCGATTCGCATCACCAAACCCGTAGTAGATGATACTGAAGACATGTCGCCATGGCTCTGGGTCACGCTTCTTGAGCAAAACGGCTTCAAATGTGATGAAGAGAACCACGAAGAGCGCTAACATAGCCAATCCTTCGCCAGTAAAGTAGACCAAGAGGAAGTACACGGTGTTGTAGGAATCTGCAAGAAGTGCATTCTGTGGATGTCGACTTTCATCAAAAATGACCATGGCGTTTTCCGCAGGTTGCCCCTCTTCGCCCTCGATTGTACTCATCAGTGATTCAGCAATAACGTCGAGTGCCCACTTTCGGTTGTCGTTCGCTGGAATGAATTTGTCTGTCTTGCCATATTCACCTGCGTTGAACCCTTCATAATCGTAAATGGCATTGATCAAAGCACTACCATCTGCGATGAAGAACACTCGACCACCTTCATCTGGGTCGCAGTTGGTCGAAGCGCAGGCTTCGATTGAGAGATTGAATTGACCCCACAGGTCGGGTGTTTCGCTTGTTTGCTCATTGCTGACCCAAAGTTCGCCATCACCGTTGACGTCAACTGTTGCTTGATTGCTCGTAATGGCTCGGACGTTAACGTCCTTGAGTGCGCCACGTACGCCTGGTACGATTTCGAGTCCTGTAACGTTGTTGAGAAGCATGGTGTAGGTTGCATTGTATTCAATTCGACCGAGGTCGCCTGCACTCTTGACCCAATGGTGAGAACAAACGCCAGCTTCGTTCAACGTCATGGATTGTCCATCAAGTTCTGCACAAGGATGTTCTCCGACTTCTGAAGACCATCGCTCGTGTTCCTCAATGGTCGCAGGATCAAGTTCTGTTCCGTTCATACCGCAAGGGCTTGCTTGAACACACATCCAGATGTAATTGTAATCGAGTTCCGCGACGTAATTTGTATCGTACAGTTGGTATCCAGAATACCGAACTCCGTACGCTTCACCAATGCTTCCAGCATAACCAAAGTCTTCGAGAACGATGACCGTCCCTCCATTGCCGACAAATTCAACAATGGCGTCGACTTCTGATGGAGAGTATCCATCCTCAGTTGCAATGGTGATAAATCCGTCTTCATCAAATTGAGGGAAGGAGAGTGTATCTCGTTCAACTCCAGCGATGATGAAGGTGGTATTGCGAGGATCTTCAATATCTGCCAGGAGCAAAGGGCTACTTACCAGTGACTTGGTTTCAACACCCATGGCCTTGATGTCTTCTCGGAATGCAGACATGTCATCCCAACCGTCATCATAAGCGGACAATTGATCGGTCTGACTGATGTTGATAAAATTCTGAAGGATGGTGAGGAGGAGAAGACTGAGAACAGCCCAAAATGCAAATTGAAGCCCAATTCGCTTGAAATTTCTACTCCGCTCGGCCGCCAATCTCTCACCTACCTAGTACACCGTTCATACAGACACGGTTTCACTTCGGTTTAGAAGGTTGTCCAACCCTGTTGCAATAATGCTCATCAGATTTTGAGCAGAATCACGTGTCCAAATGTAGCGACTTCTGTTGATGGTATGGCGACTGCACCGTCTTTCAACGGAAATGGGAGGCGGCTGGCATCGATGTTGTCGGCACAACGAATCAGAAGTTCTGAGATTTCACCATTCGATACATCGATCACCAAATCAGTAAGCTTTCCGAGTTCTTTTCCCTTCTTGTCTTGAACAAGACGACCAAGCATTTCCTGTCCAAAACTGGATGCCATTCGATTCGCCTCACCACTCCGTGAACACAGAAAGGACTTGACCGTTTCCGTGCTCACATCGTTTCCATGCCGAAACCATAATCGCGAGTTCGCTTGATGTTCGACAGGCCTGAAGTCAATCGTGTTTCCATCTTCTGATAGTACTCAAGCATCTCAGGCGTTACCGTTGGTCGGACGCGTGTAATGGCCTCGTCGAAATGCTTCTTTGCGACCTTCTTCTTGTCTTCACGCATAGCGATAAGAGCGGCTTCTCGGCACACTGCTTCAATATCGGCACCGGTGAATCCGTCGAGGCTTGAGAGGAGATCCTTGACAGAGAACTTGGAGAGAGGCATACCACTTGAATGGATTTCGAAAATTGCTTCACGTGCAGGTGCATCTGGTGGAGGTACGTGGAGAACACGCTCAAATCGACCGCTCCGCAACAGCGCAGGGTCAATCATTTCTGGACGGTTTGTGGCAGCAACTACGATGACACCGTCAAGCGATTCAACGCCATCCATGCTTGCGAGAAGTTGGTTCACAACACGATTTCCTACGTCACTTCCTTCTCCGTTTGATGCGTTTCGCATGCTTGCGATGGACTCGAACTCGTCGAGGAAAATGATTGAAGGAGACGATTGCTTTGCCTTCTTGAAAATTTCACGTATACCACGCTCAGATTCGCCTACCCACTTGGAAATCATCTCAGGACCCTTTATTGAAATGAAGTTGGCTTGAGCTTCGTTAGCAATGGCCTTTGCAAGCAAGGTCTTTCCAGTACCAGGCGCCCCAAACAGGACGATTCCTCGTGGTGGTTTGATGTTGAAATGTTCAAAAATTTCAGGCTTGGTGAGTGGCCATTCAACGGATTCTTTGAGACGATCTTTGACCTCGTCAAGTCCGCCGACTTCATCCCAAGCGATTTCTGGGACTTCGACATAGATTTCTCGTAGAGCAGATGGCTCGATGTCCTTGATTGCATCTCGGAAATCATCCATCCTCACTTCCATCTTTTCCAAGACCTCTGGAGGGATTGTTTCCTCGTCAAGGTCAATTTCAGGCAAGTATCGGCGAAGAGCCTTCATGGCTGCTTCTCGGACGAGTGCAGCAAGGTCAGCACCGACGAACCCGTAGGTGTTGTCAAGAACCCAATTGACCTCAAAGTCATCTGCAATCGGCATTTGACGGGTGTGAACTTCCATGATTTCCTTTCGT
>JAPOIF010000006.1:25850-33507 GCA_029979085.1 Methanobacteriota archaeon | reverse complement strand
CATCGATGCAAACGGAGCAATACAGATTGATTGGGGCACCCCAGGTCGAGTCCCACTTCGCCCACCAGTTGGGATGATGGCTCCGTTCAGAGTGTGGGTTCATACCCATCCTGGTTTCCAAGCATATTGGAGCGGTACCGACAAGAACAGCCTTGCAATCGCCCAAGGAATTCTCTCATCAGCCCTTGTCCTTGGAGCGCCAGGCATCAAACAGAGTCGAAATCTCGGACCCGACAATGGGCCATCAATCGGTCTTCAGGGGCCTCTTCAACATTGGACTGAGGAAGATGTTGTTCCATGGGATCGATGGTATGCTGAGAGACAGGAAACACCGATTGAGGTGATGGCTTGACTTCCAACGTCCGTTCACCGCGAGATGATGAGGAAGAATTGAAGGCGCACATCGCTATCCTTCGTGGCCAATCCAAATCGCTGAAGGAAGTGCTCACTGAGATGATGGATGAAGAACCATCAGACGACCTTGTCCAAGCGGTAGAAAATCGTATCCTACTCGCCCAAGAGCAAGAGGAAGCAATCGATCTTGAGAAGATCGTTGAATCCATTCAGAAGATGCAATCCTGTTGGGTTTAGGCATTCTTGTAGGTCGCTCTTCGGCCTTCAATCAAAGCACTGAGGCCTTCGAGAGCGTCCTCGGTTGAGAAGATCCGATCCAATCCTTGCAACTCAAGTTGGAGACCTTCATCGAGTGACATCGATGCTGTCGCATCAATTCGTTCACTTGCCATAGCTAATCCAATCGGAGCCGTGAACTTGAGGGACTTGAGTTGCCGTGCAACGGTCTTATCTTCAGCATCGAACCCTTCTGGACAGTTACCAGACAGCAAAGCGGCCATGTTTCCATCGGAGAAGAATTTCCTAGCGAACTTGACCACTGGGCTGTTTTCGTTCATTGGTTTACCAGGATACTTGTTTTCTGGTTTGCCTGATGCATGAATGTCTTTGATGCAATTTGGAACATCGTTGATGTCGACAAGGTGTGTCACAAGTCCGAGATCTGTTGCAGTTTCAGCGTTCATGAAATTTCCAGCGAGAACAGCCCATCGTCCTAGTTCACGGCCTGCGATTCGAGCAGGACGCTGTGTACCTCCAAGGGCTGGATAAATTCCAATGCTCGTTTCTGGGAATCGGAATTGCGTTCTACGCGTTCCAATTCGATAATCGCAAGCGAGTGCAAGTTCGAGTCCACCACCCAAAGCCAGTCCTGTTGTCAGTGCAATCGTTGTCTTTGTTGAGTCCTCAAGAGCAGCGAGAAGAACGTGACCGTTCTCCGTGAATGTTTCAATGTCGGGGATATCATCAGAACGAATCTTATCGACAAAGAACTTGACATCTGCACCTGCTACGAAGGCCTTACCTGCCCCATCAAGCACAATGGTTGAGACGTTGCTATCCGAATTTGCTGCTCGAACGGCTTCCGTGAGTTGACCAACAACGACTTCGTTCAATGCATTCATGGCTTCTGGGCGGTTGATGGTGATGGTTGCAATTCCATCTTCGACTGAGGAATCGACATAGGAGAACTCCCAGTTCGTTGAAGCGTCGGATTGATCCTTGAAGAAAGCAGGAAGCGTCCATGCTTCACCTGCAATGGATTGGTACGACTGTGCCATTCTGTAAGCATCTGCAACACCAATTCGATTCATCATTTCGAATGGCCCTCGTGCCCATCGAAGACCAACCTTTGCACCTCTGTCAACGTCTTCCATCGAACAAATGTCTTCCTCAACAATTTGAGCTGCTACGCCAAAGACAACGCCAAGGAGGCGCTCGGATACGGTTGTGTATTGCTCTTGAGTGTATTCAGAATCATCCTCAATCGGCCACATAGCATTCTCTGCTACAAGATTACGAAGGTTCTGTGCACCGTTGTATCGAGGTGTGTTGAGTTGCTCTGCGAGATAATCTGTCGAGTGAAGCGCAATCGGAGGCCCTGTGAGATTCATCAGACCAAATGGACCAAGTCCGATTCGGAAAGCCTTGCAAGAGATGGCATCAATTTGTGCCGCTGTTGCAACACCTTCTTCCAAGAGGAGACATGCTTCATTGAGCCATGGGACAAAGAATCTGTTGACAACGAATCCAGGTCGATCCTTGCACACGATGACAACTTTGCCAAGTGTTCGACAATACTGAACAGTACGCTCAAGCGTATCCTTGGACGTTGATTCCGCTGGAATAACCTCAATCAATCGGTTCTTTGCGGGATGATAGAAGAAATGCAATCCAACAAAACGATCGGGGCGACCAGTTGCCTCAGCAAGTGCATTCACTGAGAGAGAAGAAGTGTTTGAAGCGAGAATTGTTCCTTCATCGCATGCTTCATCCAATGCTGAAAAAACGGCTGTTTTGATGTCAAAATCCTCGAACACTGCCTCAATGACAAGATCCGTATCGGCAGCTGTGTTCTCTGTACCGACAACATCTGCAATTCGTCCAAGTGTGGCATTCACTTCGTCTTGTGAGAAGATTCGACGTTCAATGGCTTCCTGCAAGAAATTCTCGATGATTGAACGTCCTCGTGCGACATATTGTGCTTCTCTGTCAACCATTTGCACATTGAATCCTTCTTGTGCACTCTTCTGTGCAATACCTGAACCCATGTTTCCAGCACCGATGATTGCGACGTTCTCAACAGCCTTCATGCCCTTAACGACTGGGAAACCGTTCATGAATCATACGCTCTTGCGTTTTGTTCGATGAATCAGCGCTCGCAGAACAGAAGGAACCAGAAAACATCCTATTTTTCCCTGCCTACAATGAAGAGTTCGGGATAGAACTCTGGCGACTAATCCTCTAAAATAATCAATCTGAACTTAACCAGAATGCTTTGTTTGATGATGTCTCAGTATTCCTAGAAGACTCTGATTGTTCAATGATTAATTCTGGAATCAATTCTTCAATCACCTGCTTATGTCCGTGGTAACTCATCACCACTGTAGATCCACTGAACAAGGTTGTGATTGTGATTTCTCCCCCATTGTCGTAACTATGAACTGTTCTTTCATCGGCATGAAGAGAATCAACAGGATACATACACTCACCAAATTGGAATTTTCGTATGAGTAATTGCTTCCAAACGTTAACTGAATCTCGATTCCTTTTGATTCCAATTCGAAAAGAAAAACAGGCATATGAAATCATTGCAGGTATTAACAAAATTGGTATAAAAGACTGGAGAAACCAAACCAGATACGACATATCCTCAATTATGAACAAGTCGAATAATATGAATGAAAAAACTGCTGTCGTACCAATCGCAAAGAAAAACCCGAGTGCCCATGTTACTGAACTGCCCGGGAAGTACAGGACTTTGTTGTCCATCTCAAATGTTGTATTGTCTGCATCAACCATGATAGCCGCTACCGAATTCTATTCATACGTTTTATGCCTGCAAAATCATTCTCCAATCTTGGTGAGGATTGCGACGTTCTCAACAGCCTTCATGCCCTCAACGACTGGGAAACCGTTCATGAATGATACGCTCCTGCGTTTTGTCCAATTGGTGTTGAAAAGAAATCAAGTATGCGAAATGAATCGGCTTGTCATGCCTGAGCCACCAATGGTCCTTCCTACCACAGAACTCAAGATTGTTAGCGATAAAATCAGTGAGACGATTCAGATTGGTGGCTCGGTTCGTTCGTTGCTTGAAGACCATTCAGGACAAGGTCGTTTTGATCTCAACTGGGAAGTTGATGCTGCTGTAGAAGCGCTCAATGTCTTTGGTTCGCGTTGGACCATCGAGATTTTGTCAACACTGTACATCGCTGGTGATCGTCGATTCAACGAAATGAAGCATCTCCTCAAGGGCATTTCATCCCGCACCTTATCTGACAAACTTCGATATCTTGCTGATGAAGGATTGGTTGAGCGAATCGTTACAGATGGACCGCCCGTTCGCGTCACGTACAGACTCTCGAGTCATGGTTTGACATGTGGGCGACTGCTTTCACCACTCGTCGCTTTCATGAAAATTCATCAAGGTTCCATCATTAGTGCATAGATGCAACAATACGATGAGTTAAGATACAAAGAGGTCATCCTTGACTTATGGCACTTCTTACACAATGGGTACGACAACGACCCTGGCTTGCTGCAGGAATTGCTGGAGCTGCTGGTGGAATTGCAGGCATTGCACATGGTGTAGCAGCCATGGCTTCGACGGCATCAGCCCTCGCTTTTGGTGGTATTTCGACCAAACGACAGTCGAGTGAACATCCATTCCGATCACGTGTTCTTCGAACGCTCGAGCGACATCCTGGTCTCTGCTATCGTGAGTTGCAACATGAATTAAGTGCTGCAAACGGAACTCTTCGCCATCACCTGGATGTGATGCAGAATCAAGGGCGCATTACGGTAATGCCTGTGAATGGTCGTACCTGCTATTTCGCAGGTGGCCCATCACAAGTTGAAGTGCTTCAATCGGTTTCTAGCAATCACCAACGAGTGGCATCAAGTCTTCCAATTGGTCTTTCAGCAGTTCAACGACAAGTCATTGATGATATCTTGGACGAAGGTATTCCTCGCTCACAAGCACAACTTGCTCGACGCATCGGTCGCTCTCGAGCTAGCGTTCATTCCGCTGTGAAAGTTTTGCGTCGTCGTGGCGTATTGCGACAAGACGTCTTGAATCTCGCTTCACACATCGAAATCGATACCTTCCGTCGCTCCGATCGATTATCCTATCATTGGGATGATGGTCGCCGCGCTCAGGCTTAATTTTCGCTTTTTGAAAAGCAATTGTTGCACAGCCTTCAAAGACCATCGCCATGCGTGATTCGCTATGCTTAATGTCAAATTGGAAGAACTTCCGATGCCGACAACCGATCGTTCAGTCGATCGCCTGATTGGATGGTTTGTTGAGTCGTTTTGTTTTGTTCGAAGAAAAGGCGATGCAACGGCAGACTACGGAGCCGCATCACCAATTCATCGAATGCTTAGGGATCATTTCTTTGCAAATCCAAACACTTCATGGGATGCTCAAGCGCTATCCGATGAACTTGCCATGACACCCGCTGCGTTGAATCACCATCTCGCTCGACTCAGTCAATCTGGATTGTTGTCCTATACAAACGAAGGAAAAGGTTGGAGGACATACATTCTCAGAGGAGGAGGGTTATCGCAAGCACTGGAACTATGTTTTGCTCAATACAGATTGATTCTCGGGCAAAAAATGGATCGGCTTGATGAGAATTGGGATCGTGAGGGTGTGCAATTGGAGAATGAAATTGCTGAAGATTCGCCTCTCCCGCTCAACATGAGTATCATCGATTATCGGTCACCTCAGGAAGGGGCTTCGATGCTTACTCAATGGATGGCAGATTTCGGATTACTTGGTGACCGTCCCGGGAACGAGATTCTCATGGATTCAGTCTCTGAGCAACTGTTCTTACTTCTCCTCCAATCAGGAACGCCAATCTCGTTGGATGATGCGCATGAACAGTTTGGAGGACAGAAAGCTCGCCTTGGTCGAATCCTCGAACGATTCCGAGCATGTGGTTTAGTTGAACGAATTCCTCGAACCGATCGTCTCGCTTCAGCACTCTGGTCTGCCATGGTCACACAGCATCAACGACGTGGAGAAGATTGGTTGCTGAAGAAAGGTGGTTTCATGCGATTGATTCCAGAAAAGAGTCATGCTTCGCTTCTTCAGCCATTAAGTAAAGGAAATTTAACCATTGAACTTGTTCAAGAAATGATGCAGAACATCGATGCTTCCGACCAAATGCTCCTGTTGAATCTACTCGGCGGTCGATTGCCACTTGGCTACCGTTTGATTGGCACATCCATTGTAGATGCAAAAGAGAACATGATGACTCGACTCGATCGACTGTTGCGACGAATACGACGAGTTGGCGCAATGATTGAAGAAATCATGACCACAGGCGATGCATAATGAGTACAGTTGGGTTCGAAACGTACGAGCCATGGTCGGGTGAACAACGGCCACTCTATCTTGCTCCTATGGCAGGCGTTTCCGATTTGCCTTATCGCCTGCTTGCAAAAGAGTGCGGTGCTGATATTACAATCACGGAATTTACCAACAGCACGGCCTTAAGTCGCGAAGCAACCGCATCTTGGCGAAAGATGGAATCCGATCCAAGAGAACAACCATTCATTCCACAAATCTTTGGAGGAGAAATGGAAGATATGGTGACGGCTGCGACAATGTTGGAAGATTCTGCCGATGTCATCGATTTGAATTTTGGATGCCCTGCTCCGAAAGTGACCAATATCTGCGCTGGAGCTGCCCTCATGGGTGAACCTCAAAAATTGGTGTCGATGGTTGAAAGTATCGTTGATGCTGTCAACGTTCCAGTCACTGCAAAGATGCGTCTGGGTACTGGACAAGGACCGAACAACGCTGTCAACATCTGCCAATCACTTGAACGGGTCGGTGCTCAACGTTTGTGTATCCATGGGCGTACCTTGCGACAACGTTACTCCGGTATTGCAGATTGGGAAACGATACAAACGGCTGTTGATTCGGTTGACGTTCCCGTTGTAGCCAACGGAGACATTACAGATGCACAAAGCGCTCAGCGATGTTTGGAATTAACCAATGCATCAGGGTTGATGATCGGCCGTGCAGCCATTGGACGTCCAGATGTCTTTGCTCAAATTAAGGTGGGTCTCGGATGGATGGAAGAAGCCGAACTTCCATGGGTGAAGGAACATGAGGATGATTGGGAAGAGATGTCTGAAACTTCCAAAGCCTTTGCATCACGACGATGGTGCTGGGATCGATATGTTCAACTCTGCCGAGAAACGACCGGCCTTGCAAAGCAGACAATGCAACGCCATGCTATTGCATTTTCAAAGGGACTACCCGGAGCAAAATCTGTTCGAACACTGATGCACGAACTCTCGGATGTCAATGAATCCGCGCAAGCGATTTCGGATTTCTTGAAGCCAATCTCAGAAGGTTGACTTCCAATCTTCAAGGTCATTGGCTTCTGCCCATGCCTCATCGGTGGTTTGACCACGCAACTTGAGCACTTCTCGAGAAAGAAGCCAGTAGACGAGTGCGAGAGAGTGCCGGCTCTTGTTGTTCGCAGGCAAAGCAACATCGACGTTTCGCAACTTGTTGTTTGCGTCAACAAGTCCAACAATAGGCAGACCGGTGTTGACTGCTTCACGCAGGGATTGTTGATCCGAAGCGGGGTCGGTAACGAACAAGATATCCGGTTCCCGGTAAGAACGGAGTGCTGGGTTGGTCAAACTACCTGGAATGAATCGACCAACAGCGGAATTGGCTCCAATAGCCTCTGCGAACATTCGAGCAGGTCGCTGTCCGTATTGACGAGCGGAGACAACCATGATCTGAGATGGGTCAAACTGGTTCAAGAATGAAGCAATGATGCGAATCCGGTTATCGGTTTGATTGAGGTTGAGAAGGTAAAGTCCATCGGAATTAACAGTATCAATGAAGCGGCTCATATCAGCACTCTTTTGCTTTGTTCCAATGTTCACACCGGATTCTTCGTAGAGTTCAAGTGGAATCAGGAGACCTGTTTCTTCAGACATAGTAGTGCCTCAGCAAGCAACCGACCTGAACCCTCTTCTTAACCGCTTCGCATCATCTCCAAACTATGTTTTTGATGAAAGGAGGGGAAGAAATCAAATCTATGTGGGTCAA
>JAPOIF010000006.1:5377-25754 GCA_029979085.1 Methanobacteriota archaeon | reverse complement strand
AGCCGTTGAAGAGGGTATCGAGAAGCACAAAGAAATCCACGGTGAGATGAGTGAGTTTCAAGAAGCATTGATTCGAATGCGTCGTTCACTTCTCATCTGGTCGTGGTGGTTTGGAATCATCATCGCCTTTGCCATTGATGCATTCGCTTTTCTTTACATTGATGATATGATGAATTCACCATTGGAATTCGCTAAGGTTCTCTCGATGTGGTCTGTATCCTGTCTGATTGCTGCAATCCTCTCAATTGCACTTCCATGGCGAAACTGGTTCAAAATCGAACGAAGCATGAAGGAAATTCGTGAAATAAAGCATCGATTTGAGTCTACTGGACTGGAGCCGACATGGAGTCCAATCGGTTTTCTCGGGGGATGGTTTTCTGCAGGGAAGACCGAAGCAGGATTGCTTTTGGCTACAATCGTCATTGGCATCCACGCCATTGCACTCGTAGCCGCTGAAGATCGAAATCAAGCCGGATTTATTCTCATTGTCATCGCCTTTGTCTGGACATTTCTTGCAACTTGGCAACTCCAACGCTCGCTCACGGCAGAGAGCCAGATGATTGCTAGTCGAGAGAAGGCCGGACTCGAAGAAGGGACAGAATTGGTCTATTCTGATGATGACAAAAGCAGCGATCTTCTCCTCGATGAGGTTTCAGGACTGCGTGGACGCCCAGATCAAATCGTCATCATTGATGGCGAATTCATTCCTGTTGAGCAGAAGACGGGAAAAATTCCAAAGAAACCGCATCAATCCCACCGCTTACAGCTTCTCGCATACATCTCACTTGTCGAAACAAGTACAGGCAAAATACCTCCGTATGGGGTACTTCGTTACGGTGATGATGACATTCATCAAGTGTATTGGGATGAACACGCAAAACAGCATCTCCATGACAACATCATTCAAATTCAACGTTTGATGGTTGAAGGTGGTGCTAAGCGAAACCACGAACGTGAAGGCAAATGCAGGAATTGTAGTCGCCGCTACGCTTGCAGTGAATCACTTGTCTAATCGACGACGCACACATCATCCTGAGGATAGATTGTACACGTTCGCGTCACATCAACACTCAGGAGAAAGTTGTCTTGCTCTGAGACGATTCCGCCACCAGTTCCGACGATGTTGATGTTCCATTCACCAGAAATGAATTCACCATCAGCTTCAGGTTCAATCAAAACGTAGGGCGCCGTTTTTGTTGTATCATGCGTAGCATTGTACTTGAGTGCTCCAGATGGATCTGTAATCTCAACGTTAACTTCACGCAAGTCAAAAAAGTCTGGGAAGAGTTCTCGAATGATTTCACCGGCCATCTCGGTCTTGAAGTAGACACCAACCTTTGTGACTTCTGAATCAACCGTGAATTTTTCATTCCATTCTACGTTGATTTCTGCATTGGTGAAATAATGCTCAACAACGGTTGTTTCGATATCTGTAGCTTGTTTTACATCCCCGCGAAGATGCTCCATGTATTCCCTTCCTTGGAGAAGGCCGATACATCCTGAAGAAGAAAGAAGCAGCATGGAAAGGGCGACAAAGATTGTCAACAATCTCCGCTGCATGGTTCGTCCAATCGACTCAATGATATGAAAATCACCCCGTCATGGGGAAGCGTTCAAACCAACAGGGCGATTCAGACATGTTGCCTGAATGACGCAATGTTCACTCCGAGCGCAAGCGATGACGAACCCTATGAGTGCTGACAGGCATCCATCACTCGAATTTCGCACCGCATGTCGAGCATTCCTTTGCATCGACTGCGATGACCGCTCCACAGGCTCCACAATCCGCTGTTTCAACCTCTGGTTCTCGTGTTCGGCGAGGTCGACGACGAGGTTTTGCACCTGCCGTTGCTTCACCATCTTCTACAGTAAGTGGTGGTTCAGAATCGTCTTCGAAGGCAAAGTCAGCACTCGCTTCAGCGATCTCATTACCGGCAAGGGAACTGTCCGTTAATCCCATTCCAACAACGACCTTTTCGCCTGGCATGACACCTTCTTCGCCCGTCAATTCATACAGGTCGCCACGGATTTCAGCATCACTTGCAGAGAGCGTTGTCCAAGCGGCACCATCCTTGTCTTGACCATCGTCCTTGAGCGACTTCATCTTATCCTTGGATGGTAAGAATGCATCCAAATCATGACCTTCAAAGGACTCTTCAACGGTCTTGAGGGTGGTAACAACTTGGTTTTGCATGGCTTCGATTTCCTCTTCGGTCATGTCTTCCATGGCGATCTCATCTGCGTTACGCAAATCGTAAGCGGCCGTGACTTCTTGTTCAGCAGCAACAACGTTCTCGTCCCATTCGTCCTCAAGATTGGATTCATCGTAACCAAATTCTTTGACGGCGTCAGCAAAGTCTTCCGAACCGCTGACAATTTCGTTCTCATCTTCCTCAGGAAGCGATACGATTTCTTTCTCCTCTGGAACTTCACGGATACGTCGTTCACGTCGTTCAAAGAACGAGGATACATCTTGCTCTGCACCACAGTACGCACAATTTTCCATAAGATCTGGAATGGATTCACCACATTCTTGACAATCGTGGAATTGTGAGCGTGCCTTGCGTAGATTAAACGAACAGTGCGGACAACGATTCTCATCACCTTCAAGCTCTCCATCGCATGCAGGACAGTAGTTGAAAATATCACGCTCAACTTCTTCTTCACGCTCCCGAGTAAGGAGGATGGCGGCAACGAGAACGCCGATCAGGGCAAGGGCGCCAACGAACATAAGCACAGCAGTTCCTGTTCCATCGCTGTTTCCTCCATTCGCACCATCTCCATCAGCAAAAGTGGTTGAAAAGGAGCGCTCATAGGTTGAAACAATCATTGCATCAGAAGGCACCAACTGGACAATCGACATCCTTCCAGATGCTGTGAACGTGCAGGATACCTCGGCTCTGTCTCCCGGATTTGCAATGGTGACATCGGTTGTGTCCCACGTGCTTTGACTGTTTTTGCACGTGAAGGAGACATCCCCTGTTCCTCGAGTTGACTTCACATCCAAGGTCATCGTGTATTTCTTTCCGGACTCGAGCGGGAACGTTGCAACATCACCTGCCTCATCGAGAAGAATCATCGAATCGCCATCCCAATCGAGTTGAAGATTAGCTTCAACCATCACTGAACCGGTCGCAACGCTGTTGCTTGGAACTCGGTCGTAGGAACCAGATGCTGCTCTCCACTGAACGTTAATTTCTGCTGTGTGTTGTCCTAATGCGGTTCCGTGTGAAGTGGTGTAGGTGTAGGTCTGTGCCGTCGTAAGAACGATCAGCGGGGATTCAAACGTCTGCCCCTCCCATGTGTAGGAGAACGTCCCAGAGACGGTGACGTCACCTGTGTTGGTCGCTGTCATTGACCAATCAACAAACTCACCCGCAGCAACCGATGATCGGTTGGCGAGAGCCAATGGATCGACAAAAACGTCCGGTAATTCTGGAAGAGAAAAGGTCGTGAGCAACACATCGTTAT
The DNA here is from genome assembly GCA_029979085.1 of Methanobacteriota archaeon. Taxonomy (GTDB): domain Archaea; phylum Thermoplasmatota; class Poseidoniia; order Poseidoniales; family Poseidoniaceae; genus MGIIa-L2. The sequence continues at coordinate 22,283 of JAPOIF010000006.1, read as the reverse complement.
CGGTGCTTTCTTGCGTGAATGAGCCCATTCCATAGGGGTCGATATTGACAGCGAGTGTGTATTGACCCGTTGGGAGACCAGCAATGTCGGAACTCTGGATGGTTGTTGTCCAAGCCTGTTGACTGTATCCTGTTCCAGAAATGTCGACATCGAATGCTTGCATAGAACGGACGACAGAAGTACCCTCACGCAACTCCAAGATCATAGGGACAGTTGTTGTACCTTCACCGGCTTCACGTGCGAGGACTCCAGATACGGTCCATGGTCCGATGAGAGAGCCTTGCGTAGCCGTGATTGTAACGTCGCCCTCATGCGACAAATCCATTCGGGCATCAACGTTCAAAGCTAGGGTGGAATCCTTGCCTTGTTCAGAAGATTCCAGAACTACATCCTGTGCATCAGGCGTGAGAATGATGTCATAAGAACCAGTTGAGGGTGCAACGAAGGTGGTGTTCACCCAAACTTCAGATCCTGCAGGAATAGCATCAGTTGGTAGTTCTACGTCAGTCATTGAACCTGGGTAATTGATCCCAAGATGCGAAGTTGATGCATCAACACTCCCAATGTTCCCGATTTTCGTGTTCAACTCTACCGTATCTCCTGCATGAATACCTGAATCGGGATTCATTGAGGTTTCCAGGATGTACAAATTTGGGAGTCCCTCAACAATGAAGGAATGGTAAAAATCGTGCTCAGGCCCATTGTTGTATGAGTATCTCACCCACAACTTATTCTCGCCTTCTACCAACCCGTCCCAAGTTACCGAAACAGTTGCGAAGTCATTGGCTTGAATGTTCACTGTCGATTTTAACAATTCAGTGCTCGATGAGATGGCATTGGCATAAAAGGCATAATCAACATTCGCAGCAAGTTGTGAATTGGTGTTTTGGAGCGTTAAGGAACCGGTAATTGATCCACCTTCAGTTGGGCTTGCGGGGAGAATACTCAGGGTCTGCTCAGAGGCCTGTACGCCGTTGCTATCGTACGAACTTGCCGGGACAACAGCCATCGATGTCAACATCAGGAGAACACAACAGACTGCGTATGCGCCTCTCGCCATGGTATTTCGACGACATGCAAAGCACTTGAACCCATCTGGTCAATACCCCGCCAAGACCCTTCATCTCAGCATGGTGGAAGGGGAGATTTGAAGGATGGTCGCATGCCTAAGCAAAGCATGGGAGGGAGAGTTGTTGCGGTCAGCCTCGTCACCTTCCTTCTCCTTTCGATGCTCTCGGTTTCACCCCCGTTGGACACGCATCTTGAGGAAGCGCCTCAATCGTTCAACACATCATCGGTGAACATCGTCTTCTCGAACGGCCCTGCTGAGGACGAATCGGTGACTGGTTTGAAAACGATTACCTTCGCTTTATCTGGAGTTGGAACCATCGATTCCATTCTCGTTGAAATTGCTGAAGTTGGAAGTTCATATTCCACCCTGACAAATCTGACTGGTTCCCCTTGGCTGTTCAATTTTGATTCAACGGCACACACGAACGGAAGTTACACACTACGTGCTACAGGATGGGATACAGATGTCAGCGACAATACGACAACGACGAGTGATGAATTTACAATTGACAATCACATTCCTGAAATTACGGCTTTTACGGCCCTTTCTCCAAATGTTGGAAGCGGTTCATCAAGCACGGACCGGGCATGGTTCAACGTGAGTCAGACTGGAACGATTGAATTCCGATACGGCATTTCAGACGATGATTTCGATCGTGCTACGCTCCAGAATGTACCTGGCCCAGGGACACCAGCAACGGATGGGCCAACGTCCTTGTCGTATGGCTGGGATTGGAGCACTGGTTCGTTCTCAGAAGGTACATGGAATCCCCGTCTGACGGTCTTCGACAACTCCGGATTAAGCAGTTCTGAAACGATTTTTATCGGCATTGATCGAACTGGGCCAGTGATGAGCAGTGTTTCCGTTGGAAGCGGTGGAACATGGCAATCCACAACCTCGGTTGGTATCAGCGGCATTCTTGACGCTGCTAATGATGGCTCTGGAAGCGGTGTTGATTTTGTCGAATTGCAAATTGACGGTGGTTCATGGACATCGTTAACCAGCAACACACATACCATTGAATTGAGTGAAGGAAACCACAGCATTGCCTTGCGAGCCACTGATCTTGTCGGAAACATTGGCAATACGATTACTGAGACTGTGCGAGTTGATACATCAATGCCTGAACTCGTTGGATGGACGGTGGATCCACTCACCACGAATTTGGTTGGTACTGCAAACATCTCCTATGCCACGTACGATCTCCTTTCAGGAGTTGACCTCAGCGCGGTTTCTTTGCAGTATGGGTTTGACTCAAACGGTGTAGGATTAACGCCAGACCTTACAGGTCAATGGTTGGAACTTCCTGGATCCGGGTTGGATCGTGGATTAGCAATGGCAAATTGGGCAACAAAATCACGTCAATATTTGATGCTACGAGCAACAATTTCTGATGAAGCAGGGAACACAGAAACAAGTGAACCCCGTGGATTCCAAGTGATGCCGGGTCTTGATCTGTCATGGAATACAACCGCTACAGATGTTGACCGCTTGGTCGTACGTCCTGGTGAAACGTTTGGGAATGTGACCATCACTGGTGAATTGAGATCAAACCAAATCTATGCAGGAGCGGTCGTCGTGAGTTTAGAAGCTGCACCTGCTGATCGCAGTGCAACGACAGAATGGACTGTCATGAATGTTCAAACGCTCCCAGCGGGCTCTCTCGGCGATAGTGTTGAAACCCTCGAATGGTCGTACACCGTTCCAAAAAGTGGACAATACGACTTGCGGGTACGCATCGACCCGACCAATGTTATCGATGAGAACAGTGAGATCAACAACGACCATTACATGGTCGTAACAGGTGCAGATGTTTCAAGCCCAGGACTCGTTCCATCCTTCGCACCAACACTAACAGCTTTGATTTGTGTTGGCTTTGTTGTTGCATTGCTCCAACAACGAGATTGAAAAAGAGTGGCAGGAGGCATTGGTACATGCGACAAGGGTTGCCACGTATTCCGAAGGATAGGATTGCTGTCCTCATTGGCTCGAAGGGAAGCACTGCTAAGGCACTTCGAGAAGCCTCAGGTGCGCAAGAATTCCACATTGATTCTGAATCTGGTGACGTTGAAGTTGTTTGGGGAGAACCTGGTTCCTACGACCCAATCAAGGCAATGAAATTCCCAGATGTCATCAAAGCCATCGGTCGTGGTATGGCACCAAAGGCAGCCATTCGTTTGCTCGAAGATGACAATTTCTTCGAAATGGTCGACTTGAAAGATTTCGTTGGAAAGCGCTCACAACAGCAACGACGCATTCGTGCTCGGATTATTGGAAGTCAAGGCAAGATTCGACGGTTGATTGAAAATCTCACCGATGTTGAAATTACCATCTACAAATCGACAGTTGTTCTTGTTGGTGATGCTGATGGCATTGCGCTTGCTCGACAAGCCGTCGAGATGATTGCTGGAGGTTCGGAGCATGGAAGTGTTCTTTCCTTCCTCGAGAGAAGCCGGAAGCGAATGAAGATTGACAACCGTTCGCTCGAATACATTGAAACGCGTCAAGATGAGGGTCGAACCGATGGATTCGATGGTCTTGTTCCTGGACTCGCCGACCTTTCCGAACGACGAGGACGACGCCTTCGAGCAAGTCAAATCGATCCCGAAGATGATGAAGCAGTCGAAGCCATGATGGAAATGGCTGAAGATGAGTCGATTACGTGGGAAGAAGAGTGATTCACTCTTCCTCGGTTCGCTCAACGATGTGTGATAGATCCATTTCGAGAACATCGTACATAGCATCAGCAAGTTCAACATCAATTCCATTCTTGTTCGCCCATTCAACGAGACGAGTCACGTCTCGAACCAGGAATTCTTTGGCCTTTGGATGATGTTGAATCACACCTTGGCCAACGTCGATGACGATTGGAGCATTACCGTGCCACAGAATGTTGAACGGCGAAAAATCACCATGTACCAGCTCTGCTTTTTGCCATGATACGGCAAGGAATTCAAGCATTTCATCGTACACTGCTTGAGGGTGATCGATCTTGACATCACGTAACTTTGGAGAAGGTTGGGACTCCGTACCCAAGTAGTCCATGACGAGGACATTTTTCTGAATCGCAATCGGTTGCGGGACGGGAAGACCCCATCGATAAAGTCGCATCAAATTACGATGTTCCTTGCGAACCCAGATATCAACAAGGTCACGATGTCGTCGTCGAAGTCCTCCAAATCGAGGATCTCCCTCGATGTATTGCATCAAATTCTTGAACACTGCATTTGAGGTGTGGAAAATTTTGACAGCCACACTCTTACCTTCTTGGTTCGTACCATGAAAGACGTGAGCTTCTTTTCCTCGCGCAACCGGAAAATCAAGCGTATCCAAGACTCCAGCATTCATGAGTTTGTACAGTGACATAAGCGTGAGACGATCGAAGACTTGGTCGAAAACTCGACGATCAACCCAATCGTAGGTTCCACTCCCCATTGCGCCCTGGATACGCTTCTCGATTTTCTGGAACATCCGTTTGTTCTTTTCATCTTTCATCCAGTTGTATTGACTGTCCTTTTTGGCCAGTTCAGATACAAATTTTGCTGAATGCTCCTCATTGTAATCGTGATCAGCCTGCTCTTCTGCTGAGCGTTGACGCCTGTTCCGCTTACGACGGGTTTGCTTACGTTGGCGGGTGCGTTCCGTAAGTTCATCCCAATCGTCACCAGAACGAGCCATACGAACACCCCTCATGTCTTGGTTGGTGTTCGATAAACTTCAATCCTTTGCCAATTCAAGCGAACAAGGCATCGATATCGTCGTCATCATCGTCGTCATCATCGAGTGGCTCAGGTTCAGGCATTTCTTCGAGAACAGGTTGTTCTTCTGCAACATCATCATCCGAGCCAAACATATCGTCAACGTCGTCTTCGTCATCATCCGAGCCAAACATGTCATCGACGTCGTCATCGTCATCATCTGAACCAAACATGTCGTCAACATCATCACCAGCATCATCTGCCTCTTCTGGAGCATCTGATGAACCAAACAAGTCATCTCCGATGTCATCGTCATCGCCACGTGAATTCATTCCGAACATGTCTACAACTTCAGGAAGGACCTGCTTTCGCGAGAGATACATGGCTTGTGTCTTGGTGTAACGGTGCTTCACATCCGCTTTTGAATCTTGGAAATCCCATGGCCAGACGATGATCAGATCGCCCTCACGAACCCATTGTCGACGTCGCATCTTTCCAGGAATACGAGCCATTCGGGTTTCTCCGTCAGCACAAAGAACCGTTACTCGACGACCGCCAAGAATCTCCTCAGCGAGAGCAAACATTTCGCCCTTGTATCCGAGTTCTCCGCGTTTTTTCCCATCATTGGGAAGTTTGACCCTGATTTTTCCTGGTGAGCCTTCAGGATTTTCCAAGCGAGCGAGTTCTTCCTCGTCCACTTTTTCCTCATGACGTCGTCCCATAGGGTCTCACCATGTGAATCGAAAGGTCGACCCCTCTTGAAGTCGCCCCTTCTCAACGAAGTGATTCTGCAGCATCTCGGCACAGGTCGATGAGTTCACCACCAACCAATCCAAACGCTACCGTTCCAATCGCACAGAGGGCGATAGCAACACGAATCGATGCTCCAGAGGCGAGAGGTCCTCTGCGACCTTCTTCGGGCTCATGGAAGTACATGACGACACCAATACGCAGATAGTAAAACATGGAAATGGCGCTGTTAATGACCATTAACAAAGCAAGCCACCAGACCCAATGAGCATCACCGATCGAGGAAAGAGAACCTGTACCAGTTGCAACCTCGACGATTCCCATGATGACGAGCAGTTTGGATAGGAATCCAGCCATTGGCGGAACACCTGCTAGAGAGATCATGAACAAGAACATGGCAACGGCAAGAAGTGGTTCTCGCTTACCAAGTCCAGCAAGTGAGGAGAGGCGAGATGCTCCCCCTTCCATTTCAAGAACACCAAGCACAAGGAAGGCTCCAAGTTTGAAGAAGACAAGAACGAACATGTGGAAGAGCAGCGCGGCAACGACAACATCCATCGCATCACCAGCGTTGTCAACCAGTCCCCAATTCCAAGCACCGATGGCGGTCAATGCTGCCAACATGTATCCTGCGTGGGCAACCGATGAGTAGGCAAGCATACGTTTTGGATTTTCACTACCGAGAGCTGCAATGTTCCCCCAAGTCATGGTCACAGCCGCAAGCACGCCGAGGAGTCCAATCCAAACAGCAGATCCATCAGCATTTGCTTCAGGCACCGTGATGATGAGCAGAACACGCATCAATCCAAGCATTCCCATGGCCTTGCTCGCTGTTGCGAGTACACCGGCAACGGGACTGTTTGCACCTGAGTAGGCATCAGGTGCTGCAAAGTGGAACGGTGCTGCACTGATCTTGAAAGCGAATCCTACGAGGACGAATCCGAGCGCCATCATACTAAGGGATGTGGCTCCTTTCTCAGCCCATGTTGTTGCAAGAACATCGAACTGGAGTGATCCTGCCCAGAGGTAGAGCATACTCAAACCGTACAATCCAACTGCGGAAGCAACAGAACCGACGATGAAGTACTTTGCACCACCTTCTGAACCTGCTCGAGATTCCTTGTGGAAAGCAACCAGAACATAGGTCGAGAAGGAAGCAAGTTCCAATCCAACAAAGAGGACAAACAGATCTTGGGCGAGAGCCACAACGCTCATTCCAAGTGCTGAAGTCAGCATGAGAATGTAGAAATCAGCTTGTCGGCGGTTGTTGAACAACACATCGATATCGTCGCTCTTTTGCGGCCCTGTTGGTAATCGGTCCAACGATGCAATTGCTGCTAAGAGCAATGCTGCAAAGAAGATGGCTTCGAAGATTCGTGAGAACATGTTCACCTTGAAGATGAGGATGCCCCCAGCAATGATATCCTGTCCGTCCGCTGAGGTAGCATCAAGAAGATACCAGACGACTTGGAACAATGCCAATGCCATGGTAAGTACAGCGAGAAGACCTGGCAGGCGTGGTGATGCAACTGCTTTGAAGCGAGTTCCACCAAAGAGCCATGGCAACCGAATCGATGTTCCAGGAATTCGGAACGTGCCGTTTCCTAAGTTCGGAACAATCATGATGAGGAGCAGCCCCACAAAGACTGTCAATTCTGGACCGAGCGTTTCAATCATGGCAGAATCAAATCCGTTGTGTGATGACATTTCAGGCACCTCCGAAACCAAGGAACGCCATGGCGCTTCGAGTCCACATATCCATCATGTCGAGGAAAATCCATGGCATAACACCGAAGAGGATGGTAAAGGCTGCAAGTAAGAGCATGGCAATCTTCTCTGAATTATCGATATCAGGTACAGGTTCACCGTGCAAGCTTTCTGGTGGTTGTGTCGCTTCCCCACCTTCGAAGATGGTTCGCTGCATCGACCAAAGATAGTACGCCGCAGTAATAGCAAGAACAAGACCTGGGAAGATGATCCACCATCCATATGCATACCAATAGGCAACCATCAGCATCAATTCAGCAACGAATCCTGCAAGCAATGGAAGACCAAGGGAAGCCATCCAACCAAACATCATGCTCGTAGCAAGCCATGGTGAGTGCTTGGCCATACCGCGCATGGCTCCAATCTCCATACTGTGATAGTGATGCTTGAAGGCACCACAAACTGCGAAAAGCATTGGGCTGATGATACCGTGAGCGAACATCATAAAGAGCGCTGCAGCCCATCCAAGCGGTTGCATACTGGCAATGCCGAGAAGGATGACACCCATGTGCGAGACAGAAGAATATGCAACCATCTTCTTCAGGTTGGTTTGTCCGAGACAAACAATGGCTCCCCATACCAATGAAACCAGACCGATCATCATGATGATGAATCGGAATTCTTCCAAAGCATGTGGGAACAAGGAGATAGGAAGACGGAACATTCCGTAAGCACCCATCTTCAACATGACACCTGCCAACATCATTGAACCACCCGTTGGCGCCTGAACGTGTGCATCAGGAAGCCATGTGTGGAATGGTGCTGCTGGAAGTTTCACAAGGAAACCAAGCATGAGCATAATGAACAGAACCTTCTGAACTTCAAGTCCAAGCCAGACACCGCTTGCATTCGCACCGCTCGCTTGAACAACCATTTCTTGCATGTTGAAGGTCTGTGTATCCATGAGGAAGTACATCGTCAACAATCCAAGCAACATGATGACCGATGCGGTGAATGTGTAGATGAAGAACTTCTGAGCAGCATACTTTCGATCTTTTCCACCCCACTTGAGGATCAAGAAGAACATCGGAATGAGGGTCAATTCCCAGAAGACGTAGAACATGAACATATCAAGTGCGACAAAGACGCCAATCAATGCGCCACCAAGCATCAGCATGAGTGGGAAGTACGTTGCACCAGATTTCTCGTTCCATGTTGCAATGATTGTGATTGGCATCAACAGCGTTGTAAGCCAAACCATTGGGAAGGAAAGGCCGTCAACACCGACGGTCCATGTAATTCCGAGTTGTTCAATCCAAACATAGGATTCTTGATACTCAAAGGTGTTGAACGCAATGGATTCCCAGTTTACCCCACCGATTTCACCAAGGAACATCAGGGTTGCAACCACGAACATTGCGATTGAAATGATGAACGTAGCCATACGAACTGGAGCATCGAATTTTGCTCGTGCAGCAGCATTAAGACGAGATGTCAAAATCAACAAGAAGATGCTTGCAAGAATTGGTAGAATGACCATCATCGAAAGGTAATCAACGTTCAAATCATCACCTCCAAGAGCAAGTAGATGACAAGGACACCCAAGGCCGCCATCATAATGTAATCACGAGCAGATCCTGTTGTAAGCCGACGAACCTGTGTTGAGATCTTTTGTGATGTTGATTCAATGGTCTTGATGGTTCCATCGACAACGTTTCGATCGAACGCTGCACTGATGTTCGCAAAGCCTGCAACAAGTTTGAGCATGGCCGCATCGTACCACTTGTCAAAGTAAAGACGCTCTTTGAGCGCGTTTGAAAGACCTGAGTTCGCCCATGCGCTGTTATCGAATCCACGCTTTGCGTTCACTCGAGAAGAGAGGTTGATGATTGGTTGCATCCACGGCTTGGCCTTCTCGCCATCCTTGAGCGAGCCGCCATACAGCGCCATTGCAAGACCTGGCCCGACAATGGCTCCGATGAAGATCGCCACGTAGGTCAGAACAAAGAAGAAGGCATCAGGGTTGACGAAGACGTGTTCAAATTCGTAAATGAGTCCCTTGAGCATGCCCTTCTCTCCGAAGAAGGCGTAGCCACCGTTTGGTTCACCAGCCCAGTGGGTGAACATCATTCCGGCAAGAATCACGCTTGAAAGCGAAACGAAGGTGAGCGTAACCAACGGAATAGGAATCCATGGTGTGTGCTCGTGAACGTTTGCTGCAACCTCGGTCTTTGGCTTGCCTGCAAAGGTCTTGAGCCACATTCGGGACATGTAAAATCCGGTCATGGCAGCACCGATAAGGACACAGGCAGCGGGTAGGAAGAAGCGTGGGTCTTCGAGAGCAACACGCCATGCGTTTGCGATGATGCCTTCCTTCGACCAGAACCCACCAATGAGGGGTAACCCCATGATGGAGGCAGAACCAACCAACATCGCAGTTGCAGTAATCGGCATCTTCGAAGCGAGGCCACCCATGTTTTCCATGGACTGAGCGTCGAAATGATCGTCATGATGGTCATCGTGGTGATCGTCACCATGGTCGTCATGATGATGCATGTCGTGGTGTGCATGATGCATCTCGTGAATGACTGAACCACTGGCCATGAACAGCATTCCCTTCGCCATGGCGTGATTGAACAGATGGAAGAGAGCAGCACCAAAGGCGACGACGACAATACCGTGGGCTTTGTCATCGGTATGCCAGTCGAGGGTATTTGCCAACCACAATGCTGCACCAAGACCGGTAAAGATGTAAGCGAGTTGACTCATTGTTGAATAGGCAAGAACCTTCTTCAAATCGTCTTGAACAAAGGCGATAGCAGCAGCCATGACGGCAGTGATACCACCGATAGCAGCGATGATGAAGGCAAGATCGACCAGTTCACCATGCATGGATTCTGCTCCAAAGAATGGGAACATTCGAGCTACGAGGTAAAGACCGGCGTTGACCATGGTTGCTGCGTGGATAAGAGCAGAAACGGGTGTTGGACCTTCCATTGCATCAGGAAGCCACACGTGGAGTGGGAACTGAGCCGACTTACCCACGGCTCCGATGAACATCATTCCAAGCGCAAGTTGAAGTTGTCCAGGGTCGACTTGTGCAATCAAGTCCTCGTTGAAGACGACGGCGTAATCGAGGGAGTCGAAGAGATTCCAAAGCATGACCAAACCGATGACGAGGAAGACGTCACCAACACGTGTGGTCAAAAACGCCTTCTTCGCAGCATATGCTGCGCTTGGCTTCTCGTAGTAGAATCCAATGAGTAGGTAAGAACAAAGACCCATCAATTCCCAGAAGATAAACAACCACAGGAAGGAATCAGCAAGAACCATTCCAAGCATACCCGAACAGAACAAGACGAATTCGGCATAGAAGCGGTGGTTTCGATTGTCGTTGACTGGATCTGTGTTCATGTATCCGATGCTGAAGATGTTGATCAACATACAAAGGAAGGAAGCGATGAAGAGAAGCATTACAGTGACGTGGTCGATGTAAATACCTACACCGAAGACCTTCTCGTTGATGGTCATTCCGTCTTCACTTATCCATCCAAAAGAAAGCCAATTCCCAATGTGATGGGAGCCGGTTCCTGCACCGATAAATTCCGTAATGAGCAACATCGAGAGAATGAAGCTCGCAACCATGATTGGAAGAGCGATGAGGCCGCCTTCTTTGGCCGACTTAATCCAGGTTTGGTTTCCATTGAAGATGTGTCCAAGGAAGAGAATGATTGGGAATGCAAGCATTGGTAAGAGTACGATAAATATGGCATACTCGATGAATGTTGAACTAATTGTTTCTGATGTACCGCCCATTCTATCACCTCAGTGTTTCAAGAGATTCACATCATCGAGTGAAATCGTTTCGTGTTGGCCGTACATGGCAAGGAAGATGGCCAAGCCAATGGCAACCTCTGAGGCTGCGATGGCAATGGCAAAGATGGCATAGACCCAACCGGATGCATCTCCATGTTGGATGGCTGCTGCAACGAATTGGAGGTTTGCAGCGTTGAGAATCAATTCAAGACACATCAGGACGACGATGGCGTTCTTTCGAGTGAAAGCGCCCCAAAGACCAATGGTGAACAGAATAGCGGAGAGAACGCTTACCCATGCTGGATCAATCATGCGTCTTCACCTCGCTGTTCCCATTCCAGATTTTCCCGACGTTCGTCACGAACAAGATAAGCAGCACCAATCATAGCCATAGCCATGAGAACACCAAGGATGAGCAATGGTAGTGCCCAAACGTCGAGCATCGTCTCGGCAAGATCGAGTGTGGTGACTTCTTTCGGCTCTTCATCCCAAATCTCTGCCGTTCCAAGCACAGTAATCATAGCACCTGCAAGGAAAATCAGGCCAAGCCGGGTCAAGGTAGACATCAATCTCATTCAAAATCCTCCTCCTGAATTTGCCGTCGAGTCAGCATGATACCGAACAGAACAACCAACCCGACACTGGCCAAGTAGACCAGAATCTGAATGGCTGCAAGGAATTCAGCACCCATAAGAATGAAAATTCCTGAGACTGCCATGAAACAGAAAATGAGTGAAAGCATCGAGTGAGCAACCCTCTGGGCGTAAATGAGCCCCAATGCACCGAGAATGGTAATCGTTGCAAAAACAAAGAAAATGATGGTTTCAGTGGCCGAAGCGACGTCCATTTCAGGCATCCCCCTTGTCGAGCAAATCCTTGGCCTGCTTGGCCCATTCGTCACGCTTAACGCGACCTGGGAAGAACTCGATGGCTTCATTGACTTGATCTTCTAAGTCGCTGGTCATCTTGCTGATCTGTGAGAACGTGTAGATGCCAAGAGCGTTAAGTTTCTCTTCAATGAACGGACCAACACCCTTGATGGTCTTGAGATCGTCTTTTTCATCAGCGCTCGCCGTTCCAAGTATGTCGAAATCAATGTTCTTTGAACGTTCCTTGATACGTTGAAGTTCAGCTTCCTTCTTCTCCTCTTTGCTCAAAGGCTTGTCATCCTCTGGCTCAGGCTTGACTTCGACCTTTTCTTCAACGACTGGGGCTGGTTCTGCAACTTCTACTTCGGGTTTGGCAGCCTTAGCAGCCTTCTTCGCACGCTTGTCGCGTTCTTTGGTCGCTCGCTTGGCAAGTTCACCATCGACCGCTTCTTGGTGGACTGAAGGAAGAACTCGAGTTCGGTTTGCATCGAACCAAAGGTCTTGTCGGGTAAATCCTGACATTCCATCGTATTCGTTGGTCATGAAGAAGGACGTGAATCCACAGGCTTCCATACAAAGACCACAGAACATACAGCGTCCAATGTCAATTCGACCGGAGACGATTTGATCGTCTGCCGTTCGTAGTTCGGATTGAGCAAGGATTTCTTCCTGTCCTGAATCGTTCCATCGTACGGTTGCTGTACTTCCAGAGAGATCCAAAACTTGAGCAAATCGCCACTCGGATGGAGGTGCGGTGTGGGCTGTAATCAAATCAAAGGATTCGAGTTCTTCCGTGACTTCTTCACGGAACTTGGCTGCATAGCCACCGACTTCGAGTTCAGCACCATAGCCTTCGTATTCGCCTTCAGCATTGTCGAGAACGTCGACGCGAAGTTCAGTCGTCATGTGCAGACAATCGTTAGGACAGATGTTGACACACATCTTACATGCTGTACAGGTCTCCCAAATGACACCGATTCGTCCGTTGTAATTTCCAGGGACGAAGAGCCATGGCTCCATATCTTCAAGACGTTCGTATGGATATTGAACGGTTTGTGGCTTCCAGAGACTCGGGAAGAGATCCGACGTGACTCGATCAGGGGCGAATTCTTGCTTGGAGATGTCGTTGTACTTGGCACGACCTTTTGCTCGATGTTCGCTAGCATCATCAAGGAACTCGGGGTGAGAGGTGTTGTGATATCCCATGCCCAGTTTCTTAGGGAACATACGACCCAAGAGCGGGAAGGTTCGTAGCGCCGTAATCAAGGTGATCTTGAACGGATACCAGAACAGATTTCGGAAGTTTGGTTTTGCTTGAGGGTGTGTTGGCATGTTTCTTCACCTCATTCCTGTCCAGGTAGATGTGTACCTGCGGGTTGCACCGTTTGCACGTGGTACATACGTGCAGTGCGTTCATTCTTGCCCGTATCGTTGAGCAAGAGGAAGAAGAGAGCAAGCCACAAGATTGTGGTCAAAGCTGGTACGAGGAATGGAATGCCGAATGCATCCCATGCTGTTCCTCCATAGACGGTATCGGACATTCCGCCAACATCGAAGAGGTAGAGGCGATAGATAGCAGCAAGAACGACTTGCAAGACTGCAAGTGGAAGGAGCATACGCCATCCAAACTCGAGGATTTGATCGGTTCGAATACGAGCAAGAGAGAACCGAGCCCATACGAAGACGATGAGGAACACAAGCCATGCCTTGATGAGAACGACAAGGGCGCCTGGAATCAATAAGTAAGCAGGACCGAGGTATGGAATGCTGCCAATGAGGCCTTGGAATGGAAGATGCCATCCGCCAAGGAAGAAGTGTGTGAAGAGGAAACATGCAGCATATGTTCGAATGTATTCGGCCATGAACAGCATTCCAAATCGCATACCGCCGTATTCTGTCCACCACCCTTCGACCAGTTCGGCTTCAGCTTCTGGCATATCGAACGGTACGCGCTCAACTTCAGCGATCATGGTGATGAGGAACAAGGCACCACCCAATGGCATCAAGAAGATGTTCCATGCGCCTGCAGTGTGTTGGAAGTGTACGCTTTCGATGATGTTGAACGTACCAGTGAGCATGGCAACAGCAAGAAGTGTGAGCAACAGTGGGATTTCGTATGCCGTCAATTGTGCAGCGGAGCGAATACCACCGATGAGGGTGTACTTGTTGTTGGAAGACCATCCTGCAAAGAAGACACCAATCGGAGCGATCCCAAAGATGGCGATGATGTAAAGAATTGAGAGATCAGGGTTTGTTGCATAGATGCCACTCGAAAGAGGAATCATACCGAGAATGAGAAGTGTTGTTGAAACGATAAGGAACGGGGAGACTTCGAAAATGAGTTTGTCTGCTCGACGCGGAACCATGTGTTCCTTGACAAGGAACTTCATTCCGTCTGCAACGTTTTGGAAGAAACCAGGGAAGATGCTGAGACCCATCCACGAACGGTTGCCTACACGGTCGACCGTTTCGTATTCTGATTGGTTTCCAAAGCGGTTGTTCAACCACTTGTTGAGCGCACCAACTGGGCGACCAAGTCCGAATGGAAGCATGTTCCACCAAGCTCCAGCGGTCACGCCATTTTCACCGACCCAAAGAGAACGAAGAGCCGTGGTTGCCCCACGTCGGTCGTTCATTCGAGCGACTGCTTTTCGTTCAATCCAAAGAATGGCGAACTGAGAGAAAAACAAGAGCAGGAACACAATGTTCACGACGGCAAACGTTCCGACACCGAAGGCAATAGCAGAGGAGCTCTCCTCAAGTGGCGTCCCTTCGAGGAGGGAAGTAATGGTCTTGTGAGCAAAACTCTCCTCTCCAAGGAAGAGGCTTCTTAGATCGTACTTGTCATCCATCGTATCACCTCAACGATCCGTCTCTCCAATGCAAGGGTCAAAACTACCCATAATGGCAGGAATATCTGCAACTTTGTAACCGATCATGGTTTTTGCAACGTATGGAATCGTGATGAACATCGGAGAACGGATGGAGAGTCGGTATGGATTCTTACCACGGCCATCACCACCACCCTGTATGTAGAATTGAGAGGCACCGCGAGTGCACTCGTAATTGCTGAATCCTGTTGCGCCTTCTGGAGCACGAGTTGGTGCCTTAGCAAGAATCATTTCATCGCCTGTATTGTAATGCGTGTTGGCTCCACCTGGAATCTTTTCAAATGCGTCGAGAACCATTCTGCATGATTGTCGCATCTCTTCCATTCGGACTCGATAGCGGTCGTAACAATCTGCGCCTTTGACCGATGTTGGCTTTTCGACAGCAGGCTCCCAATCGACCTGATCATAAACAGAGTATGGATGTGCCCAACGAACGTCATAATTCACGCCAGCAGCACGGACGTTTGGTCCTGAAACACCTGCGTTGACCATGTCTTCGGCGCGGGCATAGCCTACGCCTTGCAATCGAACCAGCCAGATGGTTGACTCATCAAGCATCATCTCGTATTCATCGATTCGGTTCTCGAACAACTTGATCTTGGCACGTGCACGGTCTGCAAATCCAACAGGCAGGTCTCGCTTGACGCCGCCAATGCGAGGGTAGTTGTAGTGCATTCTCGAACCACCGAGTTCTTGCAAGAGGTCGAGGAACATCTCACGGTCACGCATACACCATGTCATGAGCGTCAAATTTCCAATATCAGGGCCGAACGCTCCAAGCCACATGAGATGTGAAGCAAGGCGTTGCAATTCAGCAGCAATGAGACGAATAAACTCGGCTCGCTCAGGAACTTCAACTTCGAGCAAATCCTCTGCAGCGTAGATGTAGGAGTTCGACCACGTCATTGCGCTCACGTAACAAAGACGGTCGCAGTATGGCGTGACTTGGGTGAAATCACGAGCTTCTGCAATCTTCTCAACACCTCGATGGATGTATCCGAGTTCTGCTTCAGTATCGACAACGGTTTCACCGTCGACCTTGACGCGAAGTGTCCACAATCCATGCGTCATCGGGTGTTGAGGTCCCATTGTAATCCACATTTGTGCCATAGATTCACCTCACTTTACGCGGCCCTCATCCGCAGGTTTTCGCACAAATCCTTGTGCATCATCATACATTTCATTGAAATCATGATATCGAATTTGATGTTGCTTTTGCAACGGATGGAATCCTTCAGGACTATCGTGAGGATTCAGGACACGGTGCATGTTTTCGTGACCTTCAAACCGAATGCCGACAAGATCCCATGTTTCCTTCTCGTTCCAATCCGCACCAACCCAAATGGATTGGACACTCGGAACAACAGGCGCATCTCCTGCAGGCAAATCGATGAGAACTTCAACTTCGAGCGGAATAGAAGAACCTTCCAATTCGCTTGCCTTGAGAACATCTGCAGTGAACGGTTCAACATCTCGAACAGGTTGTCGAAGGAAGTGGTAAGCCACTCCCCATCCCCTCTCGGCATTGTCTGGGTAATGCGTTCCTGTGATCATTGAACAGTAATTGACACCTGCATCGAAGCGTAGCCATTTTGCAAGAGCAACCCAGTGTTGTGGAGGGCAGGTCATTCGAACGAAGGCGAATTTCGCAGCATTGCTGTGGTGTTCGACAGAAACGGTAACGCCGCTGCCCCCGAATTGCTTTTCAGCTTGCTCAGAAAAGGCTGCTGCGGCTGCTGCGTTTTGTTCTGCAGAGATGCTCATTCCCATGTTCAGTCCTCTCCTACAATAACTGGCTTTTCGCCATCTCGACCGGTGCTTGGCGCACCACCGATTCGGATGATCTTCTCACGGAGAAGACCGAATCCATCGATCAGTGCTTCTGGACGTGGTGGGCAACCTGGAATGTAAACATCGACTGGAATGACGGTGTCAACACCCTCGAGGATGTTGTACGATTGGAAGTATGGCCCTCCTGAAATAGCGCATTCGCCCATAGCGATGCAGTACTTTGGCTCAGGCATTTGTTCCCAGAGACGGACGACCTTGTCAGCGAATTTCTTACTGATTGGGCCATTGACAAGAAGAACATCGGATTGACGT
>JAPOIF010000006.1:0-5278 GCA_029979085.1 Methanobacteriota archaeon | reverse complement strand
CCACCCCAGTTGAAGAAACGTCCAGCGAGAACGGAAAGCAATTGCTTGATTTTGGTTGCTTTGAGTGCTTCGTCGGTAACGTCACCAACAACTTCGACCAATGCGCGACTGTTGAATGCGGTGTAATTTTCTCCTGATTCTGCCATATGATTCACCTCAGATGTAGATTCGACCTCGCTTGCGGAATACGTACCAAACGCCGAGCGACATGATCGCAAAGAATACCCCGATGATTGCAAGGCCTGCTTCTGCGTTTGCAATGTCCCCATTGACAGTGGATGTTTCGTTAGCTGTAACCATGCCACCAAGAACAAGGAACATGAACGCTACGTCAAAGACGAGGAAAACGATAGCATACCAGTAGTACTGGAAGTGGAATTGGATCATTGCATCACCAATCGGTTCACTTCCACACTCGAAGGTTGAGAGACGACGAGGGTAAAGGCTGTGATCTCGCTCATAACCTTCCAAAAGATACGACCGTGTGATGTGGGGCCTGGAAGGGTCTGTGCGTGGTCGAAGCGCCCAAGACATGATGAAATTCGTCAGGGGCATGAGAATGCCAACAATCGCCAAGAATGCAATCGAAAGATAGGCGCTCGGAACTGAACCTGTGTCGACCATTTGTCATCGCCTCAAGAAAGCATCCGCTCTCTGATTAAACCGACTTGAATACCCTCCATAAGCGTTCCCAGTCAGCCTTGAACGAAATCACTGCTTCAGCAGTCACAATTCATGACTACGTTGTCCGATTATTGGCGGCGGCTGAGGATAAAGACGAGGCCTACAAGCAGGAGGAAGCCTCCAGCGAAGGCGGCGACGGTTGTGTCGTCTGCAAGCCCAAAGAATCCTTCCTCGAGATCGCCTGTTACTTCGAATTGCTGATTGACGCGCCCAATGACACCAATTTCTTCTGGTTGGACGGAGATGGTAAAGTCGAATGTGTCTGCCAATTCCGCACCATAAGGTGGCTTGATTTCGACCGTGATGTTCATGACTTCACCCTTCTCGATGGAACACACGAGACTTGAGAGTCCGATGGTCTCGCATTCATCCATCGGATCTTCAAGTTCAATCTTCCAACCACGTAGGCTGTCGGATGCGAAAATCTCCGTCTCTGTCTCGACATTTCCATCGTTTCGAATTTGCACAGTGAACGATTTGCTTTCTGGGTAGATCAAACTGAAGGACGTTGTCTCAGGTTCAACGATGTTCAAATCAAAGATTTTCTGAACGCTAAGTGAAACGGTTGCTTGACCCGTTCGGTTTGCAGCGTTTGATTTGCTTGTCACCACGATGTAGAGGTTACCTCCTTCTCCGGTCAGTGTGGCCTCATTGACTTGAACGCGAAGCTCAAGATACATCTCGTACGGTCGGACGCTGTATCCTTGACTGAGATTAAGCGTGAACAGCATCTCCTCAAGCATCGAGTCTTCAGAATTTTCAATGTATGGAGAACCTGATGCATCCATCACGAAGGCACTGTTGTTCTCATCCCAAATCCCAAAACCAAATGGGACGTTGATCTCATTGTTTGATGCAATGGGAAGACCTTTGGAAAAGACGGTACGAGACGCAATGCCGTTTAGTCCAGTGAATTCAAGAACGGCGGTATCATCTCCATTCCCCATGTTTCGGATCCACATGCCAACCGTTTCTTCATCACCAGGAGCGAGAATCAATTCACCGGTTCGGCCATCAAGTCCACCCTCTTCAAGTCGGACATCCATGGCATAATCTCTGGTCGTGAGGAAGGCTGTGAAGCGGAGTTCACGCTGGTTGTCCGGAATACCGTCTCCATCCTCATCGATGCTGTTTGAGTCACCCTTGTTGGTAATTCGAACTGTGAACGTTGAATATTCGTCGCTGTCGGTCACCGTTGCCACAAAGAAGAGTTGTTTTGTCGAACGTGCATCAACAGAGGCATCATTGAATCGATTGCCTGCATCATCTTCAAAGAAATACGCCCATGAAGGCGATGCGGTTTGT
This sequence comes from Methanobacteriota archaeon, assembly GCA_029979085.1. Classification (GTDB taxonomy): domain Archaea; phylum Thermoplasmatota; class Poseidoniia; order Poseidoniales; family Poseidoniaceae; genus MGIIa-L2. The sequence goes on along the minus strand of JAPOIF010000006.1, from coordinate 3,289 downwards.
TGGATGACGCTTAATCGGAAACTGTCTTCGACGTTCCCTGTGTTCTCAATGGCAAACGGGAACTTCACTTCGTTTCCGTTTTTACCTGTCTGCGTCATTGCGACGGAATCGACTTCAAAGCCATGAACTGCAGCCACCGAAACCGAGAGTGTGACTTCATCGTAAGCCTCACCGCCTCCATTTGGGCTGATGGATAAATCGATTTGTTCGACTTGAACTGCCAAAGCATCGCTCGGTAATGTAACAGTGACGTCGATTGTTTCTTTTCGATTTGGCGTGTGCTTTGAGTCGAGGGTGACCAGCGATTGCTCCAAATCGACCGTCCATCCACTTGGAACGTTTTGAGGTGTAATCCGGAAGGTATCGACGCCGTTTCCAGTGTTTTCTACGGTGACTGAAGTCGTCGCTGAAGTACCTGGCTCAATGTTGTTGAGATTCGAAGAAATCATCGAAATGGTTGCTCCGAAGGATTGCCCGACGGTAATCGTGAGTGTGGCTTCGCACTTTTTCTGCGTACCATCCTTTCCTTGGATGTAAACGGTTTGTTCTTCACCAGCATTGACCGAATCATCAGGGCTGACCTTGAGATCGAATGCCTTCGTACCCGATCCTCCGTAGGGAAGCAAGCCGCTTGAACCTCCAACAAAGGAAACCCATGCTGCCTTGGCTCCTGCGGAATCTGCACGAATTGTCCAATCTGAGTTCCCGTCGTTTGTGAAGGTCGCCGTCAACGTATCCTCGTCACCTGGCTGCACATTGACCGACGATTTCGAGAGTGAAAGACTGCATTCCTTGAGCACGGGTACTGTCACGTCGAAGGTTTGGGTATCGCTCGTGTTTCCTGTTGGATCTTGTGATACCGTACCAGTGATTTCCCAGCAGTACTTGTCCGCTTCTTGCTCGTTTGTCACGTCGAGGGAAACCGTGACTTCTGTTGATTCTTCAGCATCGAGTGTGACCGATGATTCTGAAAGTTCTGGGGACAAACCATCCGGGTTTGAACAGCCTGAGGCAGAATTATCTTCATCAAGAACGAGATTGACAGTCGCTTGTTGTTGACCCGTATTTTCGACGATGAGAGTCCACTCTGTGGTTTCTTCACCACCCCATGTTTTGCTGGAGGTTACCATGGACAAATCAACGCCGAAGAGGGCATTTCCTGAGCCATCACCGGCAGTAGTTGTAACCGTTGCAGTTTCAGTTGCTGGCTGGCCGGGAGGTTCAGGTGGTTCAGGAGAATCTTGAGCAGTTGCCGTGACCGTTGTTTCGCATGAGCCTTCGGCATTTTGTGCCAGTGTAACGTTCATGGTCGCTTCTTCATACGATCCTGAATCGATCGCACCAGGAATCTGAGTAATGGTGGACGTGTATGCACTGCAATCTTGATCTTGTCCTTCAGCAGTGCTCAACTGAACCGTCACAGGGTTGGAACCTGTATTGTAGACTCGGACTGTGTACTCACCCGCTTCACCTGGATTGATGGTCTGTGCACTGGGAGAAACCGTAACCTGGATGCTTGCATCTCTTGCTTCATCCGCAGAGGCCATTGGTGCCACGAGGGGAGCCATGGAGAAAACCATCAATGAAATCAAGAATATCGCTAAACGCTTCTCTTGCTTCAAAACCTGCATCGCTGACCCTCCCTACCTAGCGGGAGGTGTTGACCTATCAAAAGGATGTCCTTTGATGTTCACGAATCAAGCCGATACGAACTGTTCTGCGGAAGCTCCACAGTTGGAGCAGGATTCAACCGATTGGCACGTTGGAGAATCGGCATGGTATCTCGCTCCACAACCCGGACAACCGCGCATTGAACCGAGGATAGGTGTTCGACAGGACCAGCACGTTGGAGCTTGTTGTTGAAGCGGAGGGGCGTGTGGGTTTGGAGTAGCGATCTGCTTCGCCATTGGTTCCTTTCCTCTCAAAACAAAGAGAACGGCAAGCAAACCGATGAGAAGCGCAACACCTGCACCAACGAAGAGCATGGCATTGCCTCCTGACCCGGATTCTTCGAAAGATGCTGTAATCTCGATATCAACGGATGTTGTTGAGGACGCAACATCTTGAACTCCTGAGAGCTTGAATGACAATTGCTGCGTCCCCGTATTCGACCCGGTAAGTTGAACGGTCAATTGCTGCGAATCACCTGCAACAGCGTCAACGATATCGCTTCCGACGATTGCAGCTTCCAATCCATTTGTCGTTTCAAGAACCAATTGATGGGAAAGAGCGGTATTGCCCGTGTTGATGATCCGTACTTGGAGCGTTCCTGAACCAGTGTCATCAAGCGATGAGAGGCCTGTGACTTCCCAATCCACACTTCGTTGTTCAGCTACAAGCATGCTCGTACCCTCTGTCAAGGAAACATCATTATCGAACAATGTAAAGGAAAACGATGGTTGTGAACCTACCTCGAGCGTCAAAGGAAGGATGATTGAACACACAACTGGAATGACATTCTCATTTGTGACGGTTCCAATATGAAGACATTCACCAAAGACGCCCGGAGAGAGTGACGTCGAGATTAGAGGACTCCATGGAACGTCAGCCTCATTGGTCATGAGCCATGTGAAAGTCATTTCTTGGCCTGGAGGATGCGATCCTGGTCCGAAGGGGTGATCAAACGTTTGTCCATCCTCAAACTCCAATTCTGCAAACGTCAGTGAAGGTTGAGGGAGATTGAGGACATTGATTTCACCGAGCCAAGTGAATCGCTGATTATCGACGTCAAGGTTGAGTTGGATATCACCTGAGAGCGCATTTCCGTTTCCTTGGATTGAAATGAGGATGTTCTTCGATTGTTCCGTCCATCCCATCTCAATCGGTTGCAACGACGTTTGCGTTGACCATCCGGTTGGAAGTGTTAGACTTGGTACAAGCGTCATATCGACATTGCCTTTGTTTTCGATCGTAAAGAGAAGATTGACCAATGCGTCAGGCCTTGGAGTTCCAATGTTTGATTCAAGAAGAAGTTCAACCTCACGAACCTCCATGACTTCTATTGGAATGTCGATTTGCCATGTCTGCGACGGTTCTGTTTGAGAGATTGCAGTCAATGTAACGATGCGTTGAGCGCCTGCTGCTGTTGAAACTTGAGGAGGAATAAATTGCATACTCACTTCCTTTTGGCCGTTCTTGGGAATGAGTCCAGTTGAACCGGATGTCGCTCCCGGATCGTTGCTCAAATCGGAGAATCCTGCACTCCAACCCGAGGGCGCTTCAAGGAACAAGTCATATCCAATCTCTGTGTTTCCGTCGTTGTACACGCGAACGGTGAGATTGGTTGGAT
>JAPOIF010000069.1 GCA_029979085.1 Methanobacteriota archaeon | reverse complement strand
ACAGGAGGCCATTTGTTCATCGAAATGACCGACGGAACAGGTATGCACCTTGGTCATGCCGTCATGGATCTGCGTTACCATGCAGGCGGTCGTGATGGCCAAGAAATCCTGGTTCCATTTGCTTCGGTCACAGCACTCATGGAATTCATGCCAATGGACGTAGTTCTCCAAGAAGGAGAAGGCATCATACTCCAAGTCACACAAACAGGAGAAGATTACGTTCCATCACCAGCAGCCTCTGGTACAGTATCCATTGACTGGTCTCAAAGCACGCTGACGTTGCCACTCATCGAACGCTCATGTGATGATTTGTTCCAAGCACCAATGCTCGAGTATTCGTCCGATGGTGGACGTCAATGCTGAAATCAAAACAAGGACAGGATGTCACTGAAGACGTTCTTTGCATCCCCTGAAGAACGCTCGACCAAGCGCCGTACAATCAACTCAGGTGTTGAACGGGCGAGACAGTTGCGTTTCGGCGTTCGATCGACCATCAATTCAAGATGCTCATCAAGTCCTTTTGCTTCGATACCATCAATGCGCAAGTCATCGCTTCCATACGCATCAAGAATTGCTGGAGCAAGATGGGTCACCAAAACCATGCTTGATTCGGATTGTTGTTGTGCAGCCCGCAACATTCCTGCGATGATTCGAGCACCAGCTCCTGGTTCTGTGATCGCTTCGAGTTCATCTGCAAGGATGAGTTTCGGTTGATTGTTACTCACGACCTGAGCGAGGTCGACCAAGGTGGTTTCAAGCGCTCCTGCGCTTTGTGTACCACTCGATTTCGCCAGAACATGCAGGGCTTCTATTTGTCCGACAAAGGCATGTTTTGCAGGGACGGGGAGTCCCATATGGGCGAGAATTGTCACATGCGCAACCAATTCCAAGAGCGTCGTTTTTCCACCACTGTTTGCACCTGTTAGGAGCGCAATTGGTTGCCGATCGCCTTTCGGTGCAGCCAGCCCTAATCCGTAGTTCACAGGTTGAACGTCTCCTTCGATGAAGAGGTGTCGTCCCTCCTCAAACCAAATCCCATGATGAACCAATTCAGGAAGTTGAGCTTTGTGATGCAGAGCCCAAGATGCGATACTGTACCACATGTCATGCTCAACAAGTCGTTGGATTGCCGTTTCGCAGAGTGGTTTGAGGTCGGCAAGTTTTGTTGCCAATCGGAGAAGATGGTCGTTCCGTCCATCGTTGATTCTTCGCTCAAGTTCATCGTTGATGCTATCCAAAACCGAGCGATTGAATTTCACAGGCCACGTCGATGAATAGAGATCAAACGGTGCTTGCAAACCACTCGATTCAAGGTATTCCGACAACTCGTTTCGACCTTGTTCAAGAATGTCTGCGATGACATCCTCGGTTGCTGATGCAAGTTTACGCTGGAAGGTCGCCGCATCTGCGAGTGCCTCAAGCATGTCGGATCCCGTTAAATCGAGCGATGCTGTTTCCATTCCTGACGATATTCGCTTGTTGAGGTCTTCTTCCATTTGCTTTGCAACACTCCAAAGGCCGTCTCGAATCGTTTCCATCGCTTCAACATCGCCTGAATCGCCCATCATTGCAAATACGGTGGAGAGTTGTTCAAGCCCGTCGGTCTCGGCAAAGATTGTCTCGAGCGTGGAGTGGATTTTTCCATTCCTTTCGTTCTTCCATTGCATTAAATCGAGAAGCACTTTCAGCGCTTTTCGGTTGTTGGTGAACCAATCGAGCGTAAATTCAGGAACCATTACATCCGAGCGTCCCACTTCAGGTAGGACTAACCAACCTGGTGGTATGTCATCCGGACCATGACGGCCGACCCAAGTTACCGACTTGAACACGGTGTAATCCTTCCACGTTTCTTGAGCACTTGGCGTTAAGATTCGAACATACGATTCCCATTCTGGAATTTCCTGTTGGCTAACAATGACGCGTTCGTACCGTTGCGTTGGACGACGTGTGTAACTCAAGTCTTTGAACAAGGTACGGAGATGTGCAAAAGCGTCTGGAGATTCGTTGGCAAATTCGAGCATTCGTTGACATCGTTCCCGACGGATATTGAGTTGATGAAGTGGCATTAACATCTGCATACGTGATGAACTCGCACCATTGGAGGCAAATCGTTGCAAAGAACCGATAAGTTGTGCATGCAGTTTTTCCGCTTCTGGTGTGGCAAGAAATGACGTTTTGGCACCATTGTATTCCCGTGCCAAGGTCAGTGCCCTCTTGACCGATATGCCTTCAACCTCGGCAATTCGAGAAATATCTCCAGATTCAAGGGTTTTGAGGAGTTCATGACGTCCTCCGAAATGATCGTCCAATCGCTTCATCAATCGCTCGCCAATTCCAGGTAAATTGCTCAGCACCATCGAAGTCCATTGTCTGTCAAGGGCTTTTGAGGATACCCCTCTGAATGCGCCTATTGCTGATAATCTGGCATGTTCAGTTCGACTGCAAACAATGGGTCAACGTGTGTCGAATCATGATATGCCACAACCACTCCGCCATCCCGGAGAATCGCGAGGCTTGCAAAATCGAATCGAATGTCATTTCCTGCACCGGATGTTGAGTCAAGATCACCTTGCCCGATGTAGGTCAAGGTGTCGGGACTGAGGTCTTGGCTGTACCCGCGTGTGTGGAACAAGACATCGACATCAGGTCCTTCGCTGGATTGATATCGAACGTTGAGGACAAACAAATCGTGTTCGCCGTTTGCTTGGAACTCCCATTCTTCAATACTTGAGGCAGCATCACCGAGATCGTAGGTAAAATTGTCCCAAGATACTGCGCCATCTGTTGAGGTGTAGTGTGTGAATGTGGTTCCAGCATTTGCAACACAGTGGATGGTTCCAGTCATATCGATTTGACAATACTCACTCGGGAATTGAATCTCAAGTTCGTTCCATGAAAGCGTTGTGTCGAGGAAAGCTGCGTTCCCATTGTCAAAGTATTGTGGGAAGAGCAACCCTCCACTTGGTACTGCAAAGGCTCGCATCTCCTTGTGAGGTTTGTTCACGTCCCAATAGAAATCAAGCGAAGCATTGGTGAAATCCAAATCAATGTCGATGTCCGGCTGTGTGGAAGAGCGACCTGGAAATTGAATCGGGTAGTAGTTGAGTCCATCAACAGAAATTTGCCCTCCAGCGTTTTGCGATTGATGCCAGAAATTGGAAATGACGAGGGAAGCCCACTCACCGTTTCCAATGCTCGATGAGATTGGACCAACGACTTCGACTTGCCAACTTCGGTCGTAGAACGGTTCAGTGATTCGGTTGTAACACCATTTCCACTCCATCTCCGAATCATCGTAAAGGATTGCATAGAATTTGTCGAGTTTGAGATCGCCTCCTGGATAGGGGAACCACGACATCGAAATGATATCACCGTTGGTCGCTTGAACAATACTTCCCTCGCCGAGTCCTTCGGTTCCAGGATTGGTTGGAACGAAGGTACGGCACTGCAGGTCAGGCGTCACGCCAGGAATCCATGTGTCCCAATCATGCCCTCGGTCGACGGACCATACGGGATATTCTCCTCCAATGTTCAAAATCGATCCTTGAATGGTAGTAGCAATGTAGTGTTCACAACAATTCCCTCCCTTGGATTCATCGAAAACAGCCCACGTCATGTTCGTTGTTTCGTTCGTACGCAAATCAACCGTCATGAATTCACGTGGAGATTCATGTTGTTGTTCATCGATGAGAATGTAATCAGACCATGCAGACTTGACTTCCTCGTTTTCGACGATGGATTCTCCATCACCAAAACATCCTGCGAGAACCATGCTGCTCACAAGCAACATGGCGAGAAGTGCTCTGCGCATGGTAAGGCTACTCATTGGCTGTTTTCAAATCCTTGCAAAGAGCAGTAAAGGTTCGTAGGCCATGGAGTGTATGTGTTCCAAACCATGTCAATGCTTCTCCATCAACGCATCGAGTCCATGGCCTCTTGCCACCCAATGATTCAACCACATCGCAAATGGCTTCACCTTCTTGTTTGGAAAATTCATGAGGCTCACTCGATAACAAGAGGCCTTCGACATTGTGAGATTGAATCGCTTCTGGAGTGACAACAGGATAGCCGTTCCCTTCTGGGTCAAGGTCTGGAACCTTGAATCCGCAGCATTCAAGCAAAGCTCCTGCATACTTTGTTGGCGCAACAGCCATGAGTGGTTCATGCCATATCATGGGGAGGACGACAGACCCAGAATCAACATTCATTTCCAGTTCATTCCGTATCGCCTCAGCAACCTCAATTGCCTTCGATTCAAGATTCAACAGCCGTCCAAGTTCGATGAGCATCTCTGGAACATCACGAGGGTGTTCAACAGTACTCACGTACGTCTCGATACCCAATGCCACAAGTTCGTCATAGAATTCCTTCGGATTTTCTTCACGATCCAAGATGACGAGATCGGGATTCAATGTGCGAATTTTCTTGATGTTCGGTGTTTTTGTCCCTCCAATGATTTGAACATCTTGGACGAAGGACTCCGGGTGAATACACCAAGGGGTTCGACCCACCAATTGAGATGCTTCAAGACCCAACTCTGCAAGCGTCAGTGTCAGGCTGGGGACGAGGGATACCACCCGCATGTTCCAACCTCAAACGTTGAGAACACGATAGGCAATTTGGGCGCCATCAACATCAAAGGATTCGGTGTCAGAAGGTGCTGATTCAAGGCTGAAGACAATGCCCGATGCCCGAGTTTCCTTCGCAATCCAAGCCTGATCTTCCTCGAACAATTCAGGTGCATCATGCAGCCAAACCTCGACATCGATCATCGCTTCGATATCGAGATTCATATCCTTGCGCTTCGATTGGATACGACGTGTGATGTCGCGAGCAAGACCCTTTGAGAGCAGGTGAGGTGTATCCTGCATGTCGAGAACGAGGCTGACATGAGATGCCTCATCGTTTTCACCGACTGTGATCGTTGCAGCGGCATAACCCTCTCGCTCAGCACGGCGAACCTCGACGTCAGATTCGAGAATATCAACGCCCATGATGGTGCATGAACCGCTTCGAATGTCAGAGAGCAATGCCTCTTGGTCGGAATGATTCTTAATTTGGCCAGCGATGGCATTGACGTCACCCTTCGCTCTTGGAGCAAGTGCGCGGAAATTCACGGCAAGTTCAACTTGCTGAAATCGGTCGAGGTCGGTTTCAACGGAGATGTTTTCGACGTTCAATTCCTCACAGAGAAGATCGTGATAAGGTTCGAGGTTTGGTCCTGCCACAATCCATCCTTCCGCGCAAGGAAGGCGCTGACGACGCTGGGCATCGATTCGAATTCGACGCCCTGTTTCAGCCAGTTCACGAACGAGTTCCATTTCGTGTTCAAGTCCAGCATCATGAGGAGGGAGTTGTGCGGTTGCAGCGGCAAGGTCTTCATCCCATGCATCAGCCGTAGCACCTTCGGTCGAACCAGGTGTTCCAAGTGGCCATGCTGCCGTGTGAACGGTTTCACCAGTGAGGTTTCGATGGATGGTATCGACCATGAATGGACTCACAGGTGCAATCAATCGGCACAAGGTGACGAGAATCTCGTGCAAGGTGTGCTGGCATGCAAGTTTGTCACCTGACTCTGCCTCATCCCATAAGCGTCGTCGGCTTCGACGAACGTACCAATTTGACAAATCGTTGACGATGAAATCTTCCAGTTCACGACAGGCCTTGTGGAAATTCCAGTTTGTGAAACCATCATGGTAGGCTTTTGCGGTTGTGTGGAGTTTGGAAAGAATCCATCGGTCTAAGCGCGAACGCTGCTCATACGAAGATGTCGACGATGCAGGATCAAATTGATCCAAAGCAGCATAGTCTGCGTGGAATCGATAGACGTTCCAAAGGGTTAGGAACATCTTGGCGTAGGTTTCTCGAACACCATTGGAGTCGAACTTCAATGGATTCCATGGAGCACCAGCAGTGACCATGTACCATCGTGTTGCATCAGCACCTTCTCGGTTGAAGTGATCCCACGGGTCGACAATGTTTCCTCTCGATTTGGACATCTTCTTCCCTTCAGCATCAAGAATTAGTCCGAGTGATAAACAGCGCTTGTAAGCAGGTGAATCAAACACTGTGGTCGAAACTGCAAGAAGTGTGTAGAACCATCCTCGGGTTTGGTCAACACCTTCGCAGATGTAATCCACTGGGAAGGATGCATCGAAGGTCTTGTTTTCATCGAACGGGTGATGCCACTGTGCGAATGGAGCACAACCAGAATCAAACCAACAATCCATGACGAATGGTTCTCTGTGCATGGGTTTTCCATTCTCTGAAACAAGCGTAAACGCATCGACAACGGGACGATGTAAATCAACATCATCAGGACATTCTGGATTCTCGAATCCTGCTTCATTTGCTTTCGCAACCTCGGTTTGCAATTCTTGGATGGAACCGATGCACTTCATGTTCCCATCCTCATCTCTCCACACTGGTAGAGGAGTTCCCCAATAGCGCTCTCTCGAAATTGCCCAATCCTTGACGTTACGCAACCATTCACCAAATCGTCCTTCTCCGACCCAATCCGGCGCCCACTCGACACCATCATTGAACTCGAGGAGACGTTCTTTGACAGCCGTCATTCGAACAAACCATGAGTCCATGGCATAGTAGAGAAGTGGATGATCGGTTCTCCAACAATGTGGATAATCGTGGAGGTAGCTTTTCTCTCGATAAAGCAGGCCTGAAGCGATGGTCTCGCTTCGACCAATGAGAATATCCATCACGGTATCGTCGCATGACTTGACGTAACGACCATCCAGTTCAGGATGGACGCCATTAACGAAGTTTCCTTCCATACTGACGGTATGGTAAGCCGGGAGACCAACTTCCATTCCAAGATTGTAGTCGTCTTCACCATACATGACGGCTGTATGAACAACACCGGTACCATCGGTTGTCGTGACCCAATCAGCGGATAATACCGTCCATGCTGTGGATGAATCGCCACGAGGCACAGCATCTGGGAAGAGTGGTTCGTAGGATTTTCCGACCAGTTCAGATCCTTGAATCTCTTCAATGATATCGACATGGTGACGAAGCACTTCGCCCATCAAATCCTTGGCGAGAATCAATTCCTCGCCAACGGATGCTCCACCTCGTCCTTGCCAACCTTCAGGCTCTTCACGAACACGGCAGCGTGCATATGTTACATCAGGTCCAACGGCGAGACCAACGTTTCCTGGGAGCGTCCAAGGCGTGGTCGTCCATGCAAGAATCGATGCGTCATCATCGACCAACTTGAATTTAACATAAACCGATGGTTCCTCGACTTCTTTGTAGCCCAACGCCACTTCGTGACTCGAATAGGACGTTCCAGTTTGAGGACAATACGGCAGAACCTTGTGCCCTCGATACAACAAATCTTTGTCGAACATTTGCTTCAATGCCCACCAACAGGATTCGACGTAATCGTTGTGGAGTGTGACGTATGGATTGTCCAAGTCGACCCAATAGGCCATGCGTTCTGTCATCTCACGCCATGCGCTTTCGTAGGTCCAAACACTTTCTCGACATGCATCGTTAAAGGCCTGCATTCCGAATTGCTCGATGGCCTCATTGCTCATCAGGTCAAGTCGCTTTTGCACTTCGATTTCAACAGGAAGTCCGTGTGTATCCCATCCACCTTTTCGTTCGACAAGAAAACCTTCCATGGTCTTCCATCGACATACGAGATCCTTGTATGCTCGTGCCACAACGTGATGAATGCCTGGTTTTCCGTTCGCAGTGGGTGGGCCTTCAAGGAAAATGAATGGTGCACCTGTCCTATTCGAATCGATGGATTGCTGGAACGTTTGCTCGTTCTTCCATGTTTCTAGCAGTGCCGTTTCAAGGGCGACGGCATCGAGTTCACCTGCAGGACTCGGTCGAACCATGGTTCGCCAAATACCCTCTTGTTTTCAATCTCTCCCTCGAATCAGAGCAGTCTACAGGACTGACACATTCAAGTCCTTGGAAAATCAGGGCAAACACATGGGCGACTCTCCAAAGGGACGTGGCGTTGCTTTGCTCGTGCTTTTTCTCTTCGTCATGGGGCCGTACACAACCTTCGCTCCACCTGCTCCCTCACTGTACTTGGACATTGAGCAGGGCATCGATTCTGTCGCTGAGGGAACACCTGTTACCGTCGATATTCGTCCAGGCCAAGCCAGCTTAACATCGTTCGAACTTGATGTCCCTACCAGTTCAGGAGCCATCACTTCGCTTGACATGAGCATTCAATCTGAGACGATGGAGAATTCTCAGACATTGCTTTGGGATGGCGATGCGGCTTGGAACCATATTGATGCAACGCACAACAACACGTTCTCACAATCGGGCGTCCTCAGTGGCGATGGATCAGCACCTGGATACGATTTCAACAACGGAGCTCAAGGGTGGACGTTCTCCAATTCCTACAGTGGTCGTGTGACATCACCTTCCTGTGGGTACAATGGTTCATCTGGAGGATCGATTCGAACGTATGCAGGTTCAACCTATGCTACGTCACCAGCAACCAATCTCGCGGGTCGCTCAAACATTCCATTCCATGCATGGGTTCACGAAGGTCGTTCAGGTTGCGGAGAAACACCCGATTCAGGTGAGAATCTTCAACTCAAGTACAAGACTGCAGGCGGGCAATGGACAACATTCCATACTTTCCAAGGCGGTGGTTCACAAACCAGCAATTTCCAATATTCCACTGTCTTGCCAGCAGCGGCGCTTCATTCAACCTCTCAGTTCAGAGTCCAGCAGACCTCTGGAAGTGGAACCTGCTGTGATTACTGGTTTATTGACGATATCAAGGTGGTCATTCCACCGATCACTGCCTGGACAAGTCCGACGTTTGGATACAACGCATCGAACAGTTTCTCGCTTGCAGAGGGACCTTATGCTCCAATGCACATCAATGCAAACCTGCCGATTGGCTCGACACTTCACTGGACGCTTATCGATGCACAAACGGGGGACAATATCTCTGGGTTTGAATCCATAGAGGGAACACGAGTCCACCTTGATGCCGTTGATTGGGAGCGCTACGGTTCCTTGCGCATTCGATTGATGTTTGAGGGTCTTGACAGCGGTTCAATGCCATCGGTTGAATCAATTTCTGCCGGCGGTCTTCTCAAGGACTCCTTCTCAACGAATCCTGAAGATCGTGGATGGACACTCAACAAC
>JAPOIF010000068.1 GCA_029979085.1 Methanobacteriota archaeon | reverse complement strand
CGAACGTCAGATGTATATGGTTCGCTCAAATCAGTGAAGTACGGTGTAATCATCAAATCGTTGACAGGATCGGTTCGAACATCGAGTCGAATACCATCTGAGTAGTACCATTGTGTGATTTCAGTGGTTGAACCGACAATCTTGCGCTTATCGTTTCCGTCCAAGTCAGCGATTGAAATGACAGGTGAGGCAAGACTTTGCAGTCCAACAATACCCCAATTGATGCGAATTGGAAGGTCAAGGTAAAACTCGTCCGTAAATGGATTGACAAGGTAATCACCGTCCATTCGTAGCAATCGTGGCCCATCGGAGTCTTCGCCTTCCGGAACAATGGTGATGTGGGGACTGTCCGTCCATGCGGTCTCGTTTCGTGGGAAGTAGTAGAGCGTGAGATCATCACGGTCATTGGTCAATTCAATCTGAATGTAGTCAATGTCTCTCCAACCGTTTCGGTCCTCAGCCTCAACGATGAGGTGATACTCGTTACCGGCATACATCGTCTGGTTCCAGTCACCCTCGTAGGAGGGGTGGTTCGAGTTGAGCAATGGTCGTCCAGCCGAATTTTCAATGTTAAACTTGAGAATTTCTGGCGAACGGGAAGGCATCGATGCATAGGTAACTTCGTCGTTGAAGATTCCAAATGAACCACCGTCAATGGCGTTTCCAGCAAGGTCAAAGCCTTCGAGGTACATGCTCACTCGACCTACAGGGTCTTTCTCTTGGTTCGCCAAATCGTTGTAATTGCCTGTGTAGTTCGCTGTTGGATACGCCCCATCACCGGTCAAGGCGACCATAGCATACTCGCTCTCATCGGCCACTCCATCGCTGTTTGCGTCGTGTTGGTACTCGACCCAGTAGTAAAGATCAATCGTGGATGGAAGGTCTTGGAAGTCGGTTACGCCGACCTTGATGTATTGGTTGTTGGATGGGATGACCCATGTATCATCAACCAGACTTCGCCAGTTGGATTCGTAGTTCGGGTCGACTTGTCCGTTCAGTACCTTCACTGAAACAAGTTCAGGAGCGAATTGATCGATGGTGAGGTTGAATGGAATAGCACAGTCATCATCAGGTCGGTAAACTGCTGTAGGACAAACGGTGTCGCCACCTTCGTAGCCTGTCATACGGAATCGGTAGAAGTGTTCACCAGCAGTGGTTGGGCCTAAGTCCATCGTGTAATCGAAGTCGCCACCGATGGTACCAGTTTGGTTGTCGATTTCAGTCCATTCAAAGACAGGTTGTTCTCCTGAGCTGTTGATGCTTCGCTCTTCAACAACTGTGTAGTAACTCAGTGGATCAGGTGCGACGTTGAGTGCTTCGAGTCGAACGCTTCCTGTCATTCGAACATAGCGGTTTGAATTTCCTTCGTCGAGGTCTTGTGAAACGCCTTCTTCGTTGAGGACTGTAAAGGAGGTGATTCCTGCATCGTTCTCAACGGCGTTTCCTCCAACAGGTGCCAATACAATCGCATCTGGGAGACCATTGACGCCGTTTGCAGCTGTTTGACCAGCGTAGATTCGAACCACTTGCGTGTCTTCCCAAACGTTGTTGACAGTGAATCGCCAGGTGATTTCTTTGCCTTCGGAGACATCTGCAGCAGATGATGCTTGCAGAGTGATGTAACCGTTCGAATTCTCGACTTCAGTAAATCCGTTCAAATCAGAGTACGAGAGTTCAATGTGTCCCGTTGTGGATTCAATGATGAGCGAGGCTTCCTGGAACGAAGATCCTGTGAGCGAGGAGACGGTGTGCGTGCTCACGATTTCGTAGATGTCGCCGTTCGGGTAGAGGCCAACTGGGCTTCCAACAAGTGATGCTGTCGAGGTGTAACCTGGAGAGGTCACAACGGACAGACTCGAGAATGTGACACCGCCGCCGCTAAGGGCATGAACAGCAATTGGAACGGTTGCGTAGCCAACTGTGGAAGTCGAGAGCGCAACACCTTGTGCAAGTTCCTTGGAAAAGTCGTTGGCTGTTGAGAGGTAATGGGTTACATCGTAAACAACATCGAGGCCTAGCAAATCGATGGTTGCTCCACTGCTTGCATTGAGACTTTCAATGCTAAAGCGGAACTTCTTCCAGCCGTTTCCATTCGCATCAATATGTGCTGTTGGCGTAAGACTGCTTTGCATGAGCGTGTTAATCGCTGATGTAAGGTTCATTTCTTCCGGATACATCTCTGCCGCACCTCGAGAAAGATTACCAATGTCACCGAGGTCGACCTCTTCCAAGCCAGACATCAGTTTCCAACTGAATCCTTCGTTGGTGTCCGTGGTGGAAAGAATCTGATTGTTCTCAAACGAGACCTCCGCAGCAAGAATCGTTGCCCCTGCAGGAAGCATAAATTCGCCACCATCAACCGAGCCGGACAAACCAAGCGTCAAGGTTCGGCTGTCTGCACCAAAGTGAACGTTGTTCGCATCCTTTGAACTAATGAATTTCGTCTGACGTCCAAACATGTCAAATGCTGGCTCAGTAAAGGCATACTCAACATCTCCATCATCAGCCACGTCGATTTCAATCTGCTCAGCGTGATGTGCGAATTCCATATCGAACCACATGCCTGCAACATCGCAGGGATTCTGATAGGATAGAATCGAGGTGAATCCGAATGCTGAGTCTGGCATGCCCGCCGTTTCGCCGAGTGTGTACTTTACGCCATTTTGCATGACGACATCGTAACCGTTGATTGAAACTGAAATTTCAGGTGCTTCCGTACAATCATCCTGAATGACCGGCGTAATGGATGCGATTGGATAACTGAAATGCGATCGCTCCATGGCCGGAGAGAACGAATGGTCAGGGATTTGTGGGTTGTACATCATCAGGTCACCGAGGCCTTGAGAAGACCAAATTCCATTTTCGGGAGGGTTTGGAGAGATAATGCTTTGATTAAATCCCGTACCTACACGACTACCTATCGAAAAACCGTGCAAGACTGGCGTGGAGAGTTGGTCTGGACCTGAATCAAAATTAAACCGGAGATCAACCGTTGGATATGTTGAGGAATTGATGTTCCAGAGTTCGTGAATCGCTCCTACCATACCGGCCATGCTGTTGCCATCGTCATCCATCACGACTTGACCGGTAAGTGAGTCGAGAATGTCAACGGAAAGGACGGCGGTGGAAGTTGTCTCGGCTTCGATACTGAGGAGACCGTAACCGTTTGGATGGTTTTCACCACCCTGAACGTTTGGTAGTATACCTCGAACGCCCATCCAACCAGACTGAGGGAGTGTGCTTCCAAATCGGAAGTTATCGATGTACCATCCTGGCATCGAAGTAGTGTTGTAAATCGTGTACCCACTGCTTGCGGCTACATCGTTGTACTCCAAAACAAAGCGAAGTTCGACATACTGGCCTCCGTAATTCGACAGGTCAATTTTGATATTGGCCCATCCAGAGGGATTAAAGCTCGAAATCGAGGTGCCCCCAAGCGCATAATCATTGAACGCTACACCGTTGCAGCGACCATCGATCTTACTGGTCGCACCTTGATTTCCGACCTGGTGATACCCAGAACCGAAGGAGAGACCTGTAGAGTTCTGAATGTCGATATCAATGTGACCCCAAGGAGAAACTGCTGGATCGAAGAAAGATGTCGGAGATGAACGCATTTCGATGTAGGCACAGTCAGGGTAGCGGAACGATGGACTGGTTCCAGACGTGGCGTGCGTCATGAGTTGATGGAAGGAGTCGAAATAGACGGACGGATCTTTGATACCGGCACTCGAAAGGTCAAGTGTTGGGGAATTAAGAACTTCCTTGAACGCAAGGTTTCCGTTGTCATCTGTGTAATCGTTGTCAAAGAGACCAGTCCCCCAACAGTCGCTACCAGAGGCGCAATTTGCTGGAAGAACGGAGCCACCAAAGAGCGAACCGTGTGACCACGGTGCTCCAGAGGTGAGCGGTGGCGATGTAGCATCCATGAAACCAGCCATATCGCTTTCAAAATCGGTGAGAATACCCTCTGCCTTCAGTGAAACAGGTGTCGAAATAGAACCATCCTCAAACTGGAAATCTTCTGCCTTTGAGAAAGATGTTGTTTGACCGTTGTAGTTTGGATTCCAAACTCGTGGCATCGTTTCAATGTCGATACGAGTGTGCGCTCCATGAATGGCAGGGTCTGAACTCAACGCCATGCTCGCAGACGTAATCGATTCGGCGAGTGGCAAATCGATTGATCCGTCAACATTGTCAGAGTACGTTGTTGCATCATTGAGAAGGACGTCTACCTCACTCTCCCCGCTGCTGAAATTGGTTATGCTTGCCCCACTTGCGAGTGGAGTTAGAACCATCAACATCACGAGGAAGAGCGCAATTTTTGTTCGTCGGTTTTCATTGGCCATGGTGTCACCTAACACTGGCGTATCAACACTGGACTAAAACCTCGTCGCTCCACTGTCCATCTCGGACACCATCAAGAATGCTAGAAATGAGCGACCAATGGCTCATTCCACGCTAAGGGTTCATATCATATGGAGGCATGCGTCAACCATGAAACCATTCTCAACCGAACCCGTCACGCTCATCGAAGAAGTGTTTCCTCAGGATACAAATTCGTACGACACGCTTTTTGGCGGTCGTTTGCTTTCCGTCATGGACAAAGCAGCGGGTATTGCGTGTTCCAAGTTTGCCCATCGCGAATTTGTAACGATTTCCATCGATACGCTCACCTTCAAGGCGCCTGCAAGACAAGGCGATCTCATCGAGGTGACCGGACGCGTTGTCTTCACCAGCACCCACACTGCCGGTGTCAAAGTGACGGCTTGTGCGATGACAAAATCCGACTGGGAAACTCGCGTCATCTGTGAAGGCTACTTCTTCATGGTCGCCATAGATTCAATGATGCGACCTATTCCAATTCCTCAGTTGGAACCTTCCAATGAGGAGGAGAAGAAAGAATGGAGCATCGCTGAAGAAATTCGAAACAACATGCTCTCCAAACGGAAATCCGCGTAAGAGGATTGATGAAAGAACGCTCAGTGGGTGGGCATATGCCCGTTTTGAACATCGCCATGGTTGGAAGCGATGACCTTGCAAGAGAACTCGCCAAGCCAACCGACCAACGTGATGTTCACACCTACGTTCACAAGGAGACGGTCGATGGACAAGCACGAATTCTCTCGTTGATTCGCCCTGCGAAATATCCAGAACGTTTGCGCCCACTGCTCAACGCCTTGTCAGCTGCACGAGCAGGTCTGATCGAAGTGACAGCGGTTGATGCAACACTCGGAGAAGCATTGGTTGCGTTTGCTAGCGCCGGTATTGAACACGGCGTTGCAGTCATGTCTCCTCCACAAGGTGAGTGGATCGATGAAGACATGGTCAAGAGTTTGTTCAAGCAAGCAGGATTATCCAAGTGGACGTTTGAGAAGGCTGATGGAATTGAACTTCGAAACGCCTTCTTTGCGATTATGGACACCGTCTCCGACCTTCTCGCATCCATCGAAAAGCAACCTCTTGTCGTTCCTATTGATCAGCATTTCAACGTCAAGGGCATTGGGTTGGTTGCCATCGGATACGTTCAATCTGGAATAGTCTCAGTGCATGATGAAGTCACCATGTTACCGCATGGAGGAACGGGATCAGTCAAATCGCTGCAAGTTATGGATGATGATGTTGAACGTGCGGGTGCTGGCGATCGTGTTGGCATTGCTCTTCGTAATGCGAAAGAGGAGAGTTTGTCGGGTACGTGTCTTATCGTTCATCCCGAAATAGACGACAAGAAAACGAACACTTTCCGCCCCCTAGCTTTGGAGGCACATGCAGTCTCCTCAATGCGACTCAGTATCTCACCTTTCCAGAAAAAACAACTTGCTGTTGGCGATGTCGTGCATGCTTCCATCGATTTGCAATTCAACGTAGGAAGGGTCGAATCTGCAACCGATTCAATCTTCACAGTTCGATGGGAAACGCCACTTTTGCAGCGAATTGATGATGCGCCGAGTGTTTTGATCGCACAACTCGATTCCAAGCCTCGAATTATGGGAAGTGCAAAACTGAGTAAGGTCGAATAATGCGGCGTTGATTCTCAGAACCTGGAATAATTGTCTCTATCCTTGTTCCAAGGGATGCATTGATAATGGGTGGCTCAAACTGCCCAATGGGATGCAGACGAGAGGGCGCAACGAACGCCTTGCGGAGTCTGGGGGGAAATTAGTTCTCCACGGTCTGCGCGTGGCTGGCGAAAGCGGTCGAGCGAGAGCCAGCCTTGGGGAGTCCCGTGTTTCAATCGAATTCAAGAATGGAAATTGCATTGACATACAGTACGACCAAATCGCTCGTATGCAACATCACAACACTACGCTTGTGCCCGGCTGGGTTGGGTTTGTTGGACTCTGTCTCTTCTATGCATCGTGGCGTGTTATTTCACCGCCAAACATCCGATTTGCAGTTTTTGTCCTCGGACTTGCCATGATTTCAGGATGGGTTCTCACGAAACGTCCGACGTTAACATTGGACACCAGATTGGGTGATTGCCATGTCCTCCATGCGATCGATTCACGCTTGCTTAAGTTCTCAACAATGATTCAACGAATGAAGGATGGCCTAACGCTTGAAGAGGCGCGACTTGGTGTTGATCTCCTCAACGAGGACACAGAATTCCCTCGCCAAGCTGCCAATGCCGCCGCTCTCAACATCCCTGCGCCGGTTCAAGATTTGGAACCAGCGCGAAGTTTGACGAACTTTTTGGGCAAAACCGCTGTTGAAATTGACGATTTTGAAATCGATGAGGATCTTCCTCGCTGGGCAAAAGACGGCATGAATCGAGTACCATCACCAATCGAAGACATCGAGACGAGACAACATGGTATCATTGAGCGTGGACGAGCAAATATCTCGACGCGACGCAGTCATATGGGTTCACTTGACGCTCATGCAATTCCTGGCGAAAGTCAAATGTCACCTACACGCTTCCATGGCGATGCCCCCCTCCCAAGCGAATCGCTCCAGAACCCCATCAGTTCATCAAGGATGATTCGAGAAGCAAACAGCAAGAATTCTGACTTGGGCGAACTTGAATTCTCGAGACTTCCCAACGGTTTCTTGTCAAATTTCGTTGGACCAGAAGGAGCACACATTCCTTCACCATCACATGAATTCATCTCTCCGGATCTTCCACTTCTCGATGCAGAATTGATTGATGATGAACCAACGCCTTCACTTGTTGAACAGGGACTGATTCCTCATGCGCACCGTTCAAATCCAGTCCCCCAACCTCAATCGACGATTCGTCGTGATTCACGAGGGCAAATGAAGCGCCTCCAACCTCGAATTGGTCCGAAACGCCGAATTGCTTCTTCTCGGAAAGACCCTGGGCAACAATCTGGACGTTTCTCTTCTGTCATTAACCGAGTTCGAGAGACAATTTCCGGATTAACAGATCAAGGAATCGATGAAGAAATCATTGAGCGTTTAAGTGAACACATCTCCGAAGAAGACGAGGAGGAAAACCACGTTCCCGCCTCATTTAGTGCGCTTACAGAATCTCAAGAAGTCGCCCAAGCGCAAGCAAGTCCACACGGTCTACGACGCATCGATTGATGTTCCTGAGAGCGTCGAATAATGGGACAAACGTTGTTCATACGCCTCTGCTGTCATGGCTTCGAGTCCTTTTGTTCCAAAATCTTGCAATGTGAAGCTTGCTGAAACGGTTGCGTGAATCAATGCGCTTCGTAACTCAGCAAGTGAAATCTTCCCTGCCCCTTGGGCAAGACATGCAGCCAATGTTCCTGCGAAGGTATCACCACAACCGGTTGGATCGACAACAACAGCAGTGGGATATGCAGGTAGGGCAATGATCTCATCACCATGCAAAGCGAGTACTCCATGTTCACCTTTCTTGATGATAAGTGTTGGAATCGATGCCATCGATTGGACATCTTTGGCCGCTTGCACGAGGTTGTCGGTGCCTGCAAGCATGGTTGCCTCACCATCGTTGATGACCACGATATCGACCCGCTTCATGGCTTCAATGACGCCATCAAGCGCAATGTTGATCCAGAGATTCATCGAATCAAGAATGGATGCTCTCTTTGGAGTTGATTGATCGAGCACTGACAACTGAATCGAAGGATGGAGGTTGGCACAGAACGTGATTCCGGGTGATGTACCATGCTGTGGAACTTTTGGTTCAAAGAATTCAAACACATTGAGATGAGTTTCATGCGTTTCTGCTTGAGCCATATTTCCGTGATACGAACCAACCCAATGAAAGGTTGAACCTTCCACAACCTCCACTCCGGAGGTGTCAAGTCCAGCCTCTTTCAACGTGTCAAGATCTTGTTCTCGAAAATCGGTACCAACTACACCTACGAGACCAACCGCCCCCAGTTTCAATCGTCGTTGGTGGAAGGCCGCAGCTAATCCTGCATACGTTGCTGAACCTCCAAGCGTATTTGGAACAGAACCATGCGGGGAAGTGATGCTGTCGTAGGCTATACTTCCGACGATGAGGACGTCCATGCCATCACTTATCCAAGAAGTTCTTGATGCATATCGATGTACTGGATTGTGATATCTCCGTTCATGAAATCTTCTTCGTCCATGATTCTTCGATGGAGTGGAATCAGATGCTCAACACCTGTGATGACTGTTTCATCCAAGGCGGTGCGCATACGTCGAATGGCGTCTTCTCTGTCTCGCCCCCAAACCAGAAGTTTTGCAAGCAAGGAATCGAAACAACCAGGCATCTCGTAACCTGGATGAGCGTGCGTATCGACGCGGACACCAAATCCTGAAGGGAAATGGCATTCCCAGAGGCGTCCAGGACTCGGAATGAATTCAGCAGGATCTTCGGCATTGAGCCGACATTGGATGCTATGTCCTCTCCACGTAATGTCTTCTTGCTTGAGAGGAAGTGCTTCTCCTTGAGCAACACGAACACCTAATTCGACAAGATTGTGTCCTGTAATCAATTCTGTGACCGTATGTTCAACTTGAACACGGGGATTGACTTCAAGGAAATAGAAGTCTCCGTTCGCATCTCGGAGGAATTCGAAGGTTGCAAGACCCTTGTATCCAACAGATTCTGCACCCTTGCACACCAATGAACCAATTTCATGACGCTTTTCCGGTGTCAGCCAAGGCCCTTCCTCGACGAGTTTCTGATGACGACGTTGGATGGAACAGAAACGTTCACCGAAATGAATGGCGTTTGTTCCATCGGCAAGAACCTGGAATTCAACGTGTTGTGCCCCTTGGATGTACTTTTCAACGAACACTCGATCGTCACCAAAGGCAGATTTTGCACGAGATTGGCAGAGTTTCAGTGCGCTTT
>JAPOIF010000067.1:2966-9345 GCA_029979085.1 Methanobacteriota archaeon | reverse complement strand
TGCGATAACTCGCTTGCAATGTTGAGCGCTGTTTGGCCACCCATCCCAGCGAGGAGAGCGTCTGGCTTTTCGATTTCCAGAATCTTTCGTACCGTATCAGGGAGTAAAGGTTCAATGTAAACTCGATCGGCCATTTCTGGGTCGTTCTGAATTGTTGCAGGATTCGAGTTGACAAGAATCACTTCGTAACCATCTTCTCGGAGTGCACGAACGGCCTGAGAACCTGAGAAGTCAAACTCAGCAGCCTGTCCGATCTTGATTGGCCCTGAGCCAAGCACGAGGATGGTATTGAGATCGTCTCTTCTCGGCATCATGCATCACCTCGAAGGTGTTCGTCAACCATCGTTCGGAATCGGTCGAACAGTGGCTCTGCATCGTGAGGTCCTGGACAAGCCTCGGGGTGGAATTGAACGGTAAAACAAGGTCTTCCAAGAACATCTAACCCTTCCACAGTCTTGTCGTTTGCATTGATGTATCGCACTTCGACATCGTATCCGTGAAGGTTTTCACCTTCTGGCGATGTGGCTCCACTTGGATGGGCTGCAAGCATCCCATGCTCTGGGTCGGCAACAGCAAAGCCATGATTTTGTGACGTGATCCAAACACGTCGAGTCTTCAAATCAACAACCGGTTGGTTTGCGCCTCGATGGCCATAGCGCATCTTGTAGGTTTTGAGACCAGATGCAAGTCCCATGAGTTGATGTCCAAGGCAGATGCCCATCACAGGAAGTCCGGAGGCAACAGCATTTGCGAGTGTATGTCGAGCAGATGTGGCCTTGCCAGGATGAGCTGGGTCTCCTGGACCATTCGAGCAAAACAAGGCTTGGATACCAAATCCATTCAGCGTATCCATGTCGATGTCAGGCGGACACCATACGACCTCGAACCGTTTCGATAGATTCCTCAAAATGTTGTATTTTACGCCACAATCCAATGCTCCTATTCGGGGCAAGGGCTGACCTAGATCATCGGTAGCCCCTGGATTGAGAACAACCGGTTCGTCGATCGATACAAGATCAACCAAATCATCAAGTTCTGGCGATGTCATCGATTCCAGTCGTTTCAGCATCTCCTGTTCCTTCTCTTTCGGACCAAAAATACAGAGAACGGTGCCGAGTTCTCGAACACGTCGTGTGATGGCACGAGTATCGACATTCTCAATTCCCGGGACGCCATGTGCTTGGAGGAGTTCTGAAACGGTTCCAATGGAATCTCGATGATCAGGATCCGTCATGGCGTGTCGAACAACAACCCCCTTTGGCCATACGGCTCGAGATTCCGACTTCCCTCCATGGATTCCATAGTTCCCAATCAAGGGATATGTGAATGTAAGAATCTGACCTGCCCAGGATGGATCTGTTAGCGATTCTTGATATCCCATCATACCTGTTGTGAATACAAGTTCGCCTTCTCCAAAACCTTCTGATCCAAACAATGTTCCTTCGAATCGGCCTCCATCAGCGAGCAAGAGTAAACCGTCTCCACTCGCTTTTTGTGGAAGATTCGATTTGTCAAAAAGAGGGTCAGCAGCGTCTGTGAATTGAGGTGCATCAACAACGCCATGGTTGAGTCGACCCGGGGCGAATCCGGAAGGGCCGCTACCATGCATTGACATCAGCGGTATTCGATATAGGCCATCCATAATGCTTGGGGATGGTTTCCAATGGAATCCATGGCGTTATTTGGTATCAGTGACGTCTTTTCCGGTGTTGCTCGGGTTGATGATTAATTCACCACCATCGAGGGTTCTCTCGACCGAACCTGTACCGTACCATCCATCCAAAAACAACGCCAAAGCTGCAACTTCGGAGTGCGGTTGATTGCCAACTGCGAGGTTGTATTGTGATACTTGGAAGACCTCAGACGGAACTTTCGCTCCACCAACAATTACGACAACAGGCCGGTCTCTTCGAATTGTAGGTGTTACACTTCTGTATGATGCACCATACATCGTGAGATGCACGGCAATACCTGGGGGATTTCCATCAACACCATCAGTTACAAATTTTCTCAGCCAAGCCATTGGACTCTTGATGTGTTCAACATGCATGTCTCCACCAAATCGTTGGTTGACCGATTGAATGTTTTCCGAGAGGCGCTCATCTTCATCACCAGAAAAGAGGAAACGATTTGCCCCGAGCGCCCTTGCAACCAAGGCAAGATGCGTTGTAATCCTTGGATCTCTTCCGAGTCGATACCCAAGGCGAAGGATGATGACATCATGTTCCGCCATGTGACTCCCTCGACCATGGTATTCAAGAAGGAAGCGGATATCATTCAGTTGTGATGCTTTCCTCGTGCTCTCCCGGTGGTGTGAGAACAATATCTTCGTTCGCTTCAAGGAAACGACGCAGCCAAAGCAACAGATAGGCATCGACGATAAGGTGGCCGCCGTACACAGTACCTGCTCCAACGAGTGCCAACCGAAGACTTCGCCATAGCCCTGTATTCACTTCGAGGGAATCGGACATGAATGCTGTAACAAGCGGCTCTCCAACGTAGAGAAGAACCATGATGATCATGAATCCAGAGATTAAGGAAGGAACAAGTGAACCCATCTCTCGACCAAAATCTCCGAATGCAGAGTGTAAAAACGCAAGCACCATGACCGCAAGAGCGACTTCATTGTAATCCAAATCAAAGAATTCAGAGACGCCAATGGAAAGATCATCTGAGGATGAATTCCCAATCAAGAGCCACCAAAAGAGAATCGAAACAGTAACGATGCCCGCTCCTCGTTTTGCTCGACTTGAGAGCATGTTGAAGATGGCAGGTTTATCGTAAATGTCCAACCGAAGCGCAACGCGTTCAGCGAGCTCCAGCGAGGCTTCACTTACACCAAGGTCAGTCGTTGAGGAACTGGAACCACCTGATGAATGGATGCTCTCGCTCTCCGACATGCAGAAGGCTTGAGCATGAGGCCTTATCAATCCATCCTTACTGGAACTGCTCATGGCTGATGCATTGGCACCTTTTTCCTTCCGCCGCAATGCCTCCATACCAGGTCTTATGGGAATTCTCAATATTACACCTGATTCCTTTCATGGCCCATCACGACAACACACCGTTGAGCAAAGCATACAGAATGCGAAAGGAATGATCGCAGCAGGAGCAGAAATCATTGATATTGGTGGAGAAAGCACCCGACCAGGTTCTCAGCCTGTCTCTATAGAAGAAGAACTAGAACGAGTTCTTCCAGTCATTACCGCTCTTCGCGAGGAATCAAAATCTGTGCATATTTCAATCGATACCAGAAATCATGAAGTTGCACGTCGAGCCTTGGATGCTGGTGCGAACATCATCAACGATGTGTCTGGGTTGCGCTCCCAAGAGATGTTTGATTTAGTTCTCGAACGAGAAGCACCGGTTTGTATGATGCACATGCTTGGAGAACCGAAAACAATGCAGACGAATCCTGCATACGCAGATGTTGTCGCCGAGATTTCATCTGAACTTTTGAGCACGGCACAACAACTCGTTGAAGCAGGGCACGACGCGAGTCTCATTTGCCTCGATCCTGGGATCGGTTTTGGAAAAACACTCCAGCACAACATCGACCTACTCAAAGGGTGGCAAGCGCTACGTGGAGAGCACGATTTCGCAATCCTCTGGGGTGTATCTCGTAAGTCGATGATTGGTCAGATCACCGGACACAGCACAACTGAAGATCGATTGTATGGTACACTAGGAGTAGCTGCTTATGCAAAACACGTTGGGATTGATTGGTTGCGTGTTCATGATGTGCAACCACATACAGACCTTTTGCACGTTCTTCAGGCGCTTGATTAGGTAATTCCGCCGCCAATGAAGCCTGCTGCAGCAAACCAAGCACCAAGCATGCTTCCGAGATTTGTTAGAGCTGTAACCAAGAGAACTCGACCAGCACGATTGCTCCAGAATCCACCAATGGAAGTTCCCTTGAGGAAGAGTTGCAAATCTTCTGTGGTCGGCTCAGAGATACGTAATTGAACGTATCCAGCAAACCATCCCGCAGCGAGTGCTGGATTGAGCGAGGTGATTGGACTTGCCAGAGCAGCAGTGAGGATTGCCAGTGGATGGCCTCGAGCAAGAATGCAGCCGAGTGCAGCAAAAGCGGCATTGAACAGTGTCCAAACCGTCAGCATTTTGACAACATCAATTTCATCGTTATTGAATAATGCAAAACCAACAAGTCCCATCACAATCAACGGGATTGCAAAGGGTAGGACTTTACCGACAATCCCTCTTTTGGGAACCGATGAAATCGCTTCAAACTCTTCAGCCGGTAGTGGTGTGTATGGAGTGAGTGCACGCTCGATGCCTTTGAGATGTCCTGCACCAACAACGACGAGCATTTTCTCTTCCGTCTTTGATTGCATGATTTTCTCGGCAATAAACCGATCACGTTCATCGATGAGTGCCTCTCCTGCCCCTGGTGAGAATTCTTTGAGATCTTCCATCATGGTTGAGAGTAAATCTGAATCGGAGAGCAATTCATCGAGGTCAAAATCCTCTTCGAGTTCCTCATCATCCCCAAAAAGGGAAAAAAGTAATCGAAACCGTTCTCTCCATTTCATTTTCCTCCACGCTCGACGCATCGTCACTTGGATGTCACGATCGACCAATGCGACTTCAAGTCCTGCAGTTTTGGCTGTTTCAACGGCCGCCAACAGTTCCGCTCCGGGCTCTTGGCCTTCATTGAGTCCCAAACGACGTTGTTCCGCACTCAACATGGCTTGGATAAGTACCATCGGAGCCTTGCCTTCTTTGATGACCCGCCGGAGGCCTTCTTTGTCAAGTCGGCGTCCTTCGACAAGTGCATCATGCCTGGTTTGACATAATTCGACACCGACGACTTTTGGTTGATAACTCTCAATTTGCTCCCGAACGGCTTCGACAGAAGCGGTTGCAACGTGGGCAGTGCCCAACAAGCGTAACGTTGGCGAAATGTCGATGTAAGGAGAAGAACCACTCATTGCTCATCACCGCTTTCAAACAGATTGAGCATACGCTTTGTGAATGCCGAAAGAATCCTTTCCTGAGAAGAATCCTCATCATCCGTGTGTTCAACACCGAGATTGGAAAGAAGAATTTGGCCACCAGCCATGCCTCGATGTCCTCCTGCCTGTCCATCTGGGAACTCTTTGGAAAGTGTCAGTCCTATGTGGAGATGTTCTCGTCGACTTCGTGCAGACAAGAGCATCTTTTGTCGTTGTATTCCATAGACGATGACAAGATCTGTGTCTGAGGTTGCAAACAAGAAGTCTGCAACTTGGGCGAGATCATCTCGATGAACGAGAGTCCTAATTGGGGCTAGAACGAGACCATCGTGTTGCTCCATTGTTGCAAGGGCTTGTCGAAACGAAGCCAAGGTTTCAGGCGTTCGTAGTGGCGCTTGAATGGATTGAAGGAGGTCATCGTCAACCCATGTGTTCAACCACATCAGGGCTCGAAGATCCACTTGATTGAATGAACGAGTGAATGAAAGGGTATCGGTCCGTAATCCAAAGGAAAGGGCTGTCGCCAATCGTGGCGTCATCTCCAAACTCATGTTCATCAGCAGGTTAGCAATGAGTGAGGATGTTGCAGAGTATTCTGGTCTCAGGAAGGCAACATCCGCTGAAACAGCTTTGTCTGAAGCGTGATGATCGATGATGATATGAGGCACACAATCCACAGGAAGAATGTTGTTGGCGCCTGGTTGATGGAAATCCACAGTAATGACGCATTCTGCCTCATTGAGGACATCTTCCAATTCCCAGTCAAGCAGAATCCTTCGTAGAGGGATTTCCAAAAGTCGAACCATGGCTTGATTTTGTTGATGCTCGATCAAGCCACCGTGGTATATGGTTGGTTGATGGCCAAGAAAGGTCACAAGTTCATGCATGGCTAAAGCAGACGAGAGCGCATCTGGATCGGGGTTATCATGACAGAAGATTGCAACCTTTGAATTCACAGGAAGATGTCGGATATAGGATTCAAGAACGGTTGCTCCAGCATGTCGTTCCCATGCTCGGACTTTCTCCTTGTAAGCAGCCGTGATGATGTCTTGTGCATCGATTTTATCAACAGAATCGATGTTTTCATCGGCCGTTTTTTCGCATAGAATCGGCGTATCAGGCCACCGTTCACGTAGAGATTGAAGAGATTCTTTCTCTTCAAGAACTTCAGAATCGACCAGTATAACGGCTGTTGGTTTTTGCCCCCCATCGGGCAGGTCGGATACAGACATAGCCTGAGGTAATGGTAAGATTTCACACTTCCTATCTCTTCACTAATTTCAAGCATTGAGGCTAGACCAACGAGTCGTGTAGGTCTTCGCTCGGAGCACCATTGTGCTACTTGAACAGCAACCGGGCTGTGGCCTATCACCAAGAACATTGGATGCTCCTCAATTTGT
>JAPOIF010000067.1:0-2869 GCA_029979085.1 Methanobacteriota archaeon | reverse complement strand
GTAATGTTGGGGTTCAAACTTGAATGTTCGTATTCAGAAAGAAATCTGCACGTTCTCTCTTTGAACACCTTCAACAACGAACAATTCTCTTCGAACGCATCCCTTGATACCAGCAACAAAGTTGGCTGGAATCATCTGAATAGCTGTGTTGAAGTTGGTTGAGGAAGCATTGTAGAACTCGCGACGATCAGCGAGTTGGTTCTCGAGTGAAACCAGTTCCTTCTGCAAGTTGACAAAAGATGTATCTGCCTTCAGGTCAGGATATTCTTCGGCAACCATGTTGATTCGTGGCAGCATTCCAGCAAGGATTCCTTCTGCTGCTCCTACACCCTTAACGTCGCCTTGGGCAAGAGCTCCTGCAGCGGCCTGTCGAGCTACAGCAAACTGTTCAAAGATTTCTCGCTCGTGCTCAGCGTATCCTTTCACGATGTTGACAAGGTTCGGAATCATGTCATAACGTTGCTTCAACAAGACATCGATGTCCGCCCAAGATTTGTTGGCGTTTTCTTCAAGGCGCACGAGGCGGTTCCACGTGCTAAAGAACCAAATTACGAAAATCAGGAAAATAAATCCACCAACAATAAGTGCAATTGTAAGACCGTCCATAGAAACTACTCGAGTTGAGTCCCTATTTGAATGTATACCACAAACAGCGTTGATATGATATGCTGCGTTCACATGGCATACGCATGGACGTCGTCACCGTTGCTTTGGTTCTCCTTGGTAGTGGTTTCATCGGCTTTCTCTTCGCCCCACTTGGCTTAGGCGGCGGACTTCTTTTTGCACCGTTGCTTCACTATGGTTTGGGTTGGGACATCGACGGTGCGTTGCTCATCGTTTCGTTGGGCCTCTCTGCAACGGTCGCTTGGGGCTCAGGTCTACGGCATCGAAAGGAAGGACATGTTTCGGATGAACGATTCAAACAAAGTCTCGTTGGAGCACTTCCCGGTGCGATTATCGGCGTCATCATTGTTGCTTCTCTCAGTGGATCTTTTGATGTAATTTTCAAGTCGCTGAGTCTTGTTTTTGTGACTTGGGCAATCATCAAAACACTTCGTTCAAAGCCATCTCAAACCTCTGGCGAGAAGGAGCCAAACATGTTGCCGTTGCGGGCAGGCGTCGCTTCTGGTGGCTTGTTATCATCGGTTTTGGCAATTGGAGCCGGCGCAATCTATGTTCCAGTATTGCGCGCCTATGGGGGATTGGAATCAAGAAGAGCCATTGGAACAAGTCTGCACATCATGATGGTTGTTCTTCCTATCTCCGTCATGACACACTTTGTTGCGCTCGATTCAACACAACGAGACGTCCTAGAATCACATCTTTTGTTGATTTTTACCTTACCAATGGTCGTCATCGTTGCAGCAAACCTGGGTGCTCGATTTGGCATCGCTAAAGTCTCCGAACAACGGATTATGCAACTCTTTGTCGCAGTTCTGTTGGTTATTGGCGTAAGATACGTACTTGACTTAACATCAAAATTACTTTGATTCAGCAAGCATCGAATGCTTCAATCAGATACTCTGTGATAGGACTCGTCCAGGCCAATTCGCTGATTCCATCACGTCCTTGAAGCGCATACGCCCGGACGACATCTCGTACGCGAACGTTGCCATCAGAAGATCTGGCTAGAATCGTCGCTGCCTTCACAGCCTTTCCGGTGCCGTGCGGGTCGTACACCGTATCCAGAGCCTCTGCAAGGAACCAATCTGCTTTACCACCTGGTTCTCCTTCGTAGGTCTTCTTTGGTCGTTTTGCGCCAAAGAGGCCGCCCGATTTTGGCTTACTTTTTGCCTTGGATTCTGTTTTCTTTGGTTGAGACTTCGCTTTGGTTTCAGTCTTTTTTGTTGAGGATGTTTTTCCATCAGCCTTGAATTCTTTCTCAAGTTCTGCCCGAACCTCAGATTCGAGTTTCTCTCGTAGTGCATCCTCGTTTCCATCGGCTGCTGCTTTTGCAGCCCGGGCGACAGCATCATCACGTTCATCCTTCAGGGCTTGAATGACGTTGACATAATGGCTGGCTACTTCGATTAGCGCAGTTTCCATCGCTGCTTCCATCTGCATTGAAACGACATCTGAGGAAGATTCTCGCCATTTTCGCCACTGCAACATGGTGTTGTTGTGGATGTCAGAACCACACTTTGGGCAGAAACTTCGCTTTGGTGGTTTCAATACAGGGATTGCTCGCATTGCTTCTGGGTCAATTCCTTCGTGTTCACCACTTGCAACATCGTGAATGTGAGTCGATGCATCCATTCCATGATTCATTGCATCACGGAACATGCCCTCTGACATGTCAAGGGTTCCAGCTTGGATCATATCCCAACCGGTTGTCCCGCGTACCACCGCACGCACTGCAGCGTTTGCGGCTGGAGATTGACCGAATTCGTGCTTCTTCAAGGGCGAGATTTCTTCCCCAGCCCCATCGAAAGCTTGTCCGATATCGAAATGTTCTCCATCATCTGCAGCCGCTGCTATCCCCATTGAGATTGGGTTTGCACCCTCTTCAACACGCGCAATCATATCGAATTTTTCGGCCATTGAAAGATCTTCACGATGCCGAATGACTTCCTTGATTTGGTTGAGGTCGTGCCCTGTCGAAGTAATTGGGCCTTGAACCGTCAAGTCATGGCCACAAGAGAGACAGAACTTTGCTGCTGCCTCAACTCCTGCCTCGCACGTTGGGCAAAATACCCCTGCCATGTTATCGAGATGGCTCAACCTCTTTTCAACTCTTAGGGTAAAGCGGATGCTAATGTCAAGATTCTTTCTTGGATTGAAGACACGCGTTCAGTAGGTTGACAATTGAGCTTTGTTCCAGTTCTGTCAGAATGGTCGGCAATCTCGGCCCTCTTTCGGTTCCCATGAT
>JAPOIF010000066.1 GCA_029979085.1 Methanobacteriota archaeon | reverse complement strand
ACAGGTTCTGGTTGGGTTGCTTCTTCTGCTGCAGTCGCTTTACTCAAGAGTCCACTCATCTTCTCAACTCAACAAACCCTCGCATGGATAGGTTATGAACCCAACCCCAACAGGAGTGGGTTTGCATTCAATTTACAGGTTACAGTCCGGGAGCGGCTTCACGCCATTCTTCCTCTTCATCTTCGGCATTGATGTAACGCCGACCTGCGACGGCAGCTGCTAGAGCGACCATCGACAGAGCAGGGATGATTTCGAAGCCTGGGAGATAGATACCACGGACGTAAATGGTGATCATTTGCGATTCACGGTCACAGCCACCGTTCTTACAGGAGAAGTCTGACTCAGCATAGAAGTCGAGGGTGTGGTAAGCATCCGTCCATCCTTGGGTCTTTGGTGTTCGAAGTTGAATTCGTACCTTTGCTGGAGCAACCATTGGCTCAACGTTGACCTTGCTGATTGGAATGTTGATGTTGAATCCAGCGTCTTCGAGGGATTCACGAGAGTTCTCGGAGATACCGACCTTCATGAAGTCGTATTGGTTGCCGAGGTTGTAGACCTTGAACTCAAAGTCCTTGTCGGTCTTTGGCATCAATTGAACGAATGGCTCAACTGCTTCGACTTGGAGAAGGGCGAATTGCGTGATGGAGACGATCATCGATGCGCCTGATGTTGCTTGATTGGCAGGTGGCAATCCACTGATCTCCTGAACGCTGCCTTGAACGACGAGGCTTCTTGCTTGCATGGTCATGAACGGTTGTGCACGAACAACGACTTGGAAATCCTCATCACTGTTTGCGCCGACATAGATGTCACCCGGTGCCGCAGCTGCAAGACCATCGGAGGTTACTGAGAGTGCAATCTTTTCGATGTACGCCGTTGGGTTGGAAGCAGTACAGGTTGTAAATCCAACAAGTGTAGAACCTGGCTTGACATCGACCTTGATTTCAGCAGGTTGACATGTAATCGATACCGCTGCAGTTGGGACTTGTGCTTGTGCAGGAACTGCTACCAACAACAATGACGCAAGGTAAATCACTAGGACGGTGAAGGTACTCTTTCGGGTTGACATCGTGCTCACTAACTAAAGCCACCCTATCGACCCTCATAACCATTGTGTCGCAAAGTGTCCCTTGGATGGACGAATGATGTGGGCCTGAAGGGATTTGAACCCTTGACCGCCCGGTTATGAGCCGGGTGCTCTAACCAACTAAGCTACAGGCCCTAGGCTGTCCTGAGAAGAGGACCTTCATGAGTTTGCCGAATCAAACATTGCCAGAGAGGATTGTGATGGTTTTGTTTTGGCTCGAACCATGGCTTCGCATGAATCACGTATTTGTTCAGGCACAAACACAAGAATCCGTTCCTCAGATTGGGTCAGTGAACGAATAAGCGGGGAATGTTCGGCAGCATCACGACCGTCTTCGAGAATAATCCCTTGTTCGTATGGCATGTACCCTCGTTTCCGAATCGATGCGGTGATGAGATCGTGTTCAGAATCGAATCCTTGTTGCTCCAAATGATGAGCAACATCTTCGCGAACCATGGCAAACATTTCAGTTGTTAGCGATGGAATTCGTAGCGACTTGTGATAATCCCGGCGGGCTAACAAACGGGATGCATAACCAGAGAGAATCGCATCGCTATGTTGGGCAAATCGACCCATTGCCACCTTGATGTGTGAATCATGAAGTGATGCATATTGGTCAGGTGTGAGTGAATCGTTAAGAAGCATTTCTTTGATTTCACCATCCAATTCCAGTGAGCCGTTGTTGGCCAATTCTCTCGCTCGAGCAAGCATTCGAACCAAATAGGATTGCGTCAGCATGTTGACCTTGTGGAAATAGACTTGATTGTACATGTGATAACGTGTCACCAAATATGCTTCGATAGCGGGCAAACCCCATGATTTGACATAGAGGCGACCGTCATCGTTCACACGAAGCGCACGTATGACTCGTGCACTATCAAAACCACCAATCTGAGCTCCCGTGTTGGCTTGATCTCGAATCATGTAGTCCATTCGATCGACATCCAGTTGACTGCTGATGATCTCTTTGAGAAATGGAGCAATCGGCACCCCATCGCATTCGTTTCGTCCGTCAAGAAGTGCAAAGAGTCGTTGTTTGCGCTCCTCGCCAAGCACATCCGAGAGCACCTGACCGATTTCTGATTCTTCGCTCTCAAGCAAAATTCGACCCCAGTGTTCGTGCGAATGGAAGGTTGCAAAGACCTCAGGTGTTTCCAAGAGATGTGAGTACGGTGGATGGCCGATGTCATGCAACAATGCACCGATTTGAACCAATTCTGCATCCGAATCCGAGAGAATTCCAGGTTGAACCTCCCGGAGGGAAGAGGTTAGTTCGCCTGCGAGGAAGTATGCGCCGAGTGAATGTGCAAAGCGAGTGTGCGTCGCAGAGGGAAAGACGAATTCACAGGTGGAGAGTTGCTGAACGTTTCTCAAGCGTTGAAATTCATGTGTATCAATGATTCGAGCATGATGGGCTGGAACCAAGACATCGCGATGGATTTCATCACGAATCACACGGTCTCGCATGGTAATTCCTGTTCTTGCCTTCCATTTCAAAGCATCTCTTTTCACAATGGTGGATGGGAAGAGATATCATTCTCAAGCAGGCAGGGCACTACATGGCAGATGGTCTCAAAGGCTTCCTTGCTCGATTATCAACCGATGACCCTGAAACAAACGGCCCACGATTATGGGTGATGTTTGCCATTTCGTTGTTCTTGGTTGCAACCCTCAATTGGTACGCAATGGTGCGAGAACCCTCAATTGTTGATGTCGATGAACTTACGGATTACATCAACGAAGTCGTCAAGGTCGAAGGCCAACTCATCTCATGGGTTGAAGACCCTTACAACTCAGGTGATGATCGACTCGACGCCATCATCAACGACGGCACTGGAGTCGTCGAGTTGCGATGGTATCGACCAGCAGAACTTCCACCGATTGGCACCAATGTTACCGTGATGGGTGACGTGATCGAATACGAAGGTCGTATGTGGTTGCAAGCTGTCGGAGCAGGGGCGATGAGTTGGGACAAAGAGGACATTCCAGACGCTCCAATGTTGGCAATTTCTGATGTTGCCCTTAACCCTGAAGCCTATGATGGTAAAGTCATCCAGTTGGAAGGCTTCCTCTCCAAGTCCATTGCCCCAGACGTCACCTTTGGTACTGCAAGACTCGGCGATCATCCGAACTACGGGAATTCGAATCATCAAATTGGAATGACAATTCATTCCGCCACAGGAGAATGGATTGAAGCAGGTTCCAAGGTCACCGTTCAGGGTGTCCTTTCGTACCAGCAACGAGAACTTCGATGGAATTTGGCTGTTCAAGGACCCGAAATCGGCATTGATAGGACGCACCCAATTGAAATTCCACTTCTCGACTGGTCATCACAATCCACATGGATGTATTCCTCCGGAAGAACCGTTGATGTTGCAGGCGTCTTGTCGATTGTAGACAATAAATGGGAACTTTCAGGCTCATCGGGCTCACCTCTTTGTGTACTGCCTAGCGAGGAGGATTTGACGATGGCTGATACGTGGAACGGGAAGGCCATTCAAATGCGTGGCAGGTTGGTTTGGAACACAGCTGTTTCCTCTTGGTGTTTGGATAAAGCAGAACAATCCAATCCCGCTCTTGTGGCCACCTCATCCATCGATGATGTCTTGATCATGCTTAGTGCGAATCCGTCTGCAGTCTTTGATTCCCCTGGTCAGCACTACATCGTATCTGCCTACATGAAGTACGCACTTGAACCAAGCGTCGAGGATGAATCTGCATACTTTGCGGATTCTGCAGGTTACACTCCAGGTTGGACGAGTATCGCAGTCACCATTCCTGGACCACGTTCGACTTGGCTTGAAGCAGGACAAGCCGTCGTTGCCAATGTCACCGTTGCATGGGATGACGAAAACATGCGAGCAGAATTACTGGTTCACGAACTCACTGAAGGTGAGAAAACATCTCCCATGAACCTTCTTTGGAGCGACGGAGCCATCGACTGGGGATACGATAAGAACAAAATTGTCCGAATCAATGGCCTTGCAGTCGAAGAAAACGGAACCTGGTTCTTGAGCGAACCAGGAAGCGACAAACGAATCCTCCTCGATGCTGTGAACAATTGCATCGGCTTGGATGAAATCCACGTCGGAACGGCAATGACGTGGGAAGGTCGTTTGCTCCAGGTTGAAGATTCAGAATCACTGACCATGGTCTATTCCTTGAGCAGCGCAGATGTTGATGACAACGACAATGATGGATTGAGCGATGCTCTTGAATCCGCCTTTGGAACGAGTTCAAACAATGAAGATACTGATGGAGATGGCGTGAGCGATCGACAAGAATACATCGACCAATCGTAGGTGATGAGATGATCGAAGCATACTTTTACGAACTTTGGTGGCTCCTTGGCGCCTTGTTCTTTGGAGTCTTGCTTGGCTCATTAACCGGGTTGATTCCGGGTTTCCACGTCAACAATGTCGCCTTGATTCTCCTTGCACTTTCACCAGGATTGCTCGAATTAGGTATACCACTGTCTGCTGTTGCAGCGATTATTGTATCGACAGGAACAGTTCACACGTTCTTGAATTATATCCCCTCTGCATTAATTGGCGCACCGGATGGAGATACTGCACTCTCCCTGTTACCCGGGCATCGAATGTTGCTTGCTGGAAATGCCGCTCGGGGTGTTGCTTGGTCAGCGCGTGGCTCTCAACTTGGGCTCTTCCTCTCCCTTCCGCTCATTGTCGTAGCTCGGATTGCATTTGGACCTGAACTGAATTGGTACAATGGTTTGAGGGATTGGCTTCCTGTTATTTTGCTCGTCATTTCTCTTCTCTTGCTCGCTACAGAAACAACACGACTCGATTGGCCAAAATGGGTTCAAAAAATGACAGGGAAGCGTCTTGGGAACGACAGTCGATTGGCGGGATTCGTGGCTGCAACGGTGTTCTTTTTGCTTGCAGGCCTCTATGGCTGGGCTGTGTTTGAACTTCCGGTTGATAGTCCGGTTGGCATGCCGTCTCCATCGCTGTTGCTTCCGAGTCTTGCTGGATTGTTCGGTATCGCAAACTTGCTGGACATTTATGCTACGACGAGCCACCTACCTCCGCAAAGGGAAAATTGGGATCTTCCTCCAGTCAAGCCACTCATCGCTCCGTGCTTTTGGTCCGCTGTCGCCGGAGCGAGTATGGGTGTCTTGCCAGGCATGACTGCTTCTCAAGCAACCGTTCTCGTGATGGGTGGACGAAACGTCGCTGCGAAAGTCCAAGGGAAGGAAGGTTATGGCATGGACTGGGAAACGCGCCGACTGACGGAACTCAGTGATGAAGAACTTCTCGAAATCGCTGTAGCAGAAGCAGAAGACGGATATGAAGGACCGCAAACCAAGCAGGATCTGGAAGTCATTGCAATTCTCTCTGCTGTCAACACCGCCGTTACCGTCATGGTTCTCGGATTCCTGTACATCATTGGACGATCCCGTTCAGGTGCAACACTGGCTCTGAAGATGATGTATCCCATCGAAACATGGAATTCAACGCAACCGACAGCAGATTTCGTTCGATTGCTTGCTGTCACACTTGCAGCAGGAATCATGGCAATGCCGATTATGAAAATCGTTGGAAAAGGAATGCTGCGTCTCCACGCAGCGATACCGCTTCAGTCCATGGTGATGGGCGTCATTGTTTTCGTGACGGCATTGGTATGGCTTTCGACGGGATTCGTAGGCATCGGCGTCTTGATCGTTGGAACCATTCTCGGTTTGATGCCACCTCGGATTGGAATTCGGCGCAGTCACGGAATGGGAATTATCCTTGTTCCAATCATGATTTACACCTTTGCACAGATGGCTGACAGCTTCGGTTTCATTTGAAACATAGAGGATTGCACGCACCAAAAGATATGAGGGGGAAGGCGTTGGATTGAGCGTTGATGATGTATGAGAATTGAATCCGTTTTCCTTCTTGCGCTCATGTTGCTCGTCCCTCTGACGCCTCTCGTCGAACCTACACAAGCCGTCTCAGCCCGTAGCCAACCGTGTGGCGGGGCGATTTGCATCAACGAAGTGATGCCCAATCCAAACGGCTACGATGATGCAGTATGGCCAAATGGTGAATGGTTGGAATTGTACAACTCTGGGACTTCTTCGGTTGATGTTCGAAATTGGTATTTCTCAAACAAAGCATCCAAAACCCTCTACCTTGATTCCGCTTCAATCGTTGGCTACGATGCTGCGAATGCGTCAACCTATACCTTGGCACCGGGTGATTACATGATTGTTGCTCGCAATGGTGCCACCAACTTCTATGTTGCAAATTCGAACGATTTCATGACATTGTATGATTCCTCGAATGGATGGGTCGACGAAGCCACATGGAATTCGAGTTCAAGTGGAGTAAGTTTGGAAGAAGACCCTGCAAGTGCCTACAATGATTGGATTCCAACCTCCAATCCGACACCAGGGTCATCCAATTCCGGAGGCGGCACTGGAGGGCCAACATATGCCCAAAGTGATGTCATCATCAACGAGGTTATGGCAGACCCATGGCCGAGTTACGACAACAGCACATGGCCGGGTGGAGAATGGGTTGAAGTCTACAACAATGGCTCATCTCCTGTAAATCTCACGGGCTACTGGTTGCAAGACCTTGCAGGCAACATGATCCTGTTTGATGAAAATCATCTTGTCGGGGCGACATCAGATTACGATACACTTCTCATCCATCCACAAGAAACGAGAGTGGTTGCTGTCAATGCTACAACAAACAGCGGTATACTGAACAACGGTCAAGAAACGCTGAGGTTGTATTTGCCAAATGGAAGTATTGGTGATGAAGTCCTGTGGAATTCCAATCAACCAGGATTTTCCATCGAGGCCTCCCCATTGGGTGGGCTGTGGCAATACTCAACATATCCAACGCCAAACGCTACAAATGCACCCAAGTTGAGCGAAATCACATCGAATGGAGACGTCCATTTGAACGAAATTCTACCTGTAAGCACCATGGATGGCAGTTCAGCACCTGATGGCGAATGGGTTGAATTTTACAATGCTGGTTTGGCCTCTGTCGACCTCAACGGTTGGTCGATCATCGATGGGATGGGGAACATCACCTATCTCGATCCCGGCACCATTGTGGTGAACAGTTCGCAAGGCAGTACCATGATCGATGCAGGAGAACGTCGCCTCGTTGAGTTCACCAGCGACACTCGACTCTGGGACAACCACAATCATCTCGTTGTACGAGATTCAACGGGTGTAATCGTCGATATGGGCTATTACAACACCAATTATGGCCCTGATGTTTCCTTGCTGCGTGGACAAAACTATCACGATCCTTGGACACCTTCGATTTCTCCATCACCGGGTCAACCAGAACCAATACCAACGCCAACGACAGGCGATGTTCATATCACTGAAGTTCTACCCGATGCAATTGGAAGCGATTCCGCATCCTACCCGAACGGAGAATGGATTGAAATTCAAAACATGGGGACGGAAGAAGTCGATGTTGCAGGATGGCGCTTTACTGCAGCAGGTCGCACGCTCATTCTCCATCAATACAACATGCCATCAAAATCCGATACCGTCCTCCAAGCTGGAGAGACCACATTGATTGCGCTCAATGGAACATCACAATTCTACCTTAAGCACACAACGCCAGACCAGATTTTCCTTTACGATGGGAACGGCGTAGCGGTTCACTCAGCTCAATGGAGTCACACCATCGAGGGCGTATCGATGATCAACAACTCAGAATCCCACGCAGGTGCTGGACCGTCAGGCACCAATGCTCCTTCCTCATCAATCACTTGGGGTGTAGAGGATTGGCTCAACAGTGCTTGGGCAACGCCTGGTGAGGAAAATCCGGTATGGCCCGCATACGCAGGCAGTGAAAGTGTCCTTGTTACCGAAATCGTCACTTCGTGTGACCTCCCTTCGTTCCAACCTGCAGCCGATTGGATCGAATTGTACAATGATGGAACAAATGACATCAACCTGAGTCGATGGATCTTGGGTGCGGATTACACCTCGAACCCACTCATGGGACGTCAATTCATCGATGCAAGCATGCTTTGGGAATCAACGTCAAATAACACAATTCTTGCACCAATGAGTCGGATTGTTGTCGAACTTCACCACGATATTTTTGGTGCTGGATTGGACGATGTGAGTTCGATGAATCTCTTGAATCCAGATGGAGAACTGATCCTTACTATTTCACCTCCAGCATCTGCATTGAGTACAACATGTGGTTCATACGGTTACAATAGCACCAACGATGAATGGGTTGACTTTTTGTGGCCAACACCCGGTTCTCCAGAACCTGATGCAAGCATGATGGCATCACTCGATGACATCAAATTTAGTTCCATCATGTGGGATGGCGTTTCGTCAATTTCAACGGAAATGGAATTCTTCGAATTAACCAACATCGGAGAAGAAGCAGCAATTCTCAATGGATGGAAAGTGAAGCGTATCGCTTCCGATGGGACGTCGTTTGAATCAGAGATCACCAACCTTCAGATCAACGCTTCTTCCTCCATTAAACTCTCAAACGACGTAGCAGCTCTCGAATTGTTTGAAGATGGAGACATTCTCGACATGAGCGTAGCAATGGAGAATCCGATCTATCTCCTCGATAGTGGTATGGCGTTGCAACTCATTCATCCAACCGGCATGGTGGCTGATACGATCGTCTACAAGAACGGACCAGTCGACAGTGAAGGATGGAGTGGCGTCTCACTCTCTGAACCTGTTAGTGGAATCGATAATCTGATTCTCTACCGAGGAGATGGTTGTGGAATTATGACCGACACCAATCAATCGATTGATTGGCACCAACGCTGGGGTCGATTGGGCGCGAGTGATTTCTGTGGAGATCTTGCGTTCAATGATGCAACCTCCATCACACCTCTCATCGCTCCAGAATATGGCTTGATGGATCTCCTCAACTGGATTGATGGCGCCCAAACCTCACTGCATGTTCACCTATACATTTTGCAATCAAGTGAACTGATGCAATCGCTCATCGATGCTCACGACCGTGGAGTCAGTGTTGTTGTCGTCCTGAACGAACCTGAGGATTGGTGGAATTCCAACGATAAGCAAGCCCAGGAAGCGTATGCACATGCGCTCAAGGATGCAGGCCTGAGTGTGCATTGGTTTGGTGGATCGGGTGATGACCCTTACCTCTACCTCCATTCAAAGGTTGCAGTCAGAGATGATACTTCTGTCTGGATTGGTTCAGGGAATTGGAAACCATCATCGCTTCCATACGATGGAGATCGAGGAAATCGTGACTGGGGTATTCTCGTCGACAGCGTCCAG
>JAPOIF010000065.1 GCA_029979085.1 Methanobacteriota archaeon | reverse complement strand
GAACCACTTCAGTTCAGTAAACGAATCGGTTCCCACATGTTCTTCAGAAGGCGATGCCTATTGAACTTGATTCAAATCCCCGTTGTTCGATTCTTCCTTAAAGCAACCATCATGGCTACGGTCATGGTTAGAATGGTTGACAGCACCCCAACCCCTGGAGTCGACTCACTCTCTTGTTTCGTTTGATTTTCTTCAGTTGGGACGGTTTTGACAGCTTCTGTATACACTCCATTCAAACATGTACCATCCCCAACGACCAATTCCGATTGATTGGAGGATAACACAACGGCCGTACCTGGGTCTGAATTCAAATCCTCTTTCTCGTACAATGATGTCTCAATGGAATAACATCCACGGTTCATTGACAGCATCAAATCGTATTGTTCAGCACTCGATTGAATGTCTTCCCACCACCATATTCCATTCCATTCGCCACTGCTCATGTTCTTGGCAACGATAATAGCAGTGTAGGTCATATCTTGGGCAAGATCCTTGACTTCGGCTTGGTATTCATACGTCCACGCTGCATCCAAATCCTCAGGTGTGTTTGAAGGACGGAGATGGTTCAATTGAATCTGTTCATCAACTTCGATAACAGGAGGAATGTATTCTCTCCATAGCCAAACCATGTTGCTCTCATGGCGACGAGTGTCCTCACCAACGAGGACACTTCCATCATCAAGGACAACCAGATTATCCGGTCCAGCGAGGTTGTTTATGTCACATTCGTATTGATTTGAGGAAATGTATGGTCCTCCGATGATGGCGGGGTGAATCCTGTTGACATTCCACAAATCGTTCATCGTCATCTGGTAGACAATACCGCAAAGGTTGTCGGAAACATCGATATCACCTTGTCCGTCGGTCATTGCATTGTCGATACTGGACATGGCGAGGTACAGATTGTCCGGAGCGTTTGGATTAAACCCAACCCCTTCCATTTTGTTCCACTCATCTGTAGCGCCTATTGCTGCAGCTGCTTTACGGGTTTCAAGGAATGCTACCCGGTCATCCAAAGCGTAACCAATGGTTCCATCGTTGTTCAAATCCTGATCCAAATAATCCTCTGCCCAATTGTTAATGTCTTCATCAGTAATGTAGGAGTTTTCTCCCTGGATGTAATCAGCAGTTGTGATGCCATCGTAATCATCAATCCAACCTTGGATTTCTTCATTTGATGAAGATCCAAGTTCCAACCATTCGACGTCAAATCCAGTGGAAGCAGAATCGTATGTGGAATCCTGTGTAACTATTGCAGCATAAAGCGTACCTTCACTCAAATCACCAGCCACATCTGCTTCGAACTTGAAGAAGACTGTATCATAGCCGTCATCGGTCAAATAGACCGTCTTGTTATCGGGCATGACCAAGGCATTCTCATGTGA
This sequence comes from Methanobacteriota archaeon, assembly GCA_029979085.1. Lineage (GTDB taxonomy): Archaea > Thermoplasmatota > Poseidoniia > Poseidoniales > Poseidoniaceae > MGIIa-L2. The sequence continues at coordinate 7,990 of JAPOIF010000065.1, read as the reverse complement.
AAAACGACCCATTGTAAGGTGACGTACCAATTCAGGTGTTGTCGACGTCGCTTGTTCCATCTCGATGATGTAACCGTAATCGTATGGATTTGGGTAATGCCCAAGATACTGCTCTAGACGGAGTTGGTCGGAATGGTATCGATATCCATCGTTGTTCCAATCCTCTGTATCATCAAAGTATAATTCTTCGGAGAACAACGGTGTACCCCAAGGACTGACGCTTCCAAAACAAAGAACCCAAGCTCCATTGATCTCTGATAGATTCAACATATGCTTTGAGAGAACATCCCATTGGTTTGAAGATGGATTCCATTCGAGTCCGACTTGACTGATGCCTGCTGGACGATCCTCCCATGCTGTGTAGAGATATCCAGCGGTTCCATCGGAATTTGTTGGAATAAATGCATTGTAATCGGGTTTTTGACTCAACAAAATTTGCTGACCATCGTGTGCAGAATAAATTCCTCCAGCGATTGTACCATCATTCATTGAATCGCCTGCTTGCAGAAGAACCTGGTAGTCGCCATAACCGGTTCGAATACCATGCCAAATGTCTGAAGCACTGCTCGATGATGAAAGCGAAGGAACATCTGCTGGAAGGTTGTTCCAATCCACACCATTGATGACGCCAATTGTGGCGTCATAATTGTCCGGGTCAGGATGCATTGCGTTGACAAAGAAACGCCCGTTTTCGTCGACATACATGCCTGTTGCTTCTGCTTCAGGAGGGAGCATAATGATACGAATCATCTGATCTTCCTCTTCACTTTCTGCGGCAACAAATGGGGAAGAGAACAAACAGACCATCATGCCGACACAAAGCAAGGTGAGCAGTGGTCGCATTCGCATGTTGTCAACTCGAACAGGCCTTGCAAAAAGATTCCCTTTCAACCCTTAGATTGGCGAGTACTTTTCACTCTACTCGTGGATCCATTTTTGAACAAGGAAGGGGAGTACTTCTCCTGCTTTACCTTGAATAAACTCATCAAAAAAGTACACGTTCTCTGGTGGATCGAGATTGACGCCAATGGTATAGGCGCCATGATTTCGTGCCATATGGAGAAAGTTGGCTGCGGGATAGACATGTCCACTTGTTCCAATTGCCACGAACACATCGCATTCCGAAAGCGCTTTTTCAATTTCAGGCATCTGCATAGGCATCTCATTGAACCAAACGATGTGGGGGCGCAAACGTCCATCGCACTCACTACAATTGAGGAATTCTTCCAAGAGATGTTGATCATCCATCATCGTCTCAACATGGTGGCACTCTTCACAACGAAGTTTTGCAAGTTCTCCATGCATGTGAATCAGATTCTTTGAACCAGCACGTTCATGCAAATCATCCACATTTTGCGTGACTAAGAGAAAGTTTTCCAAGTGGTTTTCAAGTTCTTCGAGTGCCAAATGCCCTTGATTTGGTTCAACGTTCAACAGTTGCCGACGTCGTTGCTGGTAAAAATTCCAAACGAGTTCTGGATTCTCTCTCCAACCTTCTGGTGTTGCAACTTCTTCGATTCGATGGTTCTCCCACAATCCGTCTGAATCTCGAAATGTTCGAATCCCTGACTCGGCACTGATTCCAGCGCCTGTCAAGATCACTACTCTGGATTGTTTCGTAATCATGCTATCATCAATCTGATTTTTTGTGTTCGAATGAAAATCCATCAAAATCTGTTTGATACACAGGGGTTGGGTCAGGATTTTCATCAAAAGCCGGAGGAATATTCTGCGTTTGTTGGACTTGAGGCTGTGCAACATCATGTTGTTGAATTGGTTGTTCTGTAGAAGGCGGGATGTATTGCTGGATTGTCGTTTGGTTGGGTTGATAGATGGTTCCATCTGGTTGTTGGTAAACAACCATCTGTGGAGCCTTTCCACCTCTTGAGAATCCAACAATCAAAAGAATAACGCCCAAGAGGCAACAAACTCCACCACCACAGAATGCAAACAATGGGCCGATGAGGTCGTCTGCATCAACGATGACGACATTGCCTTCAGCATCGATGTTGTAACTTCCAGCATCGTAGATTTCAAGATCACCAAGGTATGTATAGCCAGCAATCTCCGTTCCAGCATCACAATTTGGGTAGAAATACTCAAACATGTCATCCGTTACTGAAATGGAATAACTGTAACAATCGACCTCGCCTTTTGCATAGACTTCAAGCCAGCTCGATGAACCATCGAAATTGAAGACCGTACCATCGGTTTCCGTATCATGCAGAATGTTGTCACTGTTGGGCTCGTACGAGTCCATCACGACAAGTGAGAACACCAAACTGAACAAAGACAACAGAATCAGAACTCCACCTGAAATGGCGAGCCCTTTGTTCATGTGAACAACTCAGCGAGATGCAAGGGTGAGGTTCTTCCACATGTCTTCTGGAACTTCCATAGCCAAGCGAAGGCCACCCATTGCACCGAGTCGAACAGGGTCATCAACAACGTGAACGTTCACATCGCCCATGTCGGAGAGTCGACGCTCGATAAGTGCACCAAGTCCACGGATACCGGATCCGCCACCAGCGAGAACCATGTTTCGACGGAACTGGTCGTGGTACTCTGGGTTGGAGTCTGCAATGAGTTGTTTCACATTCTCAACGATTGGGTCAACAATCGACTCACAAGCTCGCTGAATGCAATCCGTGATATCGAGATTCATTGCCTTTCCTTCAATTGAGAAGTCGACCATGACAGGGTCATCCGGAGTGGATGTGGAGACGAAGGAGTACTGTTCCTTCCATCGTCGAGCCATGTCTTTGGTGATCTGAGCACCGTTGTACTTGGACTGAACTTCTTTGATGATTTGAGCGTCAACATAGTCACCAGCGTATCCAGTGTGCATTTGGTCACCTGGGCCTGGGATTGTACCGTAAACACGGCAAAGATCCGTTGTTCCTGCACCGATGTCGATGACGAGTGTGTGCTCAATCATGTCAAGAGCGTAAGCAACAGCAAACGGCTCAGAGATGATCATGGCAGCGTTAACGCTTCCTGCAGCTGCATCGAAGATAGCGGTCTTGTCGACGTGGCTGGCTTCTGCAGGTGCACCGATAACGGCGACAACACGGTCGTGTTCTTCTGGGTCTGCTAGACCAATCAGGTGGGTAATGAAGTGAGCGATGAATTGGCGGTCTTCAACAGTATCCTTAATGACACCGAGTTCGAGGGGACGGAAGAGGTTCAGTGCTAGCCTGTTCTTCAACGCATCTTCGCCGAAAAGAACATCTCGCTTGAGGAAGTTACGAGCAATTGGATCCTTTGGAGTACCAATCACTGTGAGCTCTTCTTCTTCGTGGTTCCCTGAGGAGACCATAACCGAACGAAACGTTCCCAAATCAATTCCAATATACAATACATCTTCTGCCATAGCGTTCGCCAGTTCTACGGAACACCGTCCACTTTATGAAGCATCCCTCGCTCACGTTCGCAATTTTTCCTCGTAATTAAGGAACAAAAAAATTCTATAGAATCAGGTTTAGAGCCAACTTTCACAAGGTTGACAATACCATGCTGAGTACTCAGGATAGAGTTCTGCCATCTGATTGCAATTTGGACATTCCTTGAGTGCATTACCGCCGAAGATTTCCTGAACGAGTGCAACATGCTGCTCTTCAGTGACCCCGAGTTGTTGGCGCATGACCCACATCATCTGATCTTCGCTTGGTGAGATGATACCATCTTCGAGAACCAGAGCGATAACGTTGCGGTAATCATCCAAGACATTGACATCTCGGAAGTCAAGGATGACACCGCCTTTTTCTGCGACAATGTCTTGACCACCAGGGTCATCAACGAAGAGAACAAGCGATTCGGCTTTCAACTTGTCATCTCGTAGTTCAAACGAAATTCGATTTCCTTCGAGATTGGCATAGACAAGACGCGATGAGCGGTTGATAACATTGGTAATGGAGCGTGCTGTATCCTCGCTGTTCCGACCACGTTTCCATCCAGTTGGGCTGCGCTCGTTGTAAGCATAGAATTCGGTACCAATGCCTGGATATTCGAGTCGAATTTCTTCACCACCATCGAATCCATTGGAGACAATGGTCAGTGCAGCAACTTCGGTTGAAACGAGATTATCGTCGTCATCAAAACTAATCATGAGTGGCTTTCGATCTTCAGATGCTGCGTTGTAATGTCCTTGCATCCCACTCATCCACTTATCTTCTAATCGCTTGAGTGATTGTTCCTGTTCGTCGGAAAGGTTCGAATCAACCCCCAAGACACCCTTGAGGTCACCTCGTTCCATTTCTGCTTTGAATTCTTGAATTAATTCAGAATCACGTCGATGGTTTGGAGGAGGTCCTCTGACCTTTCGAGAAACATAGGATGGATCCGCCCACTCGTAAGAACAACGACTGCATGAAAGATAGCCTTCCATTGTGGATGGCTGACTTTCTCCTCCGCATCGAGCGCAATCTCCGTCTTCCTGAATCGATAGATTATCAGCCGCTTCTTTTCTTCCTTTCCGAATGCCACCAAACCCAGCCATGGATTCGCCACGAGACAGACTTTCTATGAAGGCTTCTATCCGAAACTTTAGGATTTTGAAAGCATGGCTTTGAGACCATAATGCATCATACCATCTTGCCCGTACAATCTTCGAAGAACAAAATGAACCCTTGCATCGATCTCAGGTTTCACTGATTCGTCATCTGCCAACATGAAAACGCCCTTTGGACCTTCATCAAATTCCACAAGGACGGTTGCTACACCATCCAAAATTGGTGCTCTGTTTGAAAATTCAGAAGGTGCACCAGCAGCACTGAGACGCGTCCATGTGAGAATTGTGGCCGTTTCAGACAGTTGCTTCCCTTCGCTATCGATTCTCTGTCCCATAGCATTGAGTTGTCGTGGAGGCCAGATCAATCGCTCTCCATCGATTTGGGCTCTTAATCCCAGTCTTGATGGGGCTGAAATCGTGTGCTGCGCTTGGGAAACGTAAGCTCCTTGACTAACGCCTTCAACCTCAATTTTCCATTGAACCTTGAGATCATCTTGCATGGTTTTGTCGTATTCTTTTGTTGCAAAATCAGGCCAATTTGGCACATCTGTGGATTGACTGATTGCAACACAATAGGCTTCTTTGTCTGTATGTAAGTAATTGTTTGCACCTTCATCAACCATCCAAGAAGTACTTTCTTCAATGATCGCTTGAACATTCACGCTTGGCGAAAATTCGAGATGCTCTTCGAAACCATTCAGATTGATGGACGCTGCAGGTATTTCCTTCAATAAGGCAATGAGAACAGTCAACCTATCGCCGTCTGGTCCCGCCCAGTTCGACCCGTATTGGCTACAAGCCATGTGTTGACTGCCGTTCGAAATGATTTGAATGGACATCATCTCTCTCTCCCGAAAATGTGGACTGCGCATGTCGCCCCTGAACCACCAACGTTGTGTGTCAAACCGATTTCTGCGTCACGTACCTGCCTCTCAGGCTCGACTTGGTGTCGAAGTTGCTTGAACATTTCAACGGCTTGACCAGTTCCAGTAGCCCCAAGAGGGTGCCCTTTCGATTTGAGTCCTCCACTGGCATTGATAGTGACGCTGCCTTCATTTCTCCGACCTTCACCCTCTCGAGCGAACGTTCCTCCAAGACCACGCCCTGCGAATCCAAGATCTTCTGTGGCTAACACTTCAGCGATCGTAAAACAATCGTGAACTTCGGCGAGGTCAACATCTGATGCGGAGATACCTGCAGTCTTGTAGGCCTTTGCTGCAGCCGATTGCGTTGCCCTTAGTTGGGTGATGCTTGGCCTATCATGGAGCGCCAAATGGTCGGAACCTGCACCAGATCCCTTGACCCAAACAGGTGTATCGGTGAACTTGTGTGCTAGGTGATCCGCGACCAGAATTACAGCAGATGCTCCATCAGACGTTGGGCAGCAATCATAGAGCGTGAGTGGGTCTGCAACCATGAAACCTGATTGGGCTTTCTCAAACGAGACTTGTTTCCTGAGATGCGCAACTTCGTTCTCAAAACCGTGCATATGGTTCTTGACGGATACATGCACTAAGTCATCGTGTGTTGAATCAAATTCGTGAAAGTATCTTCGAGCTGTAAGCGCATAGGTTCCAGGAAACGTCAAGCCTGCGAGACGCTCCCATTCTGTATCACCCGAAACTCCGAGCCAGTAGCGTTTCCGTGAGGCTGACAAGTCGTTCATTTTCTCAATTCCACCTGCAACCACAACATCGGCTTGACCACTCTTGATGGCCATCCAAGCGTCTCGAAGAGCAAAACCAGACGAAGCGCAAGCATTTTCGACACGACGTACGCTTACGCCTTCCATACCGGAATGTTCGGTGAGGAGGGCGGCCGTGTTCCCCAACTGCGATCCTCCAAAAGCAATGCTTCCAATGAAGGCTTCCTCGACATCGGTTGAATCGAACCCGTTATCGACGCTGTGAATGGCCTTCTGGATTGCTTCTGCCCACATTCCTTTCAATCCGAGAGGATGGTTGCCGAATTTTGTTTGGCCTGCACCGACCATTGCAACATCGACCATGTTCTCTCCAGATGAATCAAGCATTTGATAGAGTCGGTCAAAACACCCGCAGGGTTCATGAATGGGTGTCGATAGGCCACGAACATGCTGCGCCAATGTAGAAAGCACGGTCACTTTAGTGGCACCAACTGTCCTGTCTGTAACGAGGAAGGGAAATTCATCATGAGCGACCGAGAAGCAGGTAGCCTCGGTCGAATGCTTGCCCTTGTTTTGCGACACGCACCGGAGAAGTTCAATGTTGAAATGGACATCAACGGATGGGTAAGCACACGAGAACTTGCTGACTCAATTTCTGGTCAGCGACGCCACTATCATTGGCTACGTGGATGGCACTTTGAAGCCATTGCTAATGCTGATGAAAAGGGTCGATATCAGGTCGAAGGTGAAATGATTCGAGCCACCTATGGTCATTCCATCGAAATTGAACTTGACTTGCCGACCGATGAAATTCCAGAGGCACTGTACTGGCCATGTGAACCGAACGAGGCTGATGCCATCGTTCAACTTGGAATAACCTCAGGTACTCGAAACCACATCCACCTCTCCAAGACAATCGTTAACGCATTGGAGGCAGGTCATGTTCGAATCGATCGTCCTGCCATCATCGAGGTCGATACTGTACGTGCAGTTGCTGATGGTCACACCATCTATCGTGCAGGGAAGACTGTCTTCTTAACGGACGAAGTTCCTCCTGAATACCTCTATCGCGTTGGCGATGACGATCCGATGATTGTCGATACCGTTGCACGCTGGACTCGAGAAGAAGAAGAGTGATCACTTCGTTGCTCCGCAAGCCGGGCAAAAGTCGAGATCGTTTTCGAGAAGCTTACCACATGTTGAGCAGGTTGATGTTCCAAGTAGAATCGCTTGTCCTTTCGTTGCAGGTGGAGCAGGACGTTCCTGCTGAACCTTTGGATCGACCAAGAGAAGTGGGTCAACCCCTTGATTTTGCAACTCTTTGTATCGATTTGCGAAGATGATTGCTTCTTGAATGGACGATTCAAGTTGCAGCAATCGAATGTTTCGCTCAGATTTGTCGGCAATCTCATTGGCCGCCTCAACCTCTGTTTGGAGGTGTCGAAGGAAGGAATCAAGGCTTGGGCCTTCATCGGTCATGGTGTTCTCAAACAACGCAGACTATTGAATCCTGTGTTTTGTAGGCATACTCATGAAGGTCAGATTCTTGGCCATGGCATGGTGAGGCGCATTATCATCAAATTTGGAGGTGCGCTCATTACCAAAAAAGATGAGGAATGTGTTGCAAACATCGAAATCATTCGGAATCTATGCTCCACCGTTCATTCCATAACTCAACAAGACGTTCACGTCATTATTGTGCATGGTGCAGGTTCGTTTGGTCACTTGAAGGCAAAACGTTGGCGTCTTCACGAGGGTCATTTACCTGGATTTTCAGTAGAAAATGACGCATGTTCATCCCAAACCGAAGCCGTTGAACATGTCCGAAAAGACAT
>JAPOIF010000064.1 GCA_029979085.1 Methanobacteriota archaeon | reverse complement strand
CTCGTCGACAGCGTCCAGTTAGCAAACAGCGTTCGTGCAAAGATGACTTACGATGAAGGTTCGATGTACGTGCAAGCAGTTTCACCGATTCCTCCAACCAACTCGTACTCGATTCCACAGGCTCAGACCATTACGCAAGAGACTGCCACAGCCTTCTCCGGTACTTATGGCGGGCAATTGTTGACATGTCCAGATGATTGTGTGGATGGACTGACTGAAATGATTCAATCCGCTGATGATGAGATTCTGCTTTCACTGCAATACCTTGACCTTGATTGGAAGTGGGGCTGGGGTGAGAACCCTGTCGTATCTGCTCTCGAGCAGGCAGCCCTTGACGGCGTATCGATTCGTCTGATCATCAACGGTGCTTACCTCGACGAAGACATCCAAGATGTTGTCGACACAATCAACAATGATTGGAATATTTCCAACGGTTGGGATACCACTGCGATCATCATGAGTGAAGACGATGATGTGATGAAACTTCACAACAAGGGCGCAATCGTTGATGGTGAATCTGTCCTCATTTCGAGCATTAACTGGGGTGACTCAGCCATGGTTCGTAATCGCGAAATGGGGCTGATCATCACTTCTTCAGAGGTTGCTGCACCCTATATTGAATCATGGTACGCAGATTGGAACCGTCTTGACAATGTCACCGATACTGACAACGATGGTATGCCCGACATCTTCGAGGTTCAGTTTGGACTCAATCGAACCGTTTCGATGATTGGAAGTGTCTTGGAAGCGGATATCGACAACGACAATGACGGCTTGTCCAACATGGACGAGTACACGCTTGGTGGCGACCCATTCAATCCAGACACTGATGGCGACTGTATCCTCGATGCAGTCGAAGTGAGTTGGGCTCAAGCAACAGCTCTTGACCCATCCGTCGATGCTGTTTCACCTTCTGATGCCATCAACATGGCAGACGCAGACGGGGATGGCGTCAACGAAGCAGACGCACTTGGTTGTGACCTTGGAGGCATTGAACCAGTTGACCCCGGAAACAACGAAACGGATGAACCCAGCGTCGATGATGACCAAGACGGTGTTCTGAATTCCGTCGATGAATGCCCAGATACGCCGCTAAGCACACCAACCGATGTGAACGGCTGTTCTACTGCACAACGCAATGAACAAGCAGGAGATGCAAGCGGTGAGGCTGAGGAAGGATTTGGCGAGACGTTCATGCTTCTTCTGATGATTGGTGGCCTCTTGCTGTTGATTGGCGCCGTCTATGGTATCGTTCAATCTCGAAAGGAAACCGAGGCAAGAAAGGATTGGGTGACCGATCAGCATATCGATGATGTCATTGGAACAGAAGCGCAGTGGGAGCAACCCGTTTTGGATGGACGTGGAGATGAGCCATCCTCTCCTTTGGCAAATGAATTGAATCGATTCCCTGGCTGGGACGAGGCTATGCTACAACAATACCTCGACCTCGGATGGACGTTAGACCAACTGGAAGAATACTACCAGCAACAAGTCTCTGAACAGGGCTGAGTCGCGTAACCTTGACAAAGGAGCGTCGCCAAGACAGACCATGGCATACAATTCGACGAACCCTGTCTTCCAACCAAAATTCTGGAATTCAATTCAGGGTAATGACAGAATGACCCTTGAAGGCACACTGCAGAAGACTGGAATTTTGTTTGGATTAGCAACGGTCAGCGCCGTTGGATCGATTGCTCTTGGTTTCATCATGCCTGCGCTTCTCTATCCGATGATGTTGCTGGGAATGTTTGGAACTGCTGGAATGGGTATTTTCCTTTGGTTCTCTCGACCCGCAGAACCTACTGCGTTTGTCATCGTTTATGCAACGCTTGAGGGACTTTTCATCGGACCTCTTACTCTCTTCTTTGAAATTATGTACCCTGGTATTGCGATTCAAGCAGGACTTGCTACATTTGGAGTCGTGGCGTGCATGCTCACAATATACTCGGTTGGCATCCTACGTCCGACACCAACATTCAACAAAATCGTCTTTACATTGGCTGGATCAATTATGCTGATGTACGTGATCAATATGTTTCTGTTTTTCCTCACACCATGGACAATTCCATTCCTCCATTCATCAGGACCCATCGGCATTGGAATTAGCGTTTTCATCGTGATCGTTGCATCGATGATGTTAATCTCAAACTTCGGTATGATCGATGCAGGAGTTCGCATGGGCGCACCAAAGAAGCAAGAATGGTGGGGCGCATTTGGAATCATGGTTACGGTCATTTGGTTGTACTTCGAAATGCTGCGACTTATCGCAAAACTACGAGACTCTAGGTGATCCGTTGGCACGACCGTTACCAATCGCTGATCTCAGTGATTTTACGTCCGGTGATGAACAGCGCATACGTTCATTCATCCAAACCATTGGAGACTCGCTCGCCGATATTGGATTCTTTGCATTGACAAATCACGGTATCGACCTCAAGTTAATCGAGGACACATACCATGAAGCGGAATCGTTCTTCATGCTCGATGAATCTGTAAAGCGATTGTATGCAAAGCCAGAAATTTCCCACCAACGAGGGTATACGGCCTTTGGTGTTGAGCATGCAAAAGACAATCCTGCTCCTGACCTCAAGGAATTCTGGCAAACTGGTCGTGGCCAACAGGGGAGTGAAACGGACAACAAGTATCCGATGAACATTTGGCCAAATGAACATACACCAAAGTTTGAGGAAAAGGTCAACGCTCTCTACAACCAGATGGAGGCGATTTCAAATCAACTCCTCTCAGCATGCAGTTTGTATCTTGGAAAGAACTCGGATTGGTTGCCATCTATGGCTGAAAAAGGAAACACCATCATGCGAATTATTCACTATCCACCGCTCGATTCTTCGACGCCTGAAGGCGCTGTTCGCTCTGCTGCCCATGAGGATATCAATTTCATCACCCTGCTGATGACGGCTACTGCTGCAGGTTTGCAGGTCATGGATCATGATGGAACATGGATTGATGTTGAAGGCAACCATGAGCAAATTATTGTTGATTCTGGAGACATGATTCAAAACCTGACGAATGGGTTGTTCAAGTCAACGACGCATCGCGTTGTCAACCCAGGCGACCCTACACAACGTCGATTCTCTATGCCGATGTTCGTGCATCCACGAAACGAAATCGACCTAACACCGCTCCCTGAATACATCGATCGGACAAGCGGAACTGCAGATTTTCCCTCAATTACAGCTGGTGAATATCTCCATCAACGTCTCGCTGAGATTGGTTTGGCCTCTGTTGACGAGAGTTGATTGCAATGCATATCCCAAGCCTGCTTGCAAAGAAACGGGATGGACATGCTCTTGAGCAGAATGAGATTGAATGGTTCATTCAACATCTCCAGGACATTCCGAACGAGCAGATTGGTGCATTTCTCATGGCATGCCAAATCAACGGATTAAATCCTCACGAAACAACCTCCCTTACCAAGGCCATGCTGGAGCAAGGTGAGCGTTTACCTCTACGAGAAGGTGCAGTCGACAAGCATTCCACTGGAGGCGTTGGAGATAAGATGAGCCTCATCCTTGCACCTGCGCTTCGAGCCTGCGGAGCAGTTGTACCAATGCTTGCCGGAAGAGGATTAGCACATACGGGTGGAACCATTGACAAGTTGGAATCCATACCAGGATTCAACACGGGATTATCAATTCAAGAAATGATTGAAAATCCATGCTTTATTTCAAGACAAACCGCTGAGATTGCCCCCACAGATTCCATTCTCTATGCTATACGAGATGTTACGGCAACAGTTCCATGCATTGGATTGATCACTGCATCAATTCTTTCAAAAAAGGCAGCAGAAGGAATCCAATCGCTTGTTCTTGATGTAAAATTTGGAAGGGCTGCATTCATGCAACACTCCGAGGATGCGCGTGCACTTGCTCAATCCATGGTTCGAGTTGGTACGGAACTTGGAATCGAAGTAACGGCTCAACTCACGGATATGGACCATCCAATCGGGCGTATGCTGGGCAACGGTCATGAAATTGTGGAGTGCATCGACTGCCTCAAAGGCGTTGGTCCGGATGATACAATGGAATTGGTTCATGCTCAAGCCAATGCATTGGGTTTTGAGATTACAGATGTTCTTTCAAATGGTTCTGCCCTCAACGAATTCAAAGCAATGCTTGAGCGCCAAGGAGTTGATTCATCCACTGCTCAACGACTCATCGAAGATCCTTGGAGCGTCTTGCAACGCGCTCCACAGCAATACATCCTCCAAGCAGAACAATCAGGATTCGTTGCGGATCTTGATGCACTTCTAATCGGTCAAGTACTCTGTGAAGCAGGTGCTGGACGCTCAGTACAAGGTTCAGATATCGACCATGGAATCGGTATCGAAATTCACAAACATATTGGATCAAAAGTCGAGGAAGGCGATGTGATTCTTACCTTGGATGGCCCATTTGGCATCGATATACAATTGATTCAACGACTCAAGAACTCGATTACGATTTCTGATTATCAAGTCGCTGTTGGTTCAAGGATTCTCGAAACGTTGACAATATCTGATTGTTCGACGACTTGAATCGATGGAAGCCATGATAAAGGAGATGTTAGTGGCCAAACTCGCCGATTTAGCTTAGCTGGTGGAGCGTGGGACTGTTAATCCCAAGGTCGTGGGTTCGAGCCCCACAATCGGCGTAATTCAATGTCAAACACAAGCGAGATGAGTCAATGGTTTCCGAAACAGTTCTCGGCGTCCTGTTCTGTTTCGTTCTTCCACTTGCTGTTGCAGCCCGCTTTTGGCATTGGTACACATTTTTCAAACGTGGACAAAAAATCAAACTGGCACAGCAGATGCTTGAGGAAGAAGTCGAAAAGTAGCGATTTATTCCCACTCGATTGTACCCGGTGGTTTGTGGGTAATATCGTATACGACTCGATTGACTGCACCTTTGACCGTGTTTGTGATTCGCGTACTGATCTTCTGAAGAATGTGGTGTGGAATCTCCGAATATCTCGCAGACATTCCGTCCATGCTTCGTACTGCACGAACAACAATTGTTTCTCCATAAGCGCGGACATCGCCATGAACACCGACCGAGCGAACCGGAAGAAGGGCTGCAAAGTATTGCCATGGCAATTCCATTTCGCCTGCAGCGGCGCCCGCTTCAAACTCTTCTTCAACGATGGCGCATGCTTCGCGAACAACTTCGACACGCTCTGGCGTGAGTTCACCGAGGGTTCGAACCGCTAATCCAGGCCCCGGGAATGGTTGACGCTCTGCGACAATGATATCGAGTTCTCGGGCAAGTTCTCGAACTTCGTCCTTGTACAATTCACGTAGTGGTTCAACCACTTCGAGCGTCATATCTTCTGGCAACCCACCAACATTATGATGCGATTTGATGGTGTCACGAACACCACCACCTGACTCGATCCAGTCTGGGGCGATGGTGCCTTGCACAAGGTATTTCGCACCACATTTCTTCTGTTCATCCTCGAAAATTCGGATGAATAATTCGCCGATAACTTTTCTCTTTTGCTCGGGTTCAGTTACACCTTTGAGTGCTTCAAAGTAACGATCTGCTGCCTTGACGGTGATCAGATTGATGCCTTGCTGAGCAAGCATTGCTTCGATCTCTTCCGTCTCGTCCTTTCGCATGAATCCTGTATCAACATAGACACAATGCAGAAGATTACCAACGGCTTTGTTTGCAATGACCGCAGCCACAGTTGAGTCAACACCACCTGAACACGCAATGATGGCAACATCATCGATGGTTGCTTTCAATTGCTGAATCGATTCTTCGATGAACTCAGGTGCATCGAACATCTCAAGCCCCGCCGTTCACTTCCCGATCCATTTGGAGAACGCGCTCAACTTGGTCGAGTTTATCTTGAACGAGGCGTTGTGCCATGTCATCGTTGACAAGAGCAAGCATTTGCACGGCAAGATGTCCTGCATTGTCACCACGGTCAACACCAACGGTAGCTGCTGGAACACCAGGAGGCAGTTGAACGATTGAGAGAAGAGAATCGTATGGAACGCGACCGCCGCATGGAACACCAATGACAGGCTTCGTGGTTAGAGCTGCGACAGCACCGGGCAGTGCAGCGGCTAATCCTGCCATTGCAATGAAGACTTTGCACCCATCCTCCTCTGCTTTGTGAATAATGTCTTCAACAAATTTTGGGGAACGGTGAGCAGAAGCTACGCGTAATTGATAGTTTACGCCAAATTTGTCAAGCACCTTTGTGCACTTTTCAGCAATCGGCATGTCAGACTTCGAACCAAGTAAGATAGATACATCCATGACCAATTCCCATCGCGGGTAGTTCTTTTAGATGACCCTTCACTCTTCTTCAAGCAAGAATTGCTCAAGATCAAAAATTTGACCTGAAAAGACATCCAAATGCAGCCAGCAACCCTCGTCATCAAATTGGCAATACACCACGGCAAGTTGATGCTTTGTCCGAGATAAAGCCATGATTCCATTGCTTGGTTTTGCATTGAGAATCTTCCACTCATGGCGACGCTTTGGATTGATATTGAGATACGATGTTGCATCCCATTCACGACGAAATTGAACGCCGTATCCTGCCGAGGTTTTACTCGCAGTTCCATAGGTTGTTACGAACAAGCCTGCACACAAAACGAGGGCTACCCACTGCGGGAACTGGTTAGAGAAAATGGCGAAAATCGAGGCAAGAAGAAGAACGACACTCAAGTGAACACCTCTGTACAAAATCAGAACCCTTCGTTGTGAAAACGTTGACAGTAAGGCAATCCCCAGGAGAATATTGGAAATCAGAATGAGCCAAGGAACGAACGACGTGTACTTTCCGGAGACCAGCATAAGGACGGGAAAGGCCATTGTCAGGAGCGAAGCTGCCATCGTGAAAAGTGGTATGATCATAACCGCCTTTTCTTCGGAAGGATACCATCCGGCCACGAATAATCCAACCATGCCCAAGCCAAGACGCACGAGTTCTTGTGCCTGTTGGATATCGGCGATGGGGTTAAATCAAAACCTCAGTTTGGTGATGCAATGGAGCAGGTTTACAAGTGCGACTCGGAATCGTTCCTTGCTCGATTGGATGAGCACCACGACTTGCAGGTTATTCATCGTGGGCAAGAAGTTCAGGTCTATCGCGGACTGTTCCAGTTTGTTGTACTGAATTACAACGAGATTGGTGATGAATTGCTCGTTCGATTTCGACCAAGCATCAGCCTGTTTGGATTGATGATGCTCTCATCTATTCTTGTAGCTACTGCCTTCGTAGCATCGTGGTGGTGGCTTGTTGTTGAATTACTTCTCATATCGATGGCATTTATCATCAATTCATCTCAACTAACATGGGAATTGATGCAATTCACGCAAGAACCAATTTTGCTTCGATCTCATTCATCGTCAAACGGATGACGCAGACAGAGATTTCGTGCAGCATACACTTCATCGACACGACGTACTGGTGTTGTTGTTGGAGCATTATGCAACGTTTCAGCATCGAGTTGAAGCACCTTGCAGAAATCTTTCGCAAACGTGTCCAGCGTTTCCTTTGACTCTGTTTCTGTCGGCTCAATCATCATGCACTCCGGAACAACCAGAGGGAAGTAAACTGTTGGTGCCATGTAGCCCATGTCAAGAAGACCCTTGGCCACATCCATTGCTGAGATTCCTAAACTTTCCTTAGCAGGACCAAGTGAAAGGGTGAACTCGTGTTTTGCAACGATGGTATCTGCCCCATCGACAAAGAGATGATCAACGCCTGCTGCTTTCGCTTCTCGATGAATGGCATGACGGAGATAGTTCGCGTTCAGAACTGCATGCTCAGACATCGTTCGAAGTTCCTTCCCATATCGTCGATAATATGCCCAGCATCGAAGCACTGCGCCGGCGTTACCATGCCATTGTTGGACTTTACCAATGGTGTGCTCAGGCGTATGCCATGTGTACCAATACTCGTCAACAGCTTGGTTCTTTTCTTCGCCAGACGGGGCTCGCCTGTCAACGATTGGAGACGGCAGGAATGGAGCAAGATGTTCTTTGACACCGATTGGTCCAGATCCAGGACCGCCACCGCCGTGCGGTTGACTGAACGTTTTGTGTAGATTGTAATGAACTGCGTCGAAGCCCATCAACCCGGGACTTGTGCGTCCGAGAATGGCGTTAAAATTCGCACCATCGTAGTACATCAAGCCACCAACGTCGTGTACAATGGAGGAGGCTTCTGCAATATCCTGCTCAAAGAGACCCAACGTGTTTGGATTGGTAATCATCATTGCCGCTGTATCTTCACCAACAACTGCACGAAGAGCTGCCAGGTCAATGCGGCCATCTTCTTGGCTTGGAATCTCAATGATCTCAAAACCAGCCATCGCCGCACTTGCTGGATTGGTTCCGTGTGCTGAATCGGGCACAATGACCTTGGTTCGATGATGTTCGCCACGGTGACGGAAATACTCTTGGAAACAGCGAACGGCCGTGAATTCACCTTGTGCTCCCGCAACTGGTTGCAAGGTTACTGCATCCATACCCGCACAAATTGCAAGCATCTCTTGCATTTCATAATAGATGGAGAGCAAACCTTGCAATTGATGTTCTGGTTGATGAGGGTGTATATCCGCGATTCCTGGAAGTTGAGCAACGACTTCATTCACGCGTGGGTTGTGTTTCATAGTGCACGAGCCGAGTGGATAAAATCCGGTATCAATTCCAAAATTACGCTTGGAGAGCCATGTGTAGTGACGAACCATTTCAGGTTCTGAAAGACGTGGCCAGCGAGGGAGTTGCTTCCGAGCCATGTTGCTGGGAAGATTGAGTTCAGATGCTGAAAGAAGGGCATCAGGCTGAGAATATCCTTTGCCTTCAGCACCGTAATGATCGAACAATCTGCTCAAGCACTCACCTCCTTTACCCAGTTGGTGAGTGATTCAACCAAACGATTGATGTCCGATTGACTGGTTTGGTCGGTGACGGTGAGGAGCATTTGATTGGTCTTTTCAGGATACCAAGCAGACACATCAAAGCCACCAACGATGTCTTGTGCTTCAAGATAGGTCAGGCATGAGGCCGTTGTTGCTGGTAGTTCAACAACGAATTCATTGAAGTGCGATTGTTGTTCGTACGGGAATGCTAAACCATCGATTGTTGTGAGTTGTCGTTTGAGTTGCGTGCATGCAGCCATGTTTCGTACAGCGAGATGTTCAAGTCCTTCTGGACCGAGGAGTGACATGTGCATCGCCCCCATAAGAGCAATCAATGTCTCGTTAGTGCAGATATTGGAGGTTGCACGATGTCGGCGAATATGTTGTTCACGAGTCGAGAGGGTCAAGCAATACGCTTCTTTTCCATCAACATCGATGCTTCGGCCGACAATTCGCCCAGGCATGAGTCGTAGGTAGGGTTGTGTGCAACCAAAGATACCGTACAATGGACCGCCACCCGTTATTGGGCTTCCAAGTTGT
>JAPOIF010000063.1 GCA_029979085.1 Methanobacteriota archaeon | reverse complement strand
AACAGCGAACACATCTCGTGATTCTCCAATCCTGTCCTTCTTCACCTTCGGAGAAGGTTACCACAATTTCCATCACACCTTCCAAGCCGATTACCGAAATGGCCACAAGTGGTACCATTGGGATCCATCAAAATGGTGGATTAAGGTCGCATCTTGGATTGGAATGACCAAAGATTTGCATCGAATCCCAAAGAAATCGATCGAGTCCCAGCGAATGAAAACGACCTTCGAAAGGAAGTCAGACGGGGATGAAGTTTCAATTGAACTTGAGGAAAAAGTCACGCAGTGTGTGCAAAAACTGCGAAAAGGCTTCACCGATTTGATGAAGCGAAGAGAGGAATACAAACTCGCTCGTACAGAACGAAAGAACGATTCGAAGGAAGCATGGAAACGCCTCAAGGAAGCCCACAAGGCTCGAATCAAGCAATGCAAAGAACAAATCGCACAAGCACGAATTGAATTCAATCAATTGATGCAATCACTCAAGTTCAACCAGCGTACTGTTGCTTCTGTCTGAATCAGTATAGAGGCTGGAGTTCACCATCTGCAAGGTAGAGGCTCGGACCTGATGCAAGGTAATACACAGAGCCTCGTCCGTCACGGGAGTCCGCCGCAGTAGCGTTTGGATTGTCAGCACAGCCACCTGTACAACCATCAGCAAAGGCGACATAGACCCGACCCTGACGGTCGATATGCAGGTCATTGAAATCCAAGAGATTGCGGTTGGAACCACCAATGTCACGACAGTCACCAGAGTTCAAACAAATCGACCCGACTTGGACAGGATCATCTGTTACTCGATAGGTATGGAACGTTGGATTCTCATCTAGAGCGTTGAGACTGAACGTAATGTAAAGATGGTAGCTGGCGTTGTTTGGAGCGTAGTGAGCGTTTCCATTCCAAGGGTTTCCATCAATATCCGACTGGTTCAGCATCTCAGAATTCTCACTACCAAGATAGGTAATGGCAATTCGACCCGGATCTCCTGCATCTGTTTGCGGGAAGACAGTGGAAATCACACCTGCAGGAGAGATGCGAATGCTCTCTTGTTCCCACGTTTCACCAGAGTCGGTCGAACGGGACATGTAGACGCCTTCATCAGCACCCGTCCAAACGTGATATGCGTTTGAATCGGTATCTGTGGAGACCTCAGAATTCTTTCGCGGGTTTGGTGTATTCACGTCTGAACCCATGGTACGTTCGAACCATGAAAAGCCGTTGTCTTTCGAGACGATGACGGTTGGAGTAGCAACACGAGGTGTGACGTAGACCGTTCCATCAGGAGCGGTCGATATGGCGCCGTGTAGACCGCCGTTGGTTGTTGCAAGGCCGATAATCTGTCCACCTGTTTCGAACGTTGCACCACCATCAAAACTCGTGAAGCAGAAAATGCCTGCGAGTTTGTTGTAGCAATAGTAGACAGCTGTTTCATAGAACCCACTCGTAAACTGTCCCAACGCTCCATATCCCGAATCTGTCCAAGGGCCACTGGCCAACTTGATGTGATCGTTCAATGGAGTCGTTCCAGAATCGTGAGGATTCCCCATCCACGTTTGGCCATCATCATCACTCCAACAAATCCATGACGTTTCCAAACCAATCATTTGGACGCCAAACACGCGGTCTGTGATTGGGTCGACCCAACCGTACGGGTCACTGGTTGTTGGGGAGCACTGAACAGGATCTTGGGATTCTTCCCAAGACTGCCCACCATCACAGGAACGCATAACCTTCTCCATGGCGATGAAGAAGATACAACCACTCGACGTGATACCAATGCTTGGCTCTTTTCCTGTTTCTCCAACATCACTGAATTGGAACTCCATATCAACAGGTGGAATGTTTAGGGAAGCACCTGTTTTGTCTGTAACGAAGATACGAGGCTCCTCTTCCACGACTGGAACGGGCTCTGGGATGAGTTCTTCCTCTCCAAAACATCCCGATAGGGAAACTGCAGCCACAAGTAAGGCGAGCAAGACAGCCTTCGTTCGCATGACATGTCCACCCGTCCTCTACATAATGACCTTACGGAATGCTACTTTCTATAACCAAAGACAAGTTCGGAACCTTTATTCAACGAACGACACGACATCTTTCTATGTCCGATGACGATACATGGAGTGTTGAAGAAGCCATTTCAAACCTAAAGGCTGCAATGAACGAAAGCAACCAAACTGCAGCAGATGTCTTTTCCTCCATCGATGCGAACGATGACGGAGAAATCAACGGCCCTGAATTGTACAAGGGACTTCTTGAGCACCTTGGCGATGCGTTGTCCCCTGGTCAAGTTTCGATGATCATCAAGGCATTGGATGCGAATGATGACAATCGAATCGACCTTGGAGAGTTGACGGCTGCTCTCGAAGAAGAGGAATAATCGTTCCAAGTACCACCACTGTCACTGAACGCTTTTTATTCAGTTCACCCAACACGGCGCATGGCAGGAACACATGGCAATGAACACTTTTACACAAGTTTTCCATTCATCTTCTTCGGCTTACTCTTGCTTGCCGGAATCTTAGCCTTTGTTTTGAACAAGCGTTGGAAGGGGCTACCAAAGATTGGTGAAAAATTCTACGATCCCATCGTCTTATCTCTCGGATTGTGGTGTCTTGCAGGGCTCCTGATCGATGCGTTCGCCCATATTGCAGGAAACGTCGATGACACATTCTTCACACCATGGCATGCTGTTTGGTACTCGGGTGCAGCAGCCTATGGAGCTTACATCTTCTACGCTCTTCTTCCGGATGGAGGGATTCAACAACTGATTCGAGAACCCTTCGGCACCCTCAGGGGCGTTGAACCCCAACACCGAGCAGGCGTGTATGGTATCATCATCTTCGCAGTCTCTGGATTTGGTGACCTTATTTGGCATGAAACGCTTGGTGTGGAAGAGAATGTAGATATTCTTCTTTCACCAACACACATTGGCTTGTTCATTGGACTCATGATGTCGGTGACAGCACCACTCTGGTCGGCATGGGCTGATTCAAAAACAGGTAAGGACGGGCTTCCTTCACAACTTCTGATTCTCTTTGGTGCAGGTGCTGCCTGGTGTGTTGCGCTCCTGATGGTGCGTTATGCGAATCTCTGGTTTGCTCCGTTGCAAAGTTTCTGTTATTCTGGCAACCTCGATTTTTGTGACAACGATGACTACAACTTTGCACTTGAACAAGGACTGAAATCACTCTTCATCCAAGCCGCTTTGACATCCGCGGTTCTTGCCATCTTCCTTCAACGATGGGAACCTGCACGTGGTGCTATGTTCACCCTCTTCATGTTCCATGCAATTGGTGTATGGGTCTACTCTGAATTTGATTCAAACAACCTCACAATGGGTATTACACTCGCCATCGTTGCTGAAATTGTAGCCCTTGCTTACAACCGTATTGGGCCAAAGGTGTACATTCCACTCATGGCTGCAAGCCAAGTTATGGTTCTCATGATCTACGGGCTCATGAGTGTGAGTGACATTGCGAATACATCCTATTGGATTGAAGGTGTTAACATTCACGTCATCCCATTCGGATGGAGCATCCACTCAACGATTGGTTCGATTGTCGTCTGTGCATCTATCGGCTGGTTTGCAAGTCTGATTGCGTTTCCACCAAAGCATCCAAAGGAAAGTCATCAAAATTGACCTACTTTCGATTTGCGACTCAAATGAAATTCAGTCACAACAAGACTTTGCGAGAGCATCTTGAGCACAGAAGCAGGTCTTCGCAGGAACGATGTCAGCACGAGAGCTTCGTTCGTTGAAGAGTGCAGTTACTTCTGCAAGTTCATCAGGAGCGTCGCCACGAGCTTCAAGGCAGAGTTTCAGACCGAGGAGACCCCACATGTTGTCCTTCCAGAGTTTGATATCAGCTCGATAGACCTCTTCTGCTTCTTCGATGTGACCTTGCTCTAAGAGCAACGCACCGAGAATGTGACGAACCGGTTGCATTTGACCCCAAGGCTCGTTGTAGGCAAGGTTGAGCGAGAGATCAACACCTCGTCGTAGCTCATCGAAGGCTGCTGTAAAATCATAATCATCCCCGTTTGCCTTTGCAAGGAATTGGCGACGATACTCAATTTCTGCCTCAAGAATGGATGCATTCACGTTGAGGATTGAAGGACCTTCTGCTGGATCTTGATACATGAAATTGTTGTGCATCATACGGCCGGCGAGGGCAGGATTTTGCAACGCTTCCTTGAACAGGACTTGCTCTTCTTCTGCCTCAGGAACCATTCCCTTGGAAGCGTAAGCAACACCTCGTGCATAGTGCTGTGTTGCGATGGTTGCTGGGAAGACATCCTTGTCATCGTACATTGGCTCAGCAAGGATTTCATCCCACTTTCCGAATCGAATCATGACGTGCCAAGGCATGGTCACATAGGATTCCAAGAAGATGGCACCCATTGGAATAATTCCGGCAAGCATGAACTGAACGCCACCGTTTTCATCTCCAGCAGGCAGTGTGTCAACGGCCTTTCGAGCATACTTGAGAGCGGTTTCGTATTGACCATCAAACATGGCACACCAGACAACGAAATGGTGATTGTGCATTCGATAGAACTTGTAGAATTGAGATTCGTTACCTGTGAGTTCAACGTAGCGATCGTCGGCTTCAACTGCAGCAATGTTGCACTCAATGGCTTCCTTCCATTGTCCAACCCAAGCATCGATGTGTGAAGGCATGTGAACCAAGTGACCGAGACCAGGCATGCAAGTGCGAAGGACATCGGCTGCTGGAAGTGCTCGTTCAGGGAACGGTGAAAGTTCTAATGCGTGGCAGTAAAGGTGACAAAGAGCAGGATGAACCTTGGCCTCTTCACTGTTTTCGAAAGCGTCTTCCATGATTTGAACAAGGAGGAGTGTGTTGTCATCCGCAGGTGTGATTTCGCCAGTAGCCGTGTTTTTGTCCCAGAGTTGCCAAGCCTTGAGATTCATCAGAGCCTCAACATAGATTGCAGTCACGTCGAGATTTTCCTTGTACTTCTTGTACAATGGAGCCATGGCTTCAGCGAATGCAACGTTCAGTTCAGGGTCGTTACCCATGTTAAGGACCGATGGGTCTGCTGCATCTCGAGCCTCCTCGGAGTGGCGAGTAGACAGCGCACGGATGAGATCTTGTTCAAGTTCTGAACAATGACCCATAACCTTCAATGCCTGTTGAATTGGATCGTAGCCCGAACCGAGTCCAGGTGACCAATTGTAGTTTGAAGAGACACAGTAAGCGATTCCCCACCAAGCCATTGCGCAGTTCGGATCGAGTTCTGTACATGCCATGAAGCAGGCAATCGCTTGTTCATGGTTGTAATTGAGCATGTGGCCATACGCTTCAACAAACATTTTCTTTGCCTCATCGTTTGCTGCTGTTATGAATTCAGCAAAGGTGTAGTTCGATGGTTTTCCAAAATTATAGTCCTCGGGTGCGTACGACATGTTGTTTCCTACAACGGCTCTTACTTAAGCAGAATCAAGAAGTACTAAATAAAATCAGGAAATTTCCTCTAAAATTTGGAAAAAAAAATCATTCTGTTGTCTCACGGCAAATGTTGCGACCCAACAGAACATACAGGAAAAGGGGTTTTTGACCTACCTAGTTTTAGGTGATAAGCATAACAGCAGTAATTCTAGGAGTTAGCATTGTTGCAATTTGTGACTCTAATGGGGAACAAAACATGCATGACTTTCAATCGCTCGGATTATCTGAACAACTGCTTCTTGCTGTTGAACAGGAAGGATACACGACACCAACACCAGTTCAATCTCAATCCATTCCTCCGCTCCTCGATGGAAGAGATGTTCTCGGGGTGGCTCAAACCGGAACGGGTAAAACAGCAGCATTCGCCTTGCCCGTGTTGCAGGTCATGAGCCGGAAGAAGCAACATGGTGCACGTCACATTCGGGCTCTTGTTTTGTCCCCAACTCGTGAACTAGCAGCACAAATTGATGAACGGTTTTCAGCATACAGTGAACATTTGGACATTCGACACAAAGTCATCTTTGGTGGCGTGAATCAAAACCCTCAGGTTAGAGCATTGCAGAAAGGCATCGATGTGTTGGTTGCAACGCCGGGGCGATTGCTCGATCTGATCGGACAAGGCCACATCGATTTGGGAAGGGTAGAATTTTTTGTCCTGGATGAAGCAGACCAAATGTTGGATATGGGCTTTATCAGAGACATCAAAAAGGTCCTCAATCTTCTTCCTAAACAACGGCAAAACCTGTTGTTCAGTGCGACAATGCCGAAGTCCATTGCTGACCTTGCAGCCTCGTTCCTGCACAACGCAGTCAAGGTTGATGTCAGCCCAGAAGAAGTCACTGTCGACCGTATTGCTCAGAAAATTATGTTCGTAAGGAAGGCGGACAAACGTCGGCTGATTGTCAAGATCATTAAGCAAGAGAAGGTCAGCAAAGGCATCGTGTTCACAAGGACCAAGCATGGAGCAAATCGTTTGGTCAAACAACTTGCTCAGAGCGGAATCAACGCAGCA
This sequence comes from Methanobacteriota archaeon, assembly GCA_029979085.1. GTDB lineage: Archaea > Thermoplasmatota > Poseidoniia > Poseidoniales > Poseidoniaceae > MGIIa-L2. The sequence goes on along the minus strand of JAPOIF010000063.1, from coordinate 2,945 downwards.
GCAATACACGGAAACAAAAGCCAGAGTGCGAGAACAAAGGCATTAGCCAGTTTCAAAAAGGGAGACATCAAGATGTTGGTTGCGACTGATATTGCGAGTCGTGGCATTGATGTGAACGATATCACGCACGTGTTCAATTACGACTTACCCAATGAACCAGAAAGTTATGTTCACCGCATTGGCAGGACTGCAAGAGCTGGAAAATCCGGTATTGCCTACGGCTTTTGTGATGATACGGAATCTGGTTATTTGGTAGGAATTCAGCAACTCATTGGTTTTGATATCGATGTTGATGACACACATGAGTTCCACTTCATCGGAGCAATTCCAAAACCTAATCAAAAACCTGGTAAAATTAAAAGCGCCACATCAGGTAATTCGAAGAACAATTCAAACCCGAATAAGAACAAACGTCGTAGCAGTCAACGACAGAGCAGACCTCAACAGTCCAATCAGAAGTCGAGCAACAGAAACAGCAACCGACAACGTCCCTCGAACAAACGACGTAACAGGAATCGTTCTCGGAACAATCAGAACTAATCGAAGTTGGTGGACGCTGGGGAGTCGCACATGCATGCGATCATCTCGAAATCTTCACCGCTGTTGCTTCCCTGATTCGTGCACAACGGTATGACATGGCAATGAAAATTCTTGAGAATGAAATCGAAGAAATGAATTCGAATGTTGACCGTTAACGACGAAACGTCTTGTCATATTCGTTCACTTGCAATTTCGACAAAGGAACCGCTCACTTGTTCGAATCCCATCATGAATACGAAGTCCACAATGCTTGCAGATGTCTTCTCGCGTGGATTGGCATATCATGCAATATCCACTCGTTGTAGGAGCACTGCATCTTCGACAACGCATCATCATTCAAGCATCCTCCTGATTTCTTCAATTCGAGTCATAGCAGTATCTCTTGATATCGAGGGTTTTTGAAGATTGAACGGGTCTTCATCGATGAACGGCCAAAGAAGCGTGCTGCACCATTCTGGAGCCTCAAAATTTTCCTCGACTGCATGTTTCCAGTAGGTCTCTCGCTCGTGCAAGCATCCGAGAATATCATAACCGCCATCCTCTTCTATTTTGAGCACGATTTCATCTGGAACGCCTTCGAGACGCGCTCGTTCGAAAAGGGCACAGAAGTATTGATTCTCTGAGATGCGGGCGTTGTTGACAGCTTCACCGTCTTCGTAAGCATCAATGATCTGGTTCAAATCATCAAGTTCACTTAATCGCAGTGGGTTCTTTACGACGAGAATCGAAACCTGCAACTTTGTCTCAAAGATGTTGATTCGTTCGGTTGTTCGTGCAACATGAAAATTGCGTTCAGAATACACGTGGACCGAACGAATTGAGGCCTCAGCATACAAACCTTGCATCAAATCTTCCTGTTCAAATGCAAGCAACCCATGTAGGACATCAACTTCGCACCAGGTTTCAGGAATCTTCACGGAAGTGAACGTCCATCCCTCACGATGGCCCAAATGAATTGAAGCAAGCATCTGTTTTGTTTCATTTGAGATAGTGCAACCTTGCTCTGCCAATTCTACTGCAACCTGTTCGTCTTCATTTTGCATAACCGGAATCATCGACGTTTCCTTTAATAACCCATGGGTCTGAAGTCAAAAGGAAAGAATCAATTGTTTCCAAATCATAACAGGTCTAAAGAAATAAACCTGTTCGGTCTATGGAAAAACGATGGCCATGATACCGAACGAACTCACAGGCCCACGTGTGTATGTTGCAGTCGATGACAAAAAATCAGCTAAGATGCATCTTACCGGCGGATTTCACAAGCCAGACCGAGACAAGGCGATGTGTGGAACTTCTATTGAGGGAAAAACGCTCGTTGATGCGAGAGATATCGCTCCACATTCTGAATATCAAGATTCTGAGTTATGGTGCCTTCGTTGCATTGGTATTCTTGATTTCGAACCATTGGATCAAAAAATTCTTTTTAGTGCAATCAAGTTCCAACCAGGTACATATGGTGATCTCGTTGTAATACGCCATTTGCAGAGACCCTCTAAACTCAAAACACATCCATTTCGTCTAACAAATGCACCACCAAGAAAAGATTGGCGTATTGTGAAGTGATTGGGATGGAACACATTGATTTGATTCTACCAACGCTAAGGAAATTCATTCACAAGATACTCAATGATATTGCAACATGCATCCATCGTGATGAAGGTCAGTTTAAGGAGATGTATGATGAAATTCGAGCCATATGGAAACTCAATGTTAAGCAATCAGATGATGCCTGTGCAGTTCTTCTATGGTACGTCTTGAAGTCGTTAGAAGAGTGGATTCCAAACGAGGACTTTGTTTGTGGTTGGTCTGAAGCATTACGGCTCCATGAAGCTGAAATTGCTGATGAAGACCAAGATTCGGATTCAGATGTCTTCATTCCGTCCTATGGAATTCGCAACCCACATGCATTTTTTCCAAGAATGTCTGAGAAAATTAAGATTGGATGGAACGTTATCTTCGATACCCACATTTTGTGCATGATGAAACCTGAAATTCAAGAGAATACACATTTACGAGTCCTCTTGCAATCCGATCAAGAGATTCCCAACAATCAGATCATTGAATTGATGCCATCTGAACTTTCGATGGAAGAAGTGGCTCGTATTGAATTGAATTACTTGCATACAGAATACAAGGAAGGTGATGAATTCACAAAACTACGTTTCACTACGAATCAATTGACCTGGATTCTTTGTGATTGGATTCGAGCAAATGGTCGAAATTCTGCCCATCATTTCGCATACATTCCAGAACATCCGTTTGCGAACGTGAAACCGGTTGAGGAACCTGAAAAGCGAAATGAATTATTGAAACACTATGTTTCAACATATCTTCGCCCTGCCATTCAACGCTACCTTTACTCACATCCATTGAAACCACGGCCTCCTATTCCAGAGAAGTATCCA
>JAPOIF010000062.1 GCA_029979085.1 Methanobacteriota archaeon | reverse complement strand
GTCTTCGATGGCTTGAATAAGTTCCATTGGGTCAATGTTACCATCGTTGTCTTGGTCAAGAACTCCAAGGATTGAGAATACGGTCGTTGCCGATAACTGATCTCCCATCAAGTTCATAATGCCGCTCTGTAATTCAGGGCCGTTGATTTTACCATCAAGGTCAGTGTCCATCGATTCAAACACTTCACGGATGGTTAAGCCCTGTTCAGATATTGCTACTGCAAGTGTGTGGAACAATTCTTCAGGGGTTGGCTCCTCTTCGACATCGTCTTCCTGGCCATCATCTTCTTCAATGGATTCTTGATATTCATCATGGGTATCATCGGATTCAATCGATTCATCCTCTGCCTCAATATCAACAGATTCTTCTGCAATGATTTCATCGTGAATTTCCTCGTCAATTTCATCATCAACAATTTCTTCTTCAGGTTCCTCGGTTTCCTCTTCAGCAGATTGCTCTTCTTCATCTGCTTCTTGCTCGTTCCAACCTTTTGCTGCAGCTTGCAATTCTTCTTTCTTGAGGTAGGAGTTGTCATCAGCGTTGTAATCCTTTGCAAATACGACGAATGCTTCTTTATCGGATTCATCGATACCATGGGATTTCATAACTTGAGCAAGAACATTTTCGCTGTATTCAAGTGTGGCTTCTTCTTGAGCAGCTTCTACTGCTTCTTCCACCACCTGATCTTCTTCCAATTCTTCTCCGCCAATGATGGTTTGAAGCTCCTTCAAATCAATCAAACTGTCTCCATCCGAATCAATGGCTTCGACAAGGCGATCGACTTGAGAAGGAGGTAAGTCGGCTAAGTTGAGTGACAATAGGCCTTCCTTGAGTTCACCTGAGTCGATCATATTGTCGTTGTTTGAATCAAATCGTCCAAACAATGTCTTGACATCCATCCGGTTGTTTGCCATCCATGTACGTAGGATGTCGATGACATCATCTGCGACGAAAACAACGCCACATTCAGGACATTTCGTAGAGTCCAATGGGACAAGTGCATTGCAGGCTCCGCACTCACCTAACGCTTCATCAGACACCCCTGAAAATGAGATTCCACACTCGGAACATTCTGTCGAGTCAACGGGTACAATGGCTCGGCATGAGCCACATTCTGCCATAGCAACTTCTTCATTTTCGTCGGACATGTTTTGTCACCGGTAACTACCAAAACATGAGCGGATATAATGGTTGATGGTCATTTAGACGATGAAACCTATTTATTGTCTCCAACAAGGGGAGGCAAGGGGAAGTTCATGTCTGGTCGGGTTTATTCAATCCATGCAGAGACGACAGAATCCTTTGTTGAAACATTCGATGCACTGGATTTCCTTGCCAATCAATCTATTATTTTTGTATCGAGATATCCCGCCTCTCGGCTACTCGAGATGCTTGATTTATCGGAAATTCAGTGTTATTGGTTAACAAATTCCCAGTCCACTGGCGCCCTTGAACCAAGTCTGGAGAAGATCAACCATTTTTGCGAATCGACAATTTCCACTGGAGAGGGTACGCTTTTGATGGAAGGTATTGAGTGGCTGGCATCGCTTCATGGCTTTGATGCAGTGCTTTCCATGTTGCGTTCACTATCAGAAAAAGTAGCTATGAGCACATGGTCGATCTATCTTTCAATATCACCATTAAGTTTTGATCAGCGTGAGTTGTCCAGGATATTGCGTGAGGCGCCTGAATTTGAAGTTACGAACACTATCGTATCTCATCAACAGAACCATGAAAGTGGAATGAACAGCGAATCCAACGATGTTCCATCATCCGTAGAATTAGATCTCAATGATGACGGTACACCAAAACTGGTTCTCTTGACACGATTGCCGCGTTCAGGATTTACAAAACAAATCCTTCAACGACGGATTCTTCAGTGGAGGAAGATGGGACTTGATACATCTGAAATTGAATCTTCACTCTATTCAAACGATCTTGATGAGATCTATGCTCAGTACGTTTTAATTGAAGAGAAAGTACGCCGAGCCACGGAATTGGAACGCTTTGTTACAACAGAAATTCACGATTCTCAAGAGCGCACGGTTGCCCTGTTTCGAATCCGACAACTCACTGGACTTGATGATTTGGAAGCCGAATATTTTTCAAATTGATTTACGTAATGGTGTTTCAATCATCGATTGAATAATTGACAACCATCTCGACGAAACAAATTCATTGGCTATGGATTGAATTTCTTCACTTGTACTTCTGTCGTGCAAACCTGGCAACACAACGTTGTTCAGGCAACGAATCAATGCCTGCACACAGGTAGAGGATTCCTTATCCATAATATGAATCGCTCGATGCGCTACAAATGCTTCGCAGGCAATGACTTCAGCACATCGTTGGATTGCTTCCAATAGATTCCAACTGGCTGTGGCACCCATACTGACATGGTCTTCTTGACCAGCTGATGTTGTTGTCGAGAATGCTGTTCGTGGATTTGCATGGCCGCGCAACTCTCCTAAAGATGCGCCTGCAACATATTGAACAATCATCAACCCAGACTCTAAGCCTGGATTTTCTGCCAAGAATGGGCGTATCGCACGACGATTAGGGTCGAGCATTTGGTCAATTCGTCGTTCACTGATCGATGACAATTCAAACAAACTCAAACTCATTGAATCTGCAACAATACCGAGGATTTCAGCATGGAAATTCCCTTGCGAAACAACTTCATGCGACCCTGGATTCTCTGGATCAGGGAAGATAAGTGGATTATCCGTAGAGGAATTCAGTTCAATGGAAATCGTGGTAATGAGTTTTTGAAGTGATTCCTGAACAGGTCCATGAACCTGAGGTATACACCTGAATGAATATGGATCTTGAACACGATTGCAATGTTCATGATGTTGAAGAATATTCGAATCTGAAAGAATCTCTTCCATTCGTTTCGCTACAAAGATCTGACCTTGATGTGGCCGAGTATTGTGTATTCGGGAATCGAAAGGCGTGAGTGTTGACTCCGTAGCATCGATTGACATTCCAGCTACAATATCAGAATATGTCAGCAACTGACGCAACTGTTCAACAGCAATCGCTAACATTCCGGTGATGAGACTTGTGCCATTGATGAGGGAAAGTCCATCTTTTGCTCTGAGTGTTAATGGTGCCAATTCACATTGCTGAAGAGCATCCATTGCGTTGATTACATTGCCATCATACTCAACTTTGCCTTCACCTACGAGACCACATGCAAGATGCGAAAGTGGTGCTAAGTCTCCACTTGCACCTAAACTGCCGATTCGGGGAACAATGGGGTGAATGGAATGATTGATGAAATCTTTCAGTTGTTCTACAACATCTGGGTGACATCCTGAATGTCCTTTAACAAGCGAATTGAGTCGAACGCACATCATGGCTCGTACACATTCTGTTGGGAGTTCTGGTCCTAAACCGGTTGCATGGGAACGAATCAAGTTTAATTGCAAACGCTCAACTTCATCAGCACTTACTTGTGTGTGGACGAGTGAGCCAAAACCTGTGTTGATTCCATAAACTGTTTCCCTGCCTTGGACTATACGGTCAACGACGCTACGCGCTATGTGTACTCTTTGCATGGCATCATCTGAGATTGTTACGGTTGCGAGACCATGGGCCACATCATGTACATCGAGTGTGTTCAATGTCGAACCATCCAATGTGACAACGCGATTAGTCATTGTGTTCAACTCCGAATACTTCATCTAAAAGATCATCATCAACCATCTCTGGAACGGTCACATGCAAGAGAGGGTTGATCTCCATCGCTCGTTGAATTGATGAAATCGCTCCAGAATTACGACTCCATGCACGTCGAGCGACCCCGTTCGTTACATCCCAGTGCAGCATCGATTGAAGTCGTCTTTCAGAATCTTCCGAACCATCAATGACCATTCCAAATCCTCCGTTCGAGACTTCACCCCAACCTACACCGCCACCGTTGTGCAAACTAACCCATGTTGCGCCACGCATAGCATCACCAACGAAATTGTGTACGGACATGTCCGCTGTCCACTTTGAACCATCACGAATGTTGGCAGTTTCTCGATAAGGAGAATCCGTTCCACTAACATCATGATGATCTCGGCCAAGAATAATTGGTGCAGAGATACGACCACTAGCAATGGCTTGATTCATTGCTGAAGCAATTCGAGTTCGACCCTGTTCATCAGCATAGAGAATTCGCGCTTTTGAACCGACGACCAATTGATGACCGTCCGCTTCTCGAATCCATCGTAGATTATCTTGGATTTGTTGCCGTATATCGGCATCAGCCTCCTCTTGAAGCATTTGCACCAAGATTTCTTCTGCGATTTTATCCGTTTCAAGAAGGTCAGAATCAAGCCCGGAAGAGCAAACCCACCGGAAGGGACCAAACCCTCGATCAAAGCAGAGTGGCCCCATGATATCCTCGACATAGGAAGGGTACTTGTAAGAACCATCGTGGTTGAAGATATCGGCTCCAGCGCGGCCTGATTCAAGGAGAAATGCATTCCCATAATCCCAAAAGAACATGCCCTTGTCTACGAGTTTGTTGATGGCGTTCACATGCCTACAGAGTGAATCCTGTACCATCGTTTTGAACACATCGGGTTGCTCGTGCATAATGTTCTGAGCTTCATCGAAGGAGATGCCAGCAGGGAAGTATCCTCCTTGGAATGGATTGTGCAAGGACGTTTGATCGCTACCGAGATGAACAAAGACATCTCGTTGAATGATTCGCTCCCATAAATCGACGATGTTACCAACAAAACCAACAGATGTGGCAATACGTTCTTCGGATGCAGCAAGCATCTTGTCAATGGCTTCATCAACATTGTAGGAGAGATGCTCGACCCAACCTTGTTCATATCGCTTCTCCGCTGCAATTGGATTTGATTCAGCAACAATGCATGAAGCTCCAGCAATGACTGCAGCCTTTGCTTGTGCACCCGACATACCTCCCAAACCTGATGTTACGAAACATAATCCACGCAGGTCCCCTTCTGGAGGGATTCCAAACTTCATCCTTGCAGCATTCATGAGCGTGATGGTTGTGCCATGGACGATTCCCTGAGGGCCAATATACATGTAGGACCCTGCCGTCATTTGTCCATATTGCGTCACACCAATGGAATTCAAACGTTCATAGTCTTCCGTGGTTGAGTAATTCGGTATCATCATTCCATTCGTGACAACAACTCGTGGCGCATCGTTATGGGATGGAAACAATCCAAGAGGATGCCCAGAATACATGACGAGTGTCTGTTCATCGGTCATATCGGACAAATACTTCATCACAAGACGATATTGCGCCCAATTTTGAAACACTGCTCCATTTCCTCCGTACGTGATTAACTCATTTGGAAACTGTGCAACACGTGGATCGAGGTTGTTTTCAATCATCAACATGATGCCTGCGGCTTGTTTCGAGTTAGTTGGATATTCATCAATTGGCCGTGCATAGAGGTCTTCAGCAGGACGGAAACGATGCATGTATATTCGACCGTATGTTCTTAATTCCTCAAGGAATTCTTGCGATAATACTGCATGATGGCGAGGATGGAAGTATCGAAGGGCATTCTGAAGTGCTAAACGTTCGTCGCTTGGTGAAAGAATTTGCTTGCGGAATGGAGCATGGTCAACATGTGGGTCGAGACCCGGATGCGGGGGCAACTCTTCAGGAAGACCTCGATAATTTTCATGCAACATACTCGCCCTCCTACAATCATCCCAGAAGACCGAAGGACTTGAGGATTATTCATCATCCACCATTCCGACGGATTGAAGAACAAGCGAGATATGTCGTTAACATGACGAGTGATATGGACGTCGACGCTATTTTATTGGATGTCGAAAAGGACATATCGAAATCATTCAATGCAGTCCTTGGAGCAACCATTGCTGTTTGTATCGTTTTCCTCTTTCTATCGGCTACGTTTGGGAGTCCAGTATCAAAAATGATCGACGACTCATCAACTTCGAATGGTGAATACGTACCAGTTTGGGAACGCTATTTGATGGATTACAAAACAGACGCTGATCACGGCTTTGTTTTGGATACAGGTTCGTATGAGATACTCGAGACTGCCAATGAATGGAACTCGACGCATCATTTTGTTGAGTACGAGTTGCCATTGGAAGAAGGTGGTGCGGCACCTAATGGATTGATCAGTCTCGCCGTGTGGAGGCCTAATGTCGAAGAAGGCGTGAAAGTACCTGTTATCGCTGAAATAGGACCTTATTTTCAAGAACCTTCGGTGCAAACACCAACAATTGAAGTCCCAGGAAGTTGGCTTGGTACGATGATTATCGACCAAATTTTGCCCCACGGGTATGCATTCGCTCAAATTTCTGTATCGGGTACTGGACGATCCAATCATTGCATGGATCTGATGGGGACGGCTGAACAACTTGGTAACGATGCGGCAGTTCGTTGGCTCGCAGAACAAAATTGGAGCAACGGAAATATTGGACTGATTGGCAAATCTTACGATGGTTCAACGCCTTGGCAGGCTGCTATGTTTGGAAATGAACACGATTATTTGAAAACAATCGTCCCAATATCCGGGCTCATCGGTGTCAAGGAACTCATGTGGCGAAATGGTAGCGCAGAAGCTCGAGCCCCGATTATGCATAACGGCGTTTATGGGTCGTATGGTATTGATGGTGATGAGGAGGATTACCAGAACATATGTCCTGATTATTTGATTGGACCGGGGACAGGAACGTCCGCATACTTACTTGGTTCTGAAGTATTCGGAGATTATTGGGCTGAACGATATTTCCTCGACCGAGTTCTCGCTAATTATCAGGGCTCTGTCTATTTGATTCAAGGTATGCACGATTGGAACGTTGACCCCCACATGGCAGTTCCAACAATGAACGCGCTCATTGACGCAGGTATCGAAGCAAAGGGATTGTTTGGCCAGTGGGATCACGACTACCCTGATCGTCCAGTTCAATTGTATGAACGAAGTGATTTAGGTGGTAGAGGTGGAGAAGCTTTTCCACAAATGATTCGTTTTGATTGGATGCAAGATCTTCTGGAATGGTTTGAATATTATTTGCAAGAACGAGGACCTCAACCAGGGCAATGGATCGAAGTTCAGGACAATTATGGTGATTGGAGAATTGAATCGAGATACCCTCCTGCTGATACGACAGAATGGGTTGCGCGATTGGGCAACGAGTTATCCAATGTAGGCGGTTCTACTACTATTCTACCTGATGCATCCTCTGGACCTGTATGGGAGACTGAACCTCTTACTGAAACGCTACGTGTTGTTGGCACACCAAGACTTCACGTCGATGCAACAACGGCTAGCCTTGGAGGCCAGATATATGCTCTCTTCGAAGATTGTTACGAGGGTACATGCATCCACGTTGGTCATGCCATCATGGATCTTCGGTATCACGAAGGTGGCGATGATATCCAGACATGGATTCCACTCGTTGAAACCATTAATGCAAAAATGGAATTTATGCCATTGGATGCCATGATTGAGGAGGGACATACGATACGAATTTCTCTTACTTCAACTGGAGAGGACTATCTGCCAGCGAGTACATCATCGATTGTAACGATTCAAGAAGGTGATTCTTCGACGCTTCAACTTGATATTATTGATCCCGATTCAGATGAGCGATTGTATTTTATTCCGCCAATTTGTCAACACGAGTTGTGTTCTTAGGGTTCCAAATTGTGAAAATAAAGCCACTGAAAATCATCAAACATGCATAACCGAGAATCCCTTGTTGGAGATTCACATATCCATGTTCAACAAGATAACCTGCAGAAATCGTGGATATGACCTGTCCAATTGAGAGGAGTAACATATCAGTTGAAAAGACTCGTCCACGCATTTCATCTTCGACCCATTGTTGTGTAAGAACGGTTGATAGTACCCAATTACCCCCACTGGCCGTATGCGCAAGTGTAACAAGCAAGAGCGTAATGAGTAATGGACCTTCAAGGCTGAAGCCTACCAATAAGTAGAAGATTCCGCTAACGACGATCAATAGACCAATCAGCCGAGGCCACTTTTCAGAATCTTTGAAAAATCTTCTCGCAAGAATAGGTCCAATTCCGGTACCAACGCCTCTTGCAAAGAAAAAGATTCCAAATCCGAGCGCAGCACCAACAAATTCGATATCATTTCCTGCTAATACGAGGAAAACACCTGCCAATCCACCACCTGCAATATTCCACGAAGTCTTGGCAAAGATGATGCGAAACAAACGAGGGTCAGATTGAATACGTTTCTGACCCATCCAGATGTCTTTCAATGATGAGGAGATGAGTGATCCTGAAGATGCCTTATCGTATGTTTGGGGAACGGTCAATGGTAAAAGGAGAAGTGTACCTACCAAAAACGTCAGTGAATCTATGATAAATGCAACAGTGACTCCATATTCTGAAACAACCAAGCCACCAGCAAATGCACCAAGGCATAGGGCAGTTGACCAAGTAGCGCTGTCCAAAGCATTTGCAGTCGTCAGATCTTCCTTCTTGACGATATTCGGCAGAGCTGCACGTTCTGCAGTAACATAGAGCCCATGCAAGGCCATCATGATTCCTGAGCAGAGGAACATCCACCACATGTCTTCAGGGCCATTGACACCTATGAACGCAAGTGCGAGGAAGATTTGCAAAACATTCGTGATGATCATCAGTTTCTTTCGATTGACTCGATCTGCCAATAAACCGAATAGTGGTTGCATCAATGCAAAACAACCCATTCGAACTGCCATAAGAATGCCCAATAGTAGTTCTGAATCGGTGTATTCCAATATAATCAGAAACAAGGCGATGGTGTTGAACCATTCACCAAACATGGAGATGAAGGCTGCAAGCCAAAATTTCCGATACGTCTTGTTTTCTCGTACGAGACGTAGGTATGCGTTGTCTGACATGATGCCATTCACTCCTCTTCAGTTTCATCTACTGAAGTGGAGAGTGAAACCTCAATCCATTTTGAAGTAGGTGTGTTTGAGATGTCAGCTGTGGATTCAAGCGGAACGAGTTCATTTGCTTCGGGGAAATACGCTGCTAGGTTCCTTCGTGGAATTTCATATGGGACAAGTATCCAATGCTTTGAATGCAGTTTCTGTTCCCCATAATGACTCGTAATGTTGACGATATCCCGAGTCTTTAAACCATGTTCTGACATATCGAGAGCGTTCATGAAAAGAACTCTTCGATTACCATGAACGCCCCTGTATCGATCGTGTAGTCCGTAAATCGTCGTATTGTATTGATCGTGGCTTCGAATTGTCATGAGAACAAAACGATCCTCTTCCAACGTAACATTTGGCAATTCATGGATTGTAAACGATGCCTTTCCTGATGGCGTATGAAATTCACAGGAATCTCGTGGTGGATTCGGTAGCAAGAAACCATTTGGTTGACGTACGCGATTGTTGTAATCATCAAAACCATGCAATGATCTCGCCATTAGATTCCGAATCTCATCATAGTCGTTCATCAACGTCGTCCAAGGCAAAGCATCTGGGCAAAGAAGTTCGCCTAATCGTGCAATCAAAGATGATTCACTGATCAAATGTTGAGAAGCCGGCTTCATCTTACC
>JAPOIF010000061.1:1465-9611 GCA_029979085.1 Methanobacteriota archaeon | reverse complement strand
GGTGGGGACACAGACAGCAAAACGGGTCTTGATTGTGAAATTGATTACGATCAAGATCTTGACGACGACCGACTTCGCCCCTTCGATCAAAATTACAACGGAATCTATGATTGGCTCGATCCAGAACTTGGTGGAACAACCAGCCCAGACAATCTTGGAAACGTCTTGGTGAGCGGAGATGCAACCAACTTCGAATACGACCTTGATGACGATAACATCGACAACGAGAACGACAGCTTCCCGCTCGACAAAGCAGCTGACGTGATCGCTTGGAACTGTCCAACGGCAGCCAATCCAAATCCAGTTAACCCAGACCCACGATGTCAAACACGACGTGCCTCCTTCTCGCAGTTCAATGATTGGGACGGAGACGGTGTCCTCAACTGGGAAGACATCGATGATGACAACGACGGAATCATCGATATTCTCGATATCGATTGGGATTGCGACCTTGACAACGACGGAGATCTTCACGCCATCAACGGTGCTTTGTATCGTGATGACGGGCCCAACGCAGTCGATTCTGATATCGATGGCGACGGTTTGGAAAACGACATCGACTGGGATGACGATAACGATGGTCTCTCTGACCTTTACGACCCAGATGACGGCAACTGTGGAGCAGTCGATCCAGACTTGAACGACGCCTTCTCAACCCCATTCTACCCAGTTGGTGACCTTGGACCACTCGACGGCAGTGGTGACAACCAAGATTATGCTACCAACGCTGATTCCTACTGGGCTATGGTCTTCTGGCACAACCCCTTTTCTGATATGATGATCGATTACAATGGATACGATGGAACAACCAACCCTCCAACACCAGGAAACGTTCCAGAGTTCTACTGGTTCCTGTTCGCTCGTTGGTCTTCCTACAACGGAGGTAACGAGTGGGATATCGATAGCGATGGAGATTCGCTTGTCAACGGACTTGATGTCGATCAGGATGCTGATGGTCTACCTGACTGGTGGGACCAAGATGAAGGAAACGACGGAATCATGGACGTCAACGATGTCAAGATGGGTGGTAGCTTCAACATGAGCGTTTGCGGCCACACCGTTGGAAACCTTGGACAAGGCTTCGTTTGTGGATACGCTTATGCAATTGCGTATCAGATGCCACTGAACGGCGTTACTGCACAATTCGGTCTACCATATTCGACACGTCCAGACGCTGCCATCGATCAAGGCGCAACAGCCGGTGGACAATCCGGAAATTGGTCTTGTACGCCAGGTGCACAAGGCGGCTGTTGGCACTACGATTTCGGTGGCGATGGGGTCATCGATTCAGCGGTTTCCTACACGCAAATGCAAGACAACCGTGACGCTTTCGTGACGTGGATTGGTTTGACAACAGGTATCTGGCAATGGAACTCGGACAATGGTCCAGAAGCGGACTTCCCGGATGAATTGGGAGCCGACCTTGACAAGAACGATGTCGATGGAGATATCGATGGAGATTTCTTCAACAACACCATCGATCTTGACGATGACTATGACTCGATTTTCGATTGGTTTGACGTTGATGACGATAATGACGGCCTTTGGGATTACTTCGAAGTCGATACAAACGACGACCTCGATGATGACACCGGCCAGAACAATGGTAACTTCTTCTCAGGTAGCAACTGTATCGACAACGATGATGATGGAAATGACGCAGATGCAGATGGCGACGGTTTCTATCAAGCCGTTTGGGATCGTGGAATCATGACCCTTGGTCTGCAGCAACCTAAGGTCTACGATGTCGACAACGACAACGATGGTGTGCCAGATGGTGAAGATCCAGACGATGACAACAACGGAATCCTTGATGGTGACCAAGAAAAGCTCCCTGGATGTTTCTGGGGAGAGGAACAATCCACTTGGGATCACGACAACGATGGAATCGTGAACTGGGCTGACGATGATTGGGACGGCGATGGTATCTCAAACACCGTCGAACTTGCAATCTCTCTCACGCAGGCATTCGACCACGATAACGATGGTGATCGAGATGATATCGACGTCGATGATGACCAAGATGGTATGCACGATATCGACGAAGTCATGCTCTGGCCTGAGCGCTTTAACCGCAATTCAACAAACCCTTGGGATCACGATGACTTCGGGGGCGGGGAAGCACTTGCAAATCCAAATGATTTGACAACCGGTCCAGACGTAAACGATACGGATGATGACAACGACACTCGAGACGATTTGGACTTCGATCATCTCGAAGAAGGCTTCACAGCAGATCCTTGTTACCAAGGCGCTCAGTCTTCAGATTGGGATCATGACAATGACTGTGTTCTCGATGAGGATGATAAGGCTCTGACGTTCATCACATTGGATCTCCCTGGTAACTTGTGGCTCGATGCGCGAAGCCCAGCAATTTTCAGCGGTCTTGTTGAATGGATTAACCCTATTTCAGGACTCCGTGAAAACGCCAGTGGACTCCCTGTTCAAATTCACATCGAATGGGCGAACAATGGTACAACTGCGGTCGAAACGACCAACATTCTTTCCGACCAAAATGGACGATTCTCTGTTGGACAATTCCTCTATCCAGAGGATATCATCGTCGGTGACAACACGACCTACAAGGTCTACGCAGTCGTAACGGAGATGTTCGCTTTCAACGGAGCAACATCCTCAGATTACCTCGTCGGTGTCGAAGCAAACATGACAATTGATCCAAGCAGCAACAACTGGGACTACTTCCGTAGTGATGAGCAACAACTCTGGTTGGAATTTTATTCCTACTACGCTGCAGATTATGAACGAGGTATTTATTCCAATCCGATTCCTTATGCGCCAGTAACGTTCTCGTTCTACGGCGGATTGTTCGGTAACTTGACTCACCCAACGAACTTTACCAACTTCGATGGAAATGGATACCGCGCCAACTCATTCGGACTTACCTCAGTCTCTTTTGAACAAACTGGTGGAGCCAATGGCGTATGGAAGCAGGTTCAGTTCAATTCAACAATGGACAACGGGCCAGGTAAGGCACCAGGTGGTCTCGAAGAGATCATCTGGAACAACAACACCAAGATGCACGATGTCGTCCAAGATGCACAAGGCCTGTCCACCAAGTACGTTCGAGTCAACACAAGTCTTCCGAAAGGAGATTACAGTTACATCGGCCGAGTTCAACCCGAACTTGCAGGCAGTGAATACCCATTCCCATTTTTGCATGGGGATGAAGATGACAATGCTCGCTCGATGCGCGTCATGCATCGAATGAACATTGATGGAACGATGACCTTTGAAGGAATTCATCCAATTACGTTCTTCGATTCAACCATCAACAATGGCGATGGAACGTTCGGAAATTGGCGCTACGTCTATCACGGACCTGCTCTGACAGCAGCTGGACTGAATTACAACGATATCTCTGCCTACAAAGCCTACAGTATGCTTTGGGATGGAAACCCAGCATCCTTGACCGGTGAAGCCGAGAACATCATTGATTTCGTTGATGTGAACGCAACACATTGGTTCATCAAACTCGTCAATGGCGGCGACAGCGATTTGCCACCATGTGGACAGATCGACCCAAGCGATCCCGACAGCCCAGTCCGTTGTGAGATCGTCCCTGAAATGGATACTGGAACTTCTCTTGAACTTACAGGATCGGTCACCAATCGGACGCTCGTTCCATGGACCATCGAACCTGTTGCGGTTCAACTTGACAAAGACAGGAACGGTATCTTCAGCAGTGGTGGAGAAACGCAGTTCACCCAGAAGCCGAACTGTATGGACACCCAAGGCAACCGAATCCCAATGCAGAGCATTGATGATGAAACAGAATGCATCACAAAGGGTGGTGTTGAGGCAGAGTACGACTACAACTTTACGTGGGAAAGTCAGTATTCATCTGGGACGTATGGAATGCGAATCGACTTTACAAATTCGGGGTACTACTTCACCGGAAACTCATCGTCACTCGCAACAACAGGTGCGTACATCAACGTCACCGTTGTTGGAACAACTTCGTTCGAGTTGACGTCCATTGCTCGTCTGTACCGAAACACGAACACATCGATTCAGGCACGTCTCATTGACAACTCATTGCAACCCGTACGGGAAGCACCAGTAAACTACACGTGGTCGTTCGATGGACGGACGGAGACAAGTTATACCGACACAAACGGATTCTTTGAGATGCCTTTCAACATCACAGCAGAAGACGATTTGGGTCTGTTTACGCTCACGTTCGATTATGAGGGAACACCTCTCCTCAAACCAAGCAACGCTGTTCAGGATGTATGGGTTGTATCGAGAACCTATGTATCGGTTGTTTCAACTGATGGAAATCGACGACAATCTGGTGACCTGTGGGATTTCACAGCTCAAGTAAAGGACGATAACAAGACCTTGGAATACGATACTGGCGGACGGGATCTCGATGGAGAAACCGCGCCGAACGGAGGATTGGTTGATGTTATCTTCGAAGGTACAGACTTTGACAACGTTCAACACCGACAGGTCGTTGCAACGCTTGCACCATCTGCTGGTGTCATCTCCTTGCCGGAAACACAACCTGACAATTCACACCTCTGTTACTACGACGGCAACGATGACGGATATGCAGACCGTGATCTCAACCAGGATGGTAATCTTGACCGACTCGAAGCAGTTGGTTGTCTGAAGGCAGACATTAGCCCACTATCGCCAACCAAGTTGCGAGCCGACCCTGAGTCCTTCCTGCCTGATGGGTTTGGACCAGTCAATGTCGTCCTCCGATTTGAGGAATCGTTGCCGAACGAAGGTTGCGCTCCACTTGATGCGAGTTACCTCGGTCTCCAAGGCCAGTGGGATCCATGTGCGAATGTACCAGGAAACAACCACTATCGTACCGTTATGACATACAATGCGAACGGATTCTCCCTCATTGGACGAACTTCGTTATCTGTTGACGACCAAGTTGTTTACACCAGCGAGGTTGATCCAGTCACCGGACTGGTTGTACCGAAGCCAATGATTGTGACAGGACAACTTACTGACGAACTTGGGGAAGTTCTTGTCGGACGAACCATCCGAGTTAGTTATGAGATGGTCAACGGTCAAAGCGGTCCAGTCAATTGTAACGCTGCAGTGACAGATGCAGATGGAAACTACTCCATCGTCTGCCCACTTTCAGACGTTCTCGCTGGTAAGACCAAGGTCACAGTATCCTACTCGTCCTATGACAACAACGATGCATTCCGTTACGACAACAAGACAATTCAGACGGAGTTTGATGTGTTCTCGAACTCATCGCTTTCGATTACTGAAGTTGGACCATTCAAGTCCAGCGTCGATACCTACAGCATCGAAGGAATTCCATACCCAGTTCTTTACCTGAAGGAATCCTTCCACATTGACGCATTGTTGACACAGAGCAACGGACAAGCGGTCGGCGGCAAGTGTCTCAACATTTACCTTGACCCAGAGGAGAACATCCGTCCAATTGCAACGATTCGAACCAACGACCTTGACGGAACTGTTGAGTGGTTCAGCGGTGACCCGCTTCAGAACCCATCTCTACGTGGTGTCGAGTTGACCGGTGGTAAGAAGGAAGGTTTCCGTACCTTGAAGGTCGCTTTCGAGCCTGATGTCAACGTCCCTGGTGGCTGCGACAAAGATGTCGAAAACGTTCTGAACGGTTCAGAGGTTGAGATGGAAGTACTCGTCCGTTCACGTGTCGATTTGCAAGTCGAAACAAACTGGTATTACGGTGGCGAATCAGGAATTCCTGAAGGAACGCTTGTGATCGGTGAAGTCGCTCTCTTACGAGACCGGCTTGACATTGCTATCGAGAACGAAGAGGTTCAGTTCATCCGACAGTACCGCAATGAAACGGGTGCTTGGGTGACCATGACCGCTGCTACCAACAAGACAGTTACCAATGAACAAGGTATTGCACGATTCGAATGGTCGTTCGATGGACGTTCATGTGACGGTGTTGAGTGTACCGGTGAATGGCAGGTTATTGCAGTCTACGCTGGAAGTCAAAACTTCCAAGCATCCCAGAACAACATCTCGTTTGCAGTTGATTACAGAGCTGCGAGTGAAGTGGAAGCCAAGGGCTTCTTCAGTCCAGAAAATGCCATGGCATTCAGCATTGTTTTGATGGCATTGCTTGTCGCAGGTGCGCTGTACTACCGCCGTGTTATGAGTCGACGTCAAGTCCAATCACTCAGAGGTATTCTCACTGATACGATGATGCAGCTTGAGGCGAGCAACGAATACATCAAGATCATCTTCGATTGTTACAAGAACCTTGTACGTCACTTCAGAAAGTATGGCTTCATGAAGAAGGTTTACGAAACCACTCGTGAGTTTGAAGCAGCTGTTCGCACGGCGTTCAACATGGTTCCACCGCAACAACTTGATGCGTTTTTGACCATCTTTGAAGAAGCTCGATATTCCGATCACAACATCGGTGTCATGCAACGTGACCAGGCGATTTCAACGCTTGGAGCCATCACGTCGTCCATCACCAGTGCACTCGGAGAGGAAGGCCAAGTCAAGCGCTATGAGGCAACGGGACTGTATGAGAACCAAACCAAGGCTGGCGAATTCGTAGCTGCGGATGGTTCGGTACGACAGGCCGGAATCGTTGAAGGCGAATCCACAGATTTCAAGATTTGAAGTTGAAATCTGTGTACTGAAAGTTGGCACGAGCCAACCTTCAAGGGTAGGATGCGCTCTCGTATGGTCATGGAAGACTGGAAGTTACTCATCGACCAAGCCATGCAAGTGGAAGCAAGCAATACGATTGAAGCGCACAAAATCTACGGCGATGCCGTACGTTCTGCTCTTGCCCAAACCCAGATGTTGCTCGGCGATCTTGAAGCTGCTCAAGTCATTGAAGCCCTGTATGGGGCGCTTGTCGCTTATTCTCAGCAAGTTATGCTGCGAATGAAGGCAGAAGACCCAGAAGTCGGTGGTGTTGATCACGCATTCCGCGCAGGCCAAGCCTATGGCGTCTCTTGTGTTCTCAACCATCTCATCGATCAACTGACCGATGTAGCTGGAATTACAGCGCTCGGAGCCCTCGATGACTTCTCAGATACACTTCATGATGAGATCATCATCCAAGGCCGAGCCGCTGGCTTAACCGTAGAATTGCTTGATGCAAAGGGCGAGATTCTGTTCGAGTGAAGTCCTGCATTCGCGTCGGTGCCTTCATAACGGGTTGGTTGGTCGCGAGACTGCCTCAAAGCATCGAGGGAGTCATATGAGCAAGCCAACACGAAAGACAAATGCTGATTTGGTCGGTCTAATCGACCAACTGAAAGCCCAGTCTCGTGACACCGGCGCTGCACTGTGGCGAGATGTTGCTCAGCGCCTCTCCAAGAGCCGCAAGAACTGGGCTCAACCTAACCTAAGCCGCGTAACACGTTACGCTCCAGAAGGTGCGACCATTCTCGTACCTGGAAAGTTGCTAGGATCTGGTGAAGTCACAGGTAACCGCACCATCGCCGCTTACAGTGTCAGTTCCAGTGCACGAGCCAAGATTGAAGCCGCAGGTGGGCGCGTTCTCACCTATGGTGAATTGATGAACGAAAATCCAAACGGAAACGGGGTGATTATTCTTGGATGAAGCAACCACGTACGTTTTCGACGCCGATGGACTCATCCTTGGACGACTCGCATCCACAGTAGCAGACATGCTTCTCAAGTCTGCTCGTGCTGACCGTGACGACAAGGTCGTCATCATCAATGCAGAGAAAGCCATTGTTTCAGGAAGTTCACGTTCCGTACTTCAGAACTACCATGACAAGTATGCCTTGAATCACGCTCGTAAGGGACCTTACTTCCCACGAATGCCGGACATGATTCTCAAGCGCACCGTCCGTGGTATGCTTCCATACCAACGAAAGAGCAGTGGCCGTCGAGCCCTACGCAATCTCCGCGTTGAAATCGGCTGTCCTTCGCACCTTGCATCGGATCTTCCAGAAGGTCACGTTGCAGGAGATGCAAGCAACATTCGCAAATCCTTGCCAGAAAGTTTCGTCAGTTTGGGCGACATCAGTGCAAGCTTGGGTGCGCCTGCGCACCGATGGACTGGAGGTGAACAATGATGGCACGTAAGAAGAAATCCGTTGAGAGTTCAGGAAAGCGTAAGACAGCCATTGCACGAGCATCTGTCAAGGCTGGAAAGGGTCGAGTT
>JAPOIF010000061.1:0-1367 GCA_029979085.1 Methanobacteriota archaeon | reverse complement strand
GAAGAAATCCGTTGAGAGTTCAGGAAAGCGTAAGACAGCCATTGCACGAGCATCTGTCAAGGCTGGAAAGGGTCGAGTACGTGTGAACAGCGAACCAATCGAAATTCTCCAACCTGCTCTTGCACGACGCAAGGCTATGGAACCACTAGTCATTGCAGATGCCATGAACCGCTTGTCCAAGGTTGACATCAACTTGACAACAACCGGTGGTGGCATTATGGGTCAGACAGACGCCATTCGAACCGCTATTGCACGTGGACTTGTTCACTACAACGGCGGAGCAGAGGGCATTGATGAAGAACTTCGAGATGAGTTCTTGCGATTTGATCGTAGCCTCTTGGTCAACGATCCACGTCGTAAGGAACCAAAGCACCAACTTGGTCGTGGTGCTCGTCGCAAGAAGCAAAAGTCGTATCGATGAGGTGAACAAGAGATGATTATTCCTATCCGTTGTTTTAGCTGTGGTACCGTAATTGCTCACAAGTGGGATGAGTTCAACAACAAACTAACTGAAGGCACCAGTGTCGATCAAGCACTCGACGAAGTTGGCCTTGAGCGATACTGTTGTCGACGTATGTATGTCGGACACATCGATTTAATCGAAGAGATTGTCCCATTCAGCGCTCAGCACAAGTGAGGAGATTCACGGGCCTGTGGGTTAGCTTGGCCTATACTTGGCGGCTGGGGGCCGTCAGACCCCAGTTCAAATCTGGGCAGGCCCACTCCTCACGAGTTTGTTCAATCCAACAGTCGTAGAAGCCTTGCATTGATATGGCTTGAATGCTAGCATAACGCATGCGCTCACGTGCACTTCTTCTGGTTCTCCTCATGTTGGGAATGTCCATCTCTTCAGTTGCATCATCAGATTCAACAATCTCCAGCAGTACCACATGGAGCGGAACAGTAACGCTCAATGGTAATGTCACAGTTGATTCTTCATCTACACTTGTTCTTGAACCTGGAACCGTCGTTGATGCTCAGTCGTACTGGTTGCAGATTGATGGCGTTCTAGAGGCTACTGATGCACAATTTATGACGAGTGAAACTTCGACCAGTCTTGGTTCATCGGGAGCAGGACTTTGGGGCGGTATCGTGATCTCGTCTGGAGCCTCAGCAGTTCTCACAAACCTCACTATTTCAGGAGCCGAATCTGCACTCGAAGTACATGGTGATGTGTCTGTTCATGAATCAATTTCCATTTCAAACAGTTACATTGGATTTGACATTACATCGTCAGGAACACTCGATGCTGAGAATGTGACAATGTCGTCCATCGAGATTCAATCAGTTGTCAACCATGGTGACCTTGCCATCGACACAGGTTCGTTTACAGATACTGCAACAGGTATTCTCTCTACCAATGTTCT
>JAPOIF010000060.1 GCA_029979085.1 Methanobacteriota archaeon | reverse complement strand
CGCAGACCTAAGCTGAGAAGACAGCAGGATCTGGTCCAACCGGTAGTGAGTCGATTTCTTCTTGGGTCAAGTCACGGTCAACGGCTCTGTCATGAAGAATCTGTGAAAGGCCGTGTGGGTCGAGAAGTTCGATCTTGAGTGCCTTCCCTTCTTTACCAGCGTTCTGCAATCTGTGAAGCATGTGCAAGAGGATTTGTTGATTCTCGGGTTCATCATCACCAATATCGTTTGACACCATTTTGACGATGTCAATGAAACGTACCAAGAGTCCTTCCATGTTGGTCACAAATCCAGTTGCTGCACTTCCTGGATTGACCTCAAGGTCAAGTTCTGGGATACAGACTGTGCATGATGAAGAGCGAACAACTCGAACAGACAAATCATCTTCAGATTCGATCTCGAATGTCCAACCGCCTGGCTTGCGTCCTTCTGCTGGAATGAAATCCGTTTGTCGCCAGCCACATGAGTGGCACAGTACGGTGACTTGAGTGTGCTCTCCAAAATAGGGGATTTCATCCACGTGAGCGATCATCCGCAGATTGTCCTCATCGTGACACATCGGACACGGCATTTCGATAACTTGTTCTTCCATTAGACTCCACCTGACCAACCCGCTTCATCGTTGAAGGCTTCGTCTTCGAGACCACTGATTCCGACACATCCTGGCGGCAAGAGCATGACTCGAGTTCCGGTAATTTGTACGATTTGACCACCCATGTCCATTTCTATAAATCGATGAAGGCGGGCGAGGACGGTCTCAACTTCGTGCTCCCGATTCATCAGACGAGCCATTTCAACAAGAGCTGCATCACCATCGCTGACCCAATCGAGCAATGTGTCGATACCCGTCATATCGTAGAGGGTTGCTCGGTGAAGAACCAATCCCGTGTTGTTCATGGGAATGGGTGGATGGGGGTACATCTTGCCAAGATCGTGGTAGATTCCGGTTCTTGGCTGAGGGATTGGTTGCTGTGTACTTGTCGCTTCAGCGCTTGGCATCGTGAACGTTCGCAATGGTTTCGATTCTGATGGCTTTTCTTCTACTGGTTCTGATTGTGGTGAGAGGTCAATCATTTCTGGAACACTCTCAGCATCTGCGGGCTCCTGGTTGATGAAATCATCAAGAGAGAACTGTCCCTCATCACGCTGAGAGGAACGTTTGCGTGCCATGAACGAGGCTACCCTCGATGGCTCAAGAAGGCTTTCTTTCTTGAACGCAACAAATCATCGTTTTCAATCGTCGAGTTGATAAGGGGGCTTCACTAGGACAGACTGCTTACCCCACGGTTCATATGGGGTGGCGAGTTGGTGATATCATGGAAGCACAAGATGGTGTATTGAAGACTGGAACCAGTACCGTAGGAATCACATTCAACGGCGGAGTCGTTGTCGGAGCCGATCACCGAGCCACTATGGGACACTTCATCGCCAACAAAAGCGTCCAGAAGTTGTTCAAGATTGGAGACAATCTTGCTCTGACCACAGCAGGTCTTGTTGGACACGCTCAATCTCTTTCACGAACCCTCGCTGCAGAAGTGTCCCTCTTCGAACTTCGTCGAGGACAAAACATGACCGTCAAGGGTGCTGCAACCTTTACTGCAAACATCCTCTCTGGACGTCCACACTGGGTTCAACTCCTCATCGTTGGTGTTGATCCAGACGGTTCTCACGTCTACTCCATCGATTCAGCAGGTGGATCCATCCCTGATGTCTACTGTGCTACAGGTTCCGGTTCCCCATACATGTACGGTGTCCTTGAAGACGGATTCTCAGAAGGCATGAGCCGAAACGATGCTGTCGCATTGGCAGCACGTGCGCTCAACGCCTCCGGTCAGCGTGATGCTGCATCCGGAAACGGCATGGATCTTGCCGTCATCACTGCTAAAGACGGATATGTTCCTGTGGAACAATCCGAAATTGATGCTATTCTCAAGAAGAAGTGAGCATCGTTTTACTCCCGCGGCGTTGCCGTAATCCTTTGGATATGCGTAGCGTGCGATGTTGCGGTAGGAGATGAGATAATGCGATTGACGTTTAAGGAAATCAAAGATGAAATTAGTAAGATTGTACCTCGTAACATCGAGTACAACGTTGACCTCGAAGCTGGTGACATCGCCATCTTCACGAAAGACTTCGAACCGTTCATTTCAAACGATGGATTGGCTGGCAAAATTTCGAAGAAAATCAAGCGACGAATTGTCATGCGTCCTGAGCCTGATATGGTCATGGACAAGGAAGATGCAACTGCAGTCATTATGGATCTTGTACCCGAATCTGCGAACATCTCTGAATTGTTCTTCGACCCTTGTATTTGGAAGGTCATCATTCAGTGTGAGAACCCATCCGATGCAGTTGGTCGTCGAGGTTCAATCGCCAAGGAGATTCGAACATCAACGGGATGGGAAGTCTCTGTAGAGCGAACGCCTCCGATTCTTTCCAAGACTGTACGAGACATTCGAGGTTATCGAGAAGCCAACGCTGATGAGCGACGTAAACTCTTGCGAAACTTCGGATTGAACATTCACAGGCCAAAGCGACCAGGCTCAACTTGGGCTCGAGTCACTGCTCTCGGTTCCTACCAAGAAGTCGGACGTGCTTGCCACTTCGTGACAACGAACGAGTCTCGAATCATGATCGACGTTGGTGTCAACATTGCATCCGATACCGATCCGATGCCGTACTTCACTGCTCCTGAGGCACTTCCACTTGAGCAAATTGATGCTGTTGTCTTAACCCACGCTCACCTCGATCACGCAGGAATGCTTCCTGTTTTGTTCAAGTATGGTTACCGTGGGCCGGTCTTCTGTACACCTCCAACTCGTGATTTGATGCTTCTCCTGCAGACCGACTATCTGAAAGTCGGTGGTGCAGAAGGAAAGCGTGCACCCTACGACATGGAAGACATTCGCATGTGTATGCGTCACGTTGTTGATGTCGACTGGAACCAAACAACCGACATCGCACCTGATGTGAAGATGACCTTCTCAAACGCAGGGCACATTCTTGGTTCTTCGGCCGTTCATCTCAACATTGCAGATGGAAAGCACAACATCGTTTTCTCCGGTGATCAAAAGTTCGAGAAATCGTGGTTGTTTGATGCTGCAAACACGCGATTCCCTCGCTGTGAAACATTGGTTATCGAATCGACGTATGGCGCAGCTGGCGATTATCAACCGTCTCGAGAAGAAGCCAATCAGGAGTTGCAAGACATTGTGACACGAACACTTCAACGCAATGGAAAGCTGATTTGTCCTGTGTTTGCTGTTGGACGTTCACAAGAAGTGATGATCGCTATCGACGACTTATTCCGCTCTGGGGCTGTCAAGCCTGTCCCGGTATGGCTCGATGGAATGATTCAGGAAGCGACAGCCATTCACGCTAGCCACCCGAATTACCTGACGTCTTCATTGAGAAAGTCGTTGCAACAGAACGATGGTGAAAACCCATTCACAAGCCCATGGTTCCGCAGTGTTGAGGGTGCTGAACGACGTGAAAGCATTGTCATGGATACAAGCCCATGCATTGTTCTCGCAACATCAGGAATGCTCAACGGAGGGCCGGTCATGAATTACTTCCAGAATTGGGCGCATGAAGAACGCAATTCGCTTTGTTTCGTCGGATATCAGGCTGAAGGTACGCTTGGTCGACGTCTCCAGAAAGGATTCGGCGAAGTTCCTATGCAGATCGACGGTCGCACTGAAATCGTCAAGATTGGTTGTGAAATGGCGACCATTGATGGATTCAGTGGTCACTCCGATCGACGCCAGTTGCTTGCATTTGTTGATTCAATGAATCCAAAACCTCGGAACATCATCTGTCACCACGGAGATTACTACAAGTGCAGTGAGTTAGGAAAGGAACTCCGGGACAAGTATCGTTGTCGAACCTATGCTCCAAAGAATTTGGAAACGGTTCGAATTCTCTAATCAGAGAATTGGGATGTCGTACTCGCTCTGCGTTATATCGGGTAGGTCGTCTTTGTCCAACGTTTCATGATGATAAGCATGATTCTGTTGAATCGCTCCTGGTGTACTGTTTGGTTTTGATGGTGATTCTGCATCAAACATCATGTATCCAAATCCGGCAAGGACAGAAATACCGATTAAAGGAATGGCCATCAACTCGGAATCACTGTTCAGCAGCATGATGATGGCCAAGATGAACAACCCAACGGTTGCGAGCAACAAGAGCATTCTCGACGCCTTGGCCATGATTGCTCCATATCTTCTATTTTGATAGCGTTTCGTGTTTTTTGAGCAAAGAGTACCATGTTGTTCATGAACCGTATGGCATTGTTAGGGATTATGGCAGGTGCTGAAGGAAGTTCGAAATCCTCTCGCGGTTGGTTGATGACAGCGGTCTCACCGTGGGGTGAAAATGCAGAGGATGCCTTCGACCAAGGCTTGGTCGAATTGGGATTGGGTGACGCTCGACTCATCCAAGTTCAAGGTGCTATGCTTCCACTCGGATTCAACATCGTTCCTCCAGAGCCACTTCCGATGGGTTCACTTGTCGAATGTCACTTGGCTACGGCCTTTGCATGGAATGGATCAACCGCATGTGCAGGTGTTGGATATGCGATGTGTCAGACACCAGAAGGAGACGAATGTGCGATTGTGGCCAGCATCACAACGGAAGCCGATTACGAAGAGACAGTCCTTTTGCTTCGTCGTAACATTCAGCGTCGACTTGCTTCACGTGACCTTGAGGTACTCTCGTTCGATGTTGCTGTGGATGAGGTTACCGCTGGCCAAGATCACCACGGCGTCGCCATCGCTGCGTTGATTCTTCCCGATTCACTTCGGATGGCAGGTCGTGGTCGAACCGGTCCAATCCGTGGTGGACTCACTCGCTCAGCCGAACCTGAAAAGAAGCGTGTTGATACCAAGGCACCTGCAGCACCAGCACTTCGTCCTGGTGCTCGTCGTGGCAACGATGGTCCAGATTTCAGTTTGTGAATCTTCATAATCTGTTGACGGAAAGTCAACCCATGGCAGGAACATGGTCGGTTGTTCAATGTCCTGCCTGTCGTAATTGTCACGGAACTCGTGGACAACCACGCCAATGTCCGCATTGTGGTCAGTCACTTCCATCGACGACACCGATCCTTGCAACAGCAGAAACCTCAGCTCAACTTAGGATTGAGGTAGCATTAGCCAACACGCCTGAGGAATTGCGGGATGAACTTCGTAAGAAGCTTGAACAGATGGATGAACCGCTTATTGCATCCTCATCCTCATCGCCACGAGCCATTTATGCGGCTATCCAAAAAGCGGTAGGTGCGGACATGATCCTCCGCAGAGAAGATGTCCAATCTATCTTGGAAAAACTCGATTCAGAACTTCTTGTCGACGACCTTCTTGAAAAGATGGAATTGGATGGAACACTCGTTCGTCAGCGTGATGGAACGTGGCTTCTTCTTGAGTGAAGTTCATAGGGAGAACCACGTCCCCCAACTCAAGGGCGTATGGGTTAGTTTGGCCTATACTCGGGGCTTTGGGAGCCTTGGACCCAAGTTCAAATCTTGGTACGCCCACCAACCATTCGATGCATAGCAAGGCGGTCAAGCCTGTGTGCAATCCACCAGGCTAAGGGGAGGCCGAGAAGAGCAATCGGCTGTTGAACTGCGACGAAGGCAAGTGCATATCCCGAGATGTAGAACAAGAACGAAAGCATCATCCACGTTGAGCCGAACAGGTGCTTGAACGCTCTCCGATGGTGCTCAATGGTCATCATGGCCCCAACAGAAAGAAAGAATCGAAGGGGTTGAATTCCCGATTGTTCTTGGCCATAGACGGCCTTGACGGGAACATCCCTTACTCTCCATCCTTGACTTGAGAGATGAATAAGCCAGTAATTTGGATAACCATAGCCCTTCCATGAATGCTCCCAGTTCCATTGGCGAAGGAGTTGCGATGAGGTGGCTGTGAATCCACATTGAGGGTCTGTCACAACACGTCCACTGGCGAGTGTTGTTAGCCAAGCGAGGATTCGAGATGCACCTCTTCTTTTCCTTGGCATCTGTTCAATATCTGAGGAAGTTGACATTCGATTCCCTTTGACATGATCAGCTTCATCGTCGAGAATCGGTTGAAGTACAGCAGAGAGATCTTTTGGATCCATCTGTCCATCGCCGGCCATCACCACACTCACGAATGGATGCTCAATCGTCTTCAGAAGATGTTGATGGCCAAGATCAATCGCTGCACCAACGCCAAGACCCGTTGTCTGTAGAATGCTCACTTTGGCTTCTGAAGAAGCACTGTTCGCTCTATTGTAGGTCGCATCAGTCGAACCGTCATCAATCACGATAGCGTGATCAACAAAGGTTGGAAGTGTTTCCAACACTCGTCCAATATGCGCTTCTTCGTTTCGTGCTGGGATGACGATACCAATCGTATGCCCTCCCATCATGTCACAATGCAAATCTCCTCAGCAAAAAGGCGTTGTGAGGCGAACAGGTGAGGGAGAATTGAAAGCCAAGACGTTAAGCAGCAATCGTGGCGAACGTCCCTCTTCGCATCGTTGGCATCGGTTGCAACATCGAACTGCGTGTTGTTTCCTTTCTCACGCGTGCTCGACAAGCAACAAATGATGTCGTTTTTATTGACCTTGGGTCTGATGATGAGACTGCAATTCTGGTTGAAGAAGTAGGATGCAAATTACTCACTTCTGAGAATTCTGACATACTCTCCGTATCCCGGTGTATCAAAGAATCCGGTCTCGAGCCAGCTGAGAATTATCTCTTTATCCACATCAATAAACAGTGGTCACTACGAGAGTTTCCACTTCATTTGAATCGTTCTCGAGAAAACTGGGATGTCTACATCGGACTCGTTTCAACAGAGGATGGTGAGGTAAACCGACCCAGCAAAAGCCTTCTCGGGACGTCAAACTTCCAGCATGCTTCTGTAAGTCATCAGGGGTTGGAAGAGTTGATCTCTGCGGATGAGGATGCAACTGCACACGACCTTTCGGATCAATTACGTGTACGTGTCATCGAGTCAACGACACTCCCTTCCTTGCCACAAAGGGAGTCCCTTGCAACAGCATCGCGTTTTGCACAATTGTTCATCTGGATGATCGAATCAAGGCACCCGCTGTTTTTGTTCGGAATTCCAGGCATAGTTCTCTTCGTTCTGGGGTATCGTCTCTCAGGAGGTGTCGTCAGTACGTTCACAGAACTTTCCACTGAATCGATCGGTGTCACATTGCTGACAATTGCCATGACATTGTTTGGACTCTTTGCCATGATGATTGCCGTAATTCTCTACATCATGGGGAAGCAAGTCGAACAGGTTCAAGCACAGTACGATGAACCAAGAGGAGGTCTGTGAATGAAAGGACTTGTATGCCTGGATATGGATCGTGTCCTCGTCGATCACCTTTCAACATGGCAATTCGTTTACGATCGTCTTGGTATCAACAATGATGAATCCTTCAATCTCTACAACCAAGGATTGCTCGATGAATGGGATTGGATTAAACTCGACATCGCACTCATCAAGAACAGTTGGAGAGAGCAACATGGAACGGAGATCACAGATGCTGATTTACGAGCCTGTATGGAAGGTATGCCGATGATGAAGAATTACCAACATCTGATTCAATCACTTCTCAATGATGGTCATCATGTCGCCATAGTAAGTGGCGGCTTACAACAAACTGCGCGTGACATTTCATGCCTTTTCCCGAGCGAAAGGAAGTGGCAACGACGGTGGGGTGGTATTGACCGTCACACCTCCGCTAAACTGGCCAAAGGATACGACACTCAACTCCACGTTTTCACCAATGGTTGGACAACCGATTCAGGACAAACCGATGGTTCGTTGCTCGTCCAAGATTACGGTCGCTATCAAGTGCAAATGGATGGGAAAGGTGCTTTGGTGCGCATGTTACGTCGTCGATTAAATGTTGATCCAGAGCATGTCATCGCAGTCGGTGATTCAGCAGGCGATATTGGAATGTTTGACGAAGCGGCTCACGCCATTTGCTTCAATCCTTGGGATGAGCGACCCTATGCGCACGCAGATGAAATCATTCATGAGAAAGACCTGGCAATCGTTTTGGAGTCATGTCGTACCTTCTTTGCATCGCGAGGCGGCAAACCATGAGCGATGAATCGAGGTTTCAGAAGATTCGCAACAACCCTCTCTTCAAGTCCTTTCTTTTCTATTCGGCATTCCGAGCAGTGTACGGGTTTGGCATTCTTCTGTTCGCATACTTTTTTGCAACTTCAACCGATTCCCCATGGTGGGCGACTGTTCTCATCTTCATCGCTTCAATGATCTTCTCGCGAGTCCTTTTCAAGTTCATTAAATCAAAAACTGGTTCGTCTGAACTGCCTTCAGAATAATATACGAGTTTGTTGATTCCACATCATGAGCAACATCGATGACTTTCTGACCAGCATCTGCACAAATTGCGGTTTCCTCTTGGGTGAATTCATTCCAGGGATGCCATGTCCGCATTGTGATGAACCAATGCTATGAAACGGATACACCGTGTTTCCTGAAGATATCAAGGACGTACGCTAACGTCGATTCATTCAGTAATTCGGGTGAATAGATACCGTGTTCAAGTCCACAGTGCGTTGGTCCCTTTGTGGCGAACAGTGAAGCCAGTGCATAGGTTACGAGACCTGTTGTTCGAGCCATCGAACCATTCCCATCTCTGCCATAATCAACAACAGTCCATTCCTTGAAATTATCATTGGCTTCACAACGCACCTTCATCCATGTGAATTCAGGCCTACTTTCATCAAATTTCCATGCCTTCAACAATGTCTCTTCAGGAGTTGAATTGCCCTCAGCCAACCAACGATCCACATGTTGCGGCCATCGAACGGTGTATTCTGCCATATTCGATGCATCGATGGTTGTAAGGACGCTACGCAATCCATCGGTCAGAAAAGCATCCATTCCTTCCGTCCCTTCAACTTCGATGCGATGTCGTTCCGTAAGTGCAGGTACAGTGACGATGTTTCCATCACGAACAATACGGGCGGGTCGCGTGTATTCTTCGATGACATCAGAAGGGGAAAAGGGAGCCATGTAAGACCACTCTTCGTCGGGTTCGATTGGATTCCCTCCTACATGTATACTCACCTCATCGAGATGTCCAAGTTCTCGTTGAGCTTGTGCAAGGAGCATGTTGGACAATCCTGGTGCGATTCCGATGTCCCAAATCATCGTCGCTTTGTGTTCTTTTGCGAGTTCATCCAAAGTTTGTGGATCCTCCTCTGTAAATGCGAGATCGACGATGCGATGTCCGCCTCGAACTAAGGGCTCTCGAATGGAATGGCCGATACGCCCGGGTAACATATTGATGACAATCGTTGGGTCGCTAAGGGAACCAACATATTGCATAGCATCTTGCTCTATAGAGAAAATATCCGTTCGTTGTTTCAGTGATGATGGAATGCGAAGATCAACTGCAGTCACAACATGACCATCATCTGCAAGCCTGTGAATGACGTATTCGCCAACGAGTCCACAGCCAAGAGCAACGATGGGTTGCATTGCATCGCCTCAAGGTGTTACTCGTCGGGAATCACGTGGGAATGGGATGACTTCACGGATGTGGTCTGCACCGCTGAGCCATGAGCAAACTCGGTCGACTCCAAGGCCGAATCCTCCGTGCGGAACACCTCCATAGCTGCGTGTGTCGATGTAGAATTGGTAGGCCTCCTTTGGCGTTCCTTCTTCTTCAAGACGTGCGAGAATCTCTTGTTCGGACCAGGTTCGCTCGCCACCACCGATAATCTCTCCATATCCTTCAGGTGCAAGCAGATCGTGACAAAGGACATACTTGTCATCGCTGGG
>JAPOIF010000005.1:16624-37732 GCA_029979085.1 Methanobacteriota archaeon | reverse complement strand
ACTACCAGTTTTGATGCCAAGAGAGACTGGGCTCCTGTAATCTTCCTCCAAAAGTCCCTGACAGCATTGTCTCATACATCCGGGTTGAGGGCGTCCACCGTCTTGGGCGAGACCAAGGAGGGTAACTACCGCCATGAGGTGAGGACATGCTCCTGCACCATAGACATATTCAGGGGGAAGACCTCAAGCGAGACGCCTGTTTGGATTGGTTTGACGGGCTTATGGCACGACCTGCGCAAGTATCCTTCCCTGGCCAAAAACAGCGGATGCGGATGCGTGGAACAAAACATGCAAACGATGCGACGGCGAAACGCCTTGGCCGACAGTTGCGCCAACTGCTCGAAGATCCTGACGAATATCTTCCAAAAATGACGTGGAAAGGTCGTTTGAGTTGGGGACGAAAAGATCCTGTTACAAAGACGTTGCAAGATCTTCGAAAGATTGTTGCCAAGAAAGATGATGTCAAATGGCTTTCAAAGCGTATGCTTGCAAAGCGTGGCGATCCTGTTGGGAAAGCACTTGCAGGTTCATTGCATGCTGCACATGATGAAGAGATTTCACTCGTTGGTAATTTCAAATCTCCAAACTTTGGCTCTGGCTCCTTCATTCGACGAGGTGATGGAAAACAAGGATATCTCGCAGGTCTACAGAATCATCAGAACCTCACGTTGAGAATGTTGCCATGGGAGGAACATGCTCGAAGAGGAATGTACTTCTTTTCATGGGAGAATGGATTTGTTTGCACTGGGCCGAATCCAAATCCGCCCCAAGGTTGGTTGGACGATGTTCTCGAGCGATCGCGTTTTGATTTTAAACATGAACACATCGAGGGTGTTGATGTTTATGTCGCCGGAGATATCCAAGCGAAGGATGTCTTGAACAGTACGCCCTCAAATCAGGGATGGGTTCGACTTATGTTCAAACATGGGCCGATGCTTGGCATTGATTTGCAATCGCTGAAAGCAACAAAGGAGAAGCAGAGCGCTTTTGTTCATCACCTTGCTCTTTCTATGCTTCCTCCATTGTTGACATCCATTGTTGACATCGATGCGATGTGGGTTCCGAGCGGTTGGAACGCAGACGATGAGCTTCCTTCCAGTGCCCAAGAAGGCCTTGCAAAACTTATGGCTGGTTGGCATGGCCTAACCGTTCCTGAAGGCAACCTTACAAGGGCTTGTGAGCGAGCTGTCCTGGATTCTCTTGATTTCGGATTACTCATCGGATCGTCATGGAGTCAAGGTGATTCCATCGAACAAATTCTCCATTCCTTGGAGGACATGCAAGGTTCAGAAGATGAAAAACTGCTAGCAGCAGGTGTTTTCCTTGAGGCAATGAATCAGACCACTGAAGGTATTCGTATCGACTCGAGAGGGGGGCGCCAAGAACGTGAAGGAAGTCTTGTTGAAGTGATGGAGGGGGCAAGTTTGACCGATGCCGTGAACGCCTTGTGGGAAGATTTTGGTTTGGCTGGCCTCGAATCCATCGGAATTGAAGGGGATGAGGCTCAGATCATTTGGGAACAGCAATTGAAGAAACCAAAGCCATTGAAGACCTTCCTCAAAGGATTGGATTCATCGAGGAAAAAAGCTCAACAGAAGGCAAAGTTCCCTTACCGTATTGGCATACTACCAGGTGCAGTAGGCGCCATTCATGACCTTGTCCTTACTGGATTGTTGGAAGGTCCGGGAATTGCTGAGCGTCAAGCCACATCTCGACATGAGGACATTGATGATGCTGCGGCAGGATGGGCTTGGTTGCGTGCTGCAAACCGTTCAACTGGACAAGAATGGCATTTCGAATCACTCGCTCGTGACCGTGGCGGCGCTTGGATGGAAGCCACAAAGACACTGCTTGAAGCTGGAAAACAACTTCTTGAATCTGAAGAAAATGATGATGAATTCATGGGTGCGCTCAACGCTCTCCACACTTCGACGGGGCAACAAGAACCTCTTCCGGATCAACCCAAGGCTTGATTCAAGTCTTCCCAAAGGTCTTCGACGTCTTCAATACCAACGCTGATACGAACGTACCCTGGCTCAATACCGGCAGCAATACGAACTTCAACAGGCATAGCCATGTGACTCGATGTCGCTGGAACTTCGATGAGAGATTCAACTCCACCCAAAGATGTCGCCTCATAGAAGAGATTCAACTTTGACATGAAGTCCATTGCCCCCTCATCGCCACCGTCGACGACGATGCCGAGCATTCCACATCCCTTCGGGACGACGCGCTGAGCGACTTCGTAATCCGAATGGGTAGGCAATGTTACATGTTGTACTCGAACAACTTTCGGATGATTTTGCAATCGTCGTGCTAATTCTGCCGAATTGGATGTCAAAATTGGCATACGAGCATGAAGGGTGCGCATACCTCGTTCAAGTAGGTAGCAATTGTGAGGATCGGGAGCACCTCCAAAATGTACGCGTCCCATGAAAATTTTTGCAATGAGGTCTTTCGAACCGACCACCGCCCCACCTAGGAGATCGGAATGACCTCCGAGGTATTTCGTTGTGGAATGGATGACCAAATCAGCGCCCATGCTCAATGGCTGACAACCCCAAGGCGAAGCGAATGTGTTGTCGACGATAACCAGCAAATTGTGTCGCTTTGCAACCTCAACCATCGCAGGAATGTCGCAAACCTTGAGGTTTGGATTTGTGATGGTTTCAATATACATCATCTTGGTATTCTCCTGAATGGCTGCCTCGTAGGAAGAAGGATCTCGAATATCGGCCATGGTCGTTTCAATTCCGAGCCGCGGTAATTCTTCGGTCATGAGGCCATAGGTTCCCCCATACACATCGGCAGATGCAACGATGTGATCGCCTTGGTTGAGAAGCATCAACATGGTCGTCGAGATGGCTGCCATTCCGCTTGCAAATGTTTCAGCATCTTCTCCCCCTTCCATCGCACAGATTTTCTGGGCGACTGCATCAGAATTAACAGAGGAAAGCCGTGAGTAAAGAAGTGTATGCTGGGCACCAGCAGCCCAGCCAGCATAGCGTTCTTCCGTGAGCTTGTAAGTCGATGAAAGGAAGATTGGTGTGTTCACAGAATCTCCAACATGATTGGTTCCTGCGTGCACGTTTTTGGTCGCATCGCGGTGATTGTTGTGTCCTGCCATGGTCTCGCCCAATATTTCCTCATGGCAGACAGGCCTTGAACGATGTGCTACTTTTCGATGGCTTATTCTTCCTCAGGGTCAAAGATAACAACAGATTTTGGAGATTGATTGTTTGGGTTTTCACGCAGTTCAACCATGAGATTGCCGATGAGTAAGGCGCCACCGCCAACAGCAATCCAACCCGTCCAACTGGTCATACCCAAGCCTAATGCGAAGATGGTCGCCCAAACCGGTTCGAGGGCATAGATGATGGCTGCTTGGACGGGGTGGAGGAATCGTTGAAGCAAATTCAACAACAACAGAGCGAACAACGATCCAATGAGGCCTAAGCATAGCAATGGAAGGATGACACCATCGTTCGCAACAACCGATAATGCGTCAGATGTTGATGCCCCTGCTGTAAGAATCGCCACCACAAGGCTTCCCATTGCAACGACGAGAAAGGATGTGCTCGTCACACCAATTGGACTCATTTCTTTGGTTATTTTCTGTGTATAGAGGATATGTAGGGCGAAGAAGAAGGCACAAAAGACCGTGAGAACTTCCCCTGCGCCCCATGACAAATGCGGTGGCCCTTCGATGAAACCTGCTCCAAATGTTGCGAGTGCAACACCGAGAATCATGGTTCGAGTCACCTTTTGTCCAGTAAGTGTTGTCGTAATCAGTGCCGTAAAAACGACGTAAAGTGAGGTCAAGAAAGCTGATGTCGATGGTGTGATCGAGTCGAGTCCAATCATCTGCGTGATGAAACCAATAAGCAAAATGCCTCCGAGAATCGCTCCTCCTTTCCACAATTGTTGATTGCTTAATGCTGAGCGAGCCTCTTTTGAAATCAAAAACAGAGCTACGAAGGCGATCAAAAATCGTCCTCCAACCAGTGTTGCAACAACGGGCGTTCGACCATAGGCCTCGATTTCTGGTTGGATGGCATTCATGGCTTGTTTCATCCAAATGAAGGTTGCACCCCATGCGAAAGTCACAGCGAGAAGACCCCATGCCGCCTTTCGACGCATCGATGCCTCCATGATTCCTCACCTTCATTCATAGTGCATAGTGATGATGGTCGGTCAAGAAGGCTCAAAGGGCGCCGAGAGGTGGTTGCATCATGGCGTCTTGGGAGGAGCCCATTGATACTGGCGAAGTACCCGAATCCGGGTCAACGTTTGATGCCATTGTAGTTGGTGGCGGGCCAGGTGGATGTTCTGCCGCAGGCTATCTCGCCATGGCTGACAAGAAAGTACTCTTAATCGAGAAAGGCGTTTGGCCTCGGGACAAAATTTGTGGTGACGCCGTGGGCGGAAAATCACTGTCGCATGTCAAAGCCCTTGGTGTCAAAGAAACGCTTGAGTCAACACCTCATTTCAGAGTGAATGGGATTCTGTTCTCCAGCCCAAATGGGAAGGAAGTACGCGTTCCATTGCCTGAAGA
This sequence comes from Methanobacteriota archaeon, assembly GCA_029979085.1. Classification (GTDB taxonomy): domain Archaea; phylum Thermoplasmatota; class Poseidoniia; order Poseidoniales; family Poseidoniaceae; genus MGIIa-L2. Next base: position 33,177 of record JAPOIF010000005.1, on the reverse strand, counting down.
GGATGTCGCTCGTCTTGAAGCAGGATATGCATTACCCCGGCAACAATTCGATCATTTGCTCTTCGATCGTGTCCAGGAATTGGTTCGCGAGAAAGGAGGCTCTGTCATCCAAGGTGGGGCGGTCAAGGAAGTCTTGTACAACGATGGAGACGACCCAGGAAAAGGAAGTGGTTCGAAGCGAAAAGCCAGTGGTATTCAGTTGACTGTGGGTGGAAGAAAAGGTACAGTGATGGAATTCCATGCTCCGGCCATCGTTGGTGCGGGAGGATATCTCTGCCCTGTTGCAAACTCGCTTGTTGTCGATACCTACGGAGAACAGATGGTCGATCGGAAGCACTATTGTGGCGGCTATCGCGAATACTGGGATGGTGTCAAAGGCTGTGAAGGAAACATTGGCGATATTGAAATTCACTTTGTGGATACCATCATCCCTGGCTATTTCTGGATCTTCCCTATTGGAGAAGGACGAGTCAACGTTGGCTGTGGAATGGTCATGCATCTGATGGATAAGCAATCGAAGAAATTGAAAGCCTTACAAAAGGACATTATTGCCAACCATCCACAGTTCAAGGAACGTTTCGCAGATGCAACGATGGTGAAAGGAAGTGCCAAAGGTTGGCAACTTCCATTCGGATCACCAAGAAAGAAGCAAAAGAATCAGCCTCGAAGGATGGCCATGAATGGTGCGTGGCTCATAGGAGATGCTGCAAGTCTCGTCGACCCATTCTCCGGCGAAGGTGTTGGCAATGCGCTCGTCACTGGTGAAATCGCTGCACGCCACATCGTTGAAGGACGATCTCCTGAGGAGTACCAAAACGAAGTTTGGGCGACCCTTGGTGCTGAACTCAAGAACAGTTACCGAATGCAATCGCTCAGTCGGAAATCTTGGTTGCTCAATTGGTTTGTTGGTAAAGCGAGTCGAAAGCCAGAGTTGCAAGAGATGATGACCGAGATGATTGCAAGCAAGGAAGCGCAGGAAAATTTGCACTCTCCATGGTTCATGTTCAAGACCTTGATGTTCTAAGGTGGCATCATGGGCGCTGCACTTGAGGGAATCAAAGCGGTTTTTCTCGATCTTGATGGGACGATCTATCTTGGCGGAGAATTGATTGATGGCGCCTTGGATTTTCTCAATCGATGCGATGAGCAAGGTGTGAAGCGGTTCTTCCTTTCCAACAACTCTTCCCGTAGTGTGCAGCAATACGTGGCTAAATTAGAGAAGATGGGGATTCCAGCAACCGAAGAAGATGTGTTGTTGTCAACACACGATTGCATCGCTTGGCTTCAACGACAAGATGTGACTGCGACGTATTGCGTAGGCACAGAAGGAATGTGTGAAATGCTTGAGAATGAAGGTATTGCAACCCGATCGGAACATCCACAATATGTCGTTCTCGGTTATGACACTGAAACAACCTATGAGCGATTGGAAACGGCAAGTATTCACCTTCATGCTGGCGTACCATTGATGGCTTCGCATCCAGATATGGTATGCCCATCACCAGATGGTGGTCTGCCCGATGTTGGTGCCTTCCTCGCACTGTTTAAAGCAACAACAGGCGTTACCCCCGTTCACATTTCCGGGAAGCCTAATCCAGGAATGATTCTCCACAAAATCGAGGCGTTAGGTTTGCGTCCAGAAGAATGCGCTATGGTTGGCGATCGGCTCTACACAGATATTGCGATGGCAAATCGAGCCGGATGTATGGGGGTTCTCGTTCTCTCTGGGGAAGCGACCGAAGCCGATGTTGGGGCATTGCCTGAGGGAGCGGAACAACAACCAACACTTGTGGTTCAATCTGTTGACGCTCTACTAAGGTGATCATTTGGGATTAAAGCAACGTTGGAGTCTCTGGAAGAAAAGACGTGTCGTCTTTCCCCCAGATGAGATTCATCAGGCTGGGGAAAATGCTGAGCTTCGGCTAGAGAAACTATGCAGGGCTGCTGGAAAGAGCAAGCAGTGGTCTGTTTACCCGTCTGTGCGAATTCCAGATCCGGACGGAGGTCGTCGTGAAATCGATTTGATTCTTGTATCAGGTACGACAGTTCTCGTTGTTGAACAAAAACATTGGTCCGGACGTTTCGAAGTCTTTGAAGATGGAGAATTTCTCCAACATCGAAACAAAGGCGGTGAGCACAGTCATGCCACAGTAGCTCATCGAATTGCACGTAAAGCAAGATTGTTGGAAGAAATCCATCGTAAACGATACCCTGACAATGCGATGTCTTTTCATGTTCTTGTAGCGATGACGCATCCACGATTGGAGTGGCCGGAGGAAATTCCTGAACTCCCTGCTGAAATGGTCAATGAGGGACAACTCCTTGATCGCATTCAATCGACCGGAGGCGAGGAAATCGATTCAGAATTTTTTGAAACAATGGATGGGTTTGGAACTTGGGATGAGATTCACATGCATGGTGGCCTGAAACTCAAAGGTGATCTTCTCGACCTTGGTCTAGGCTCAGGCATAGAGGAATGGGATGTTCATCGTGATGGTGAATTGAAGGCAAGCACCAACCACCCTCGAGGGTTTTTTTCTATTTTCAAAGAGACGACAAGCCAAATCACATTGAACGATTCTGGAGGAAGACACATCGAAATCAAGTGCAAGGAAGGCCCAATGTTGAAGATGCATGTGGTTGGGCAAACAAATTCTGAAGAGGTTGATTGGATGCAAATTGATGGAATTCTTGCTTCCAAAAGGCCAGCGGAGTGGGGATGATGGCTGAATTTTGGATTGAATCGATCGGATTGGTTGCCGGTTTTATTGGCATTGTAGCCTGGATCCCTCAGATTCGACGCGTTTGGGTCGATGAAAAAGAGGAAGGGATTTCTCTACCAACCTTCATTGCCGTAACAGCTTCACTGTCCCTATGGCTTGTTTATGGAATCATAGTCAATTCCATTGCCATGATCGTATCGAACATACTAACACTCGCGTTCATCATTGCGATAACGCTCGGCGTCTATCGAATTCGAAACAAGCCATCTAAAAAGGAACTCAACAAACCGACTTCGTCGTCTGAATGATGACAGCTCCAATCTTGTATGGGTCACCATTCGAAGCAGGTCGTCGATCTTCGAGTCGTCCAACCCAACCATCTGTTGGGACAGATGCAGGGACACGAATCGATGCTCCACGGTCGGAAACGCCATATGAGAATTGGTCAATGGATTGTGTCTCGTGAAGACCTGTCAAACGCTCTTCATTGTGAGCACCATAGACAGCCATGTGTCGTTCAATGTTCTGACCGAATGCTTCACAGATGCTGTCAAAGAGTTCCTTTCCACCCTTGTCACGCATAGCTCCATTCGAGAAGTTGGCGTGCATTCCAGAACCGTTCCAATCGCCCTTGATTGGTTTTGGATGGTATTCAATGTAGTAGCCATAACTCTCTGTGAGGCGATCAAGCATGTATCGGGCAACCCAGAGTTCATCTCCGGCTTGCTTTGCACCCTTGGCGAAAATTTGGAATTCCCACTGGCCACATGCAACCTCTTGATTGATTCCTTCGAAGTTGAGGCCTGCCTCTAAGCAGAGGTCTGCATGCTCTTCGACAAGTGCTCGACCGTGTGTGTTCTTTCCACCTACGGAACAATAGTACAGTCCTTGAGGACCCGGGTAGCCGCCAACTGGGAATCCAAGTGGGAGTTGTGTATCGACATCCATAATGAAGTACTCTTGCTCAAATCCGAACCAGAAATCATCATCGTCATCGTCGATCGTTGCTCGGCCATTGCTTGGGTGAGGGGTTCCATCTGGGTTCAGAACTTCGCACATGACAAGGTATCCGTTCACGCGCTGAGGATCTGGGAAGATGTTCACAGGCTTGAGGAGGCAATCGGAAGAGCTTCCATCTGCTTGTTTTGTTGAGGAACCGTCAAACATCCAAATAGGACATTCTTCCAGTGTTCCAGTAAAGTTCGAACGAACCATTGTTTTACTACGCATGTTTTGCGTTGGTTCGTATCCATCTAGCCAAATATACTCAAGTTTTGCTTTATCACTCATGGTATCATACGCGTCGCTGTGAGGGCGGTATATGAACCATTTGCTCATTATTCTTTGTAAAAAGTGTAATTAGTGAATAGTAAAAAGGTAATTATCTAACCATATGATAAATAAGAATGTTTTGTCTTTCTCATTTCTTGCACATTTGCGCGAATTTTTGGAATAGCGTTTGTCAAACGCACAAAAAATTCAACTCACCTTGTGAGGGGTCACTGGTTGTTCGCCGCTTCATCCGATTGAGGCGTGATGAGAATGTCGTCCGTTGAGCGTTCAATGACCGGGAGTTCTGCAACCGATAAGGAAGGAAGTACGTGGACTGTGCATGTGTTTCCGCAAGCGGGGGCGAGATAATCTTCGCCTTGATCGCTGAGAACAAACCGGATACCGTGACCTGCAGGCAGTAGCGCATCAATCGCTTGGAATTCCATCAGCATGGTGATTTCTTGTCCTGGAATGACCGTTTGTGCCTCATAGCCACCTGCATGGTAGCGAACATCCATCGTTGCGTGGCCAAGCCGCAATCCCGTCTCAGCATCTTGCATTTCAACAAAGATCTGTCCTCCATCAAATGTAGGAACTGCGGAAAGGTGGATTGTGGCCAAACCAGCGATGTGGAGGTCTTCTGTTTCGCTCATAGCAGAACACTCCACCGTCAAGGATTGGCCTCCTCCAACCACAGGTGCGCCTCCTCCAACGAAGGCTCCATCGTTGGTGCAATCACCCAAATCGAGTTGGAGCCATTCAACATCAGCTGGTGGCCAAGTCTCCTCAATACGCCATTGTCCATCGTTTCGTTGGATTTGGGCATTCAATGCTGGCTTTTCTCCTACCCCTTTGAGATAATACTCCATCCATTCAAAGAGATCTTGTCCCCAATCCCATCGCGTCATGTTCTGAATGGCTTCTCCACCATAGCCCGAATCCTGAGCGTTGTGCTTGGTCCATTGATCGGGATAGTTGTGCTCCCACTGGCCAATCATTCCTGCAACTTCGTAGCCGTTATCGATATACTCCTGATACCAGTTTACACCTGGCGGGCCACCAAAGACCATGTGGGGATCAACGTTCCAATCTTGAAGCCCCTGTACCCAGTAGATGCTTCCATTGTACTTCCCGAGCGCTTTGTCAATATGGCTGCGTTCATCGTAGTAATTGTCCATGTATGGGTCGAGTTCGCCTAAGCCATAACGAGTTGGTCCAGCAAGGAATCCTTCGACAACGTCTCCACATAAATTGTCCAAATCATCGTCGTCGTAATCAAGAATCGATCCGCCGTAATTGGAGTGCATCACTTGGCTTCGTGCTTCTGCACTACCGTTCTTGTAAAGAAGTGGTCCAAGGGCGGTCGTACCTGATATTGGGACGATGGTTTTCAGGTACTGGCTTCCTTGTGCGGCTGCTTCCCAAGCCGTAGCTCCCTCGTAGGACTTCCCATAAATAGCGACATGTCCGTTGCTCCAATTTTGTGTTCCAAGCCATTCAACGGCCATGTGAATGCCGAGGCCTTCCCCATCACCACGATAGTCAAAACATCCTGTGCTCTCTTCAGTAGCAAAGACGGCAACTTGTGCTAAAGCATATCCATGAGGAACAAAATTGTCGTAGATGAATTCACCTCGCCCTGCACTCACGACGTTTGTTGGAGAGGATTGACTTCCTGGCGAGCCATAATCAAAGTAGGGGCTAACGACTGCGATGACTGGTACTTGCTCACCCGCTTCGGTGTTCGATGGAAGCCAGTAGGAGAGATGGACTTCAGCGGTATTTGGTCCGCCTTCCCATGTCCCTGAGGTATCGACCTCAATGTTCACTTCCTGAACTGGGAGTGGTTCATACGGCCCATCTTCAAGCACTCTCGAATATGAGCCTGTCCAATTCCATTCGAGTGTATGCCGATCGTAGATGTTCGGATATTTTTCAAATGATTTCTCTTCTGATGAGGTGTTTGCGTTACCAAAACATCCCGAGAGAGTCATACTCAGCATCATCGCAACGAGAAGAAGAGCCGATCTACCTCTTTGCGTCATGTTCTTGCCTGTTTATCGTGACATAAACGGTTTGCGTCTTCTCCGCAAACTATGATTGGTAGCGATGCTTGGAGATGCACATGGAGGCAAGCGATGCGTGGAAAGTGCGATGGGATGCCTCAACCTTACCGATGGCGAAAACGTTCATGCAAGTCGCATGTCGGAAACAAAGCCTCGTTTGCCTTGCTGCTGACCGGTATACCATGGCTGAATTGTTCGATTTGCTTGAAGCGGTTGGTTCATCCATTGCAGCCCTGAAGACGCATGTTGATCTCGTTGATGATTGGGATCAAACTGAATGGGCGCGCTTCTGTGCACTCGCCCAAGAAATGGATCTCCTCATTTTCGAAGACCGGAAATTCGCAGACATTGGGAAGATTTCCAGAAAGCAAATGGGCGGAATTTACAACATACAGGCATGGAGTGACTTGGTAACAGCACATCTCATCAGTGGACCGGATATTGTCGACGGTTTGCAAGCAGCGTGGAAGGATTCGTCGAGAGAAGGTGGCGTCTTGCTCCTCGCCCAAATGTCAAGTCGAGGAAACCTCCTCAACCCGAACTACACCTCCACAGTGGTTGAAGCAGGACGAAGTCATCCTGGTGTGTTCGGGTTTATCGGAAATGGTTCCGATGCCGACTCTGTACGAGAATTGCGCACAATGGTTGGAGATGAGAAGATGATTTGGACACCGGGCGTTAATCTCGCAACCGGAGATGGTGAGATGGGACAACGATATGGCGATCCCTATGAAGCGGTCATGGCCGGGTCAGATTGCATCATCGTAGGTTCTGGAATTCATGGAGCAAAAGACCCTGCGGCTGCAGCTAAAGCCTACGCTGAAGCGTCATGGAAAGCGCTACTGGAGCGGTAAGCGTGCAGATTTTGTTGTTTCTCATCGGCCTGGTTCTTTTCGCAGGTTTACTTGCTCTCTTGTACTGGGGTTATTGGAATGCCCGGAAATTGGATCGTCAAATCCAGCAAGGCGATCCGTCTCTCCTCACGACGAGCACGTACCAAAGAGAACAGGTCATTCAAGCGCCTCAAGGCTCAACCATCATGGAAGGGCAAATCATTCAATTGCCAGGCCAATATGTGCAACCAGTGCATGTGCGATCTGAACAATCACAGCAATGAGTCAAGGTAGCCCTGTTGATATGCGAGACCTGCGCCCAAACCAACAAGAAGGAGAAGGAGCAAGAGTTTCTTTCCTTTTTTCTTCGTAGGAGGAGCGTTTGAGGCCGCTGGTTCAACTGCCGGTAATTCGGCAAGAGGTGGAAGGGCTTCTAATGGAGGAAGTTCTGTAATTGGAGGGAGTTGTGGTTCATCTGGCTGAGGTTTGATTCGATCTTCTGGATACAGGTCATCGAGGTCTTCAAGCCCTGGCGCCTCAGGAATTGGTCCAAGAACTTGATCCCATATTTCGTCAAGTTGGGTTTGACTGACCGGTTTAGCGAGCCAACCCACAGCGCCGGCTGAATAGGTTGCATGAACCGCCAGTTCACGAAGTCGGTTTGGGGCGATGAAGAGAATTCGCGAATCGCCTCCATGTTCACGCATTTCGAGTGCCGCGAGATGTCCATCGAGTGATGGTATGTCCAACGACATGACAACGAGTTCAGGATCGAGTTTGATGTACTCATCAACAGCAAGATCTCCATCTTCACATACCTGCGTGGCAAAACCTCGCTTCTTGAACACTTCACGCAAGCGCATTATCGACATCTGATTGTTGTCAACAATCAGCACTGTCGGCGCTTCATCTGAAGATACTTCACTGACGTAGGACATCGCAACCAACTCGTCTGAGACAATGCTTGCTCATCAATGAACCGATGAAATGAATGCATTCAGGTCATTCTTCACTTGAAACATCTTCCACCGGGCCTTGACGGGGATTTTCAAAAGTTTGTCGAACATTCTCCATGTTCGCTTCTTCTTCCTCCATTCGCTTCTTCCTCTTTGGCGCTTGCATGAATTGCATTTGGAGTTCGCTGATGACACCTTTCAACATCGCTTCAGCAGACGTGTCGAGATTGCCTTGTGTTTTGTTTTGCAACATACGCAAAATATCGATGATGTCTCGTGCTTCTGAGAAATTGAACTGTAGGCCTCCGGCAGGGTGTTCGAGAAGACCAAGGTTGGCCATTGCTGATCGTTGGAACATATGAACGACGGTGAAAAATGTCTCTGTTTCCTTGTCTTCAAACATAACTAAACCTCATGAAAACATTTCATCCAACAACCAATCTGGGTTGAATTGGAGAAGATCATCGTACCCTTGTCCAACCCCTGCAAAAACAATCGGCCGGCCTGTTGCAAAGGCAATTGAAAGTCCTGCACCGCCTTTTGCATCTGTATCCATCTTGGAGAGGACAGCTCCATCAAATCGCATCATTTCTTGAAACATCTTGGCCTGATCCACTGCATCGTTTCCAGCAAGAGCGTCGCCCACAAAAAGAACGAGATGCGGGTTTGCTACTCGGCGCACCTTCTCTAATTCTTTCATCAGATTGGTCTTGTTTTGCATACGTCCTGCTGTATCGACAAGAACGACATCGATGTTCTTTGCTTTCGCCGATTCAATCGCATCTCGGGCTATGGCTGCAGCATCTCCTCCGCGTTGACTCGAAATGCATCGGATTCCAAGATTCTCGCAATGGGATTCAAGTTGTTGGATGGCTCCTGCTCGGAAGGTATCGCCTGCGGCTGCAATCACCGAGTGACCGTTTGATTGGAGGCGATTGGCAATTTTCGCAGCGGTCGTTGTCTTGCCCGTTCCGTTAACGCCAACAAGCATGACCACAACAGGAGCATCGCCTTGATCCAAGAACGATTGTACCGACGCGTCAAAGTCCCAATATCCTGCTGCGAGAAGGTTGCGAAGAGCGCGTTTCAGTGCGGCTTCCAATACTTTCGCTAAATCTGCGCCACGTCGCAATCTCGCTCCAACGAGGCTCTTTCTCAACGCATCCAGAACCGACGTAACTGCTTCACTTGAGATGTCGGATTCGAGGAGCATCCATTCAAGTTCTTCGAGGAGGTCATCCAGAACTTTTCCTGGTTTGATGACTCGGCCACCTTGCTCAACAATACCACCTCCAAGGTCGATGGATACTGAACCCGATTCAGTCGTAATATCTGCGCTCTTTGTCGAACCTCGGGGTGCTGCCTTAACTTCGACCAATTGTCGACCGGTTGTCGTACGCATCATCGATAAGTCGACTTTGGAGCCTTTTGGTTTCGCAACAGTAGTCGCTTTCCGTCGCTTCAATTCTTTTTGGCGTTCCTTTTCCAATTTCTCAAGTCGCTTACGTTCCTTCTTTGAAAGCGTTACAGGGAGGGCGATATCATCGTCTTCATCCTCCCAGTCGTCCCAATCATCATCCGAGGATTCAATCACCGTTTCTTCAATTGGCTCATGTTCCACATCCGGAACGTCCTCTTCCCAGTCGTCTTCGATGGGTGTGTGTGATTGAAGAGCAGCAACGGCTTCCTCGGATTCTTCAACCGCAGTCAGGGCATCTGAATCGACTTCTTCTGCGACTTCCTTAACGCGCTTTTTGAAACGATCGAACAGACCCATGAAATCACCTAATCGTCCAAGGTTAGTTCATTCCCAAACATTCCACCTCGGCGTCGTTTTGGTTTCGAGGTTGTCGGTTCGGATGGCTCGGGTTGAGGTTCTTCTTCCTCAACAGGTTGGACTGATTCTGGTTGAGATTGTGTTTCAGCTGCCGCCGTGAACGATTGAGCCAAGGATGCGATGGTTGATTCAAGTTGCTGACTTTGGGATTGGAGATTTTCAAGAAGTGCCCCCAATTCTTCCATCCTTTCGCGAGTCAGCGACGCTGCATCGGACCATGATCGTTCACCAAAAATACCGCTTCCGAGATCAACAATTGTTGTTCCCTCTCCACCACCAGGGTGCTGACACGTAAGCGTCACGCCTGCTCCAATTGAAACATGCATTTTCATCTCTGCGTCATGATTTTTCTTTGATAGGGTTTCGAGAATTGTGGCTGTAACGTCGTGTTCACCAAGGACATTGATGACTTGTTCAATTCGCTCTTGAACTTCATGGAATCGTTCTCGATTCATTTCGACGAGTCTTGCCGTTCGTTGAAGTTCTGATTGTTCCACAAGACCGCCTCAACAACGCCTGTGATGCGACCTTCATGAATGCGGCGATGCTGCAATCACTCTTCTTCGGCCACTGGTGCAATGGTGCCACCAGCTGCTGCAATTTCTTCACGGAAGTGGTGAAGAACGCTTGGTTCAAGAGAGGTTCGAGGGTCGATTTCGTTGACGGAATCGATGTTAATCGCACGACGTGATGCTTTGTGGCGGGAGCCGATGATTGAGTAAACACGGTGTTCAGCATCGGCTTTTGAGGATGCTACAACGTCGAGTGAGAATTTTTGTCGGAGTCGACCGAACGGAGCTTGTCCATCAACACGGAAGGCCTTCATGATTCCAAGGCGACTCGTTTCTTGATTTAAACGCGATGGTTGGTGATAGGCGAGAGTATCGCGTGTTTCATCAACGTGGAAGAGCAGCATGAGGTTGTGCGAAGCCTTCTGTTAGCGTTCCTCCTCCTCGCAGCACCTCTCCCTGTAGGAGAATTGATGGAGAGTGAGGTGTTTTTCGGCCAAGAGGTCGTGCTTCAGCTTCCGGAAAATCAAGTCTGGAGTCAACAGGATTGGATTGAATTGAGTGTTTTCGGTTACAATCCCCTTCGTCTGGTCACCCCTTCAGAACTCCTCGCATGGAAATCGGCCGTTGATGCTCAACACCCTCGAGCCTCTGAAAGTGATGCGAATGAAGCCGTTTGGAAATCGACCCCAACCGACGGCCAATTGGTTCGAATCGTGTTTGAACCTGGACTTCCCAAGCGCGTAGTTGATCATGTTCAACAGCAGATTCAACAGTATGGAAACAATGTTTTGGGGCCGATCGATCAAGGATTTCTGCCTTCGATGACGATTGTTTGGACGTCTGAGCCCAGTATGGAACAACTCGCAGATATCGAGGGTATTCTTTGGCTTGAACCTCAGTTGTTGACCGAAGGAAGAAACCTTGAATCTGCAAAATTGTTAACACAATCATCCTCCAACACATATCCATCAGCTTGGACGTACGGGCTCAATGGTTCGGGAGTTGTTATCGGTGTCGCCGATACTGGTATCGATTCTGACCACTCATGCTTCCGAAACATCTCAGGGGCTTCAATTGGTTTCGATCATCGGAAATTGTTGCATGTGAACACAACCATCGATGATTGGGACAATTCAGGACAGCCCGATTACCGACACGGCACACATACTGCTGGCATTCTTGGTTGCCATCCGTTCACTACTGCAACAGAGGACAATATTCCTTCTGCTGTCATGTCCCTTGGATACGATACCCGATTGGTTATCCAAGATATTGTTTCAGAACAAGGATGGCAGCCTCCAGATGTGGATTTGCTCCTTGCGGAGTCTGCAATGTATGGCGGATATCTACATTCCAACTCATGGGGTGATGACACTACAGATTATACCTTGAGATCAAGTGATTTTGATGCTTTTACTCGCGAATTCCCGTGGACGTTACCACTGATCGCGCCAGGAAACAATGGTGGCCCGGTTCTCGAACCTGCAAACGCTAGAAATGTAATTGCAATTGGAGCGTCAACAAAAGATGTCATACCTGAGCGTTGGATGTCGTCCGTCCATGGGCCAACAGATGCAGAAACACGCGGAATCTTTGCTCTTGCTCCTGGCGTGTCAATTGTTTCAGCACGCTCGGATGGATCGCCTGACACATACAACGCTGGACAGCACACATTGAGCGGAACAAGTATGTCGACACCAATGGCAGCGACCTTTGCAAGCATCTTACAACAGATGGTTCAGGAAGGTTGGCTGACCGGTCACAATGAGACGTTAATAGAGCATTCTCTTGGACAGCGCACTCCTTGGTTTGAAACTGAAGTATCCCAGAACAATGTGCTTCTTGGAGAAGGCTTCACTCCTTCGGCGCCGATGATGAGGGCGCTACTTTCACTTTCTTCTACACCATTAAATGAGGCCAACAGAAACGGTGGCGGGGGTGGGTCAACTGCTCCGAATGCTTACGACGGTTGGGGGTTGCTTAATCTAAGTGAGATAATCGATTTTGATAGCCTAGCCCTCCCCTCATCCAATGGCGAACGTCCTGTAACAGATGTTTGGATTCATGATTCCTACCGTCTAGTTGGAGAAGATCCAGCAGACCACTTCCTTGATCGAATGGGTGATGCTCAGCCGATAGAGTATCTGATGGAAAACAACTGGAATGGTGAAGGAGCTGCTGGTCCGTTCCTTGAAACAGGTGATGTCTTCCAGCAGCGATTCATCCTTAACGGTGATTCCCTCGATGTTCGATTATCGATTCAAGCCAAACCTGAACCGCACCTTGTCGATGATGTCCAACTCATGGTTCGTCTGCCTGATGGTCGATTTGCCGTTGGAGAGAGTTACCGCAGTGATGGTCGTTCAATGCTGTATTACGATTTCGCGGATCATTTGAACACGACGGTCTTCCCTTCAACAAACGAAACGACCGTGGGAATTCATCTGGATGAAAACACACTGAGTGGTGTTGAGTATGTTGATGTTTACGTCACTGGACGTTACATCACGCCTGGAAATCAGCCCGGAACATTAGGGATTGAAGGAGACCGTGTGGGATTCGGCCTCGCCCTACGAGGCGTTGAACTCGATCCGTTAAATCATTCAGATGCAGATGGTGATGGCATTCCCTACGAAGATGATGAATGTCCATTTACCAACGCTCTTGGATGGGATGCAAATGAGGATGGTTGTATTGATGACCTCGACGAGGACGGTATCGCAGATAATCTCGATGATTGTTTGACAACGCCTGAAGGCGTACCTGTCACCGAGAAGGGTTGTGCGCAACAAAACGATGCTCCCCGTATTTTTATCGACGATGTGTTGTTGAAAGAACATCAGAATGAAACAATCACCGTTCTCTATTCCATCCTCGATGAGGATGATGTGAATGTAACGATCGTTTTGGAGCGTGTTGAACCTACAACTGGTAACGTCGAGGTTTGTTCAACAATTGTCGAGAATAGCTCGTGGAATCAGTGTTTGGTCAACATCCCTCAAGACTTCTTTCCCTTAAGTCCAAATGGAAATTGGACGGTGCGAATCCTCGCTCAGGATTTGAATTCGAGTTCATGGACATCTCCTGCCTCAACAACCACGCTTTCAGAACCATTCACGATTTTTGTACCTGAACAAACAACAGGTCTTGGAAGTAGATCTATTTCGTGGTTCGGCACGGCGTTATGGTCGTCGATTGCGTTAGCATTCCTTGTCTCCGTTCTCATTCAATTGAAGTTCAATAAAGGCGGAAATCTGGAGAATTAGGCACTCAATTGTCCATGTTTAGGAAGGGCTATCTTCAAACCTTATGGCATCCACGCTGGTTTATCCGAGAAGGTGTTCATGATGAGCGGACGATTATATGTTGGAATTGACCTGGGAACGTTTCAGTCGACTATTGCTTCGAGTGCGGGTGCTATGCATTCCGTTGAAACTGTGGTTGGACGACCAAAAGACCCAGTAGCGCGAAACTTCCTCAAGCGAGATGTTCTCTTTGGCGCCGATGCGCTCAAGAACAAACTTGCGTGCAACCTTTACCGTCCAATGGCAGCAGGTGTTGCTCAGGATGATGAAGCGAACCTCGCCGCAGCGAAGGCTTTCGTTTCACACCTGATTGAAACCGTTGATCCTGAAGAATTCGACGAAGTCTTCGGCGTCATCTGTTCTCCAAGCCACGTTTCCTTTACCGACAAGAGTAATCTTGTTGCAACACTTCGTGGTCAAGTCAATGCCATCATGGTCGTTACAGAACCATTCGCTACTGCGTTTGCCATCAATGAAATTGGTGGTTCCATTGTCGTCGACATCGGCGCAGGAACAACGGACATTGCCCGAATCCATGGTACCTTCCCAACCGACGAGGACCAAGTTACCATCCAAGAAGCTGGTGACTGGCTCGACCTTGAGCTGAAGAATCTCATTGCCAAGAAGTTCACTGGAGCTCAAATCACCAAAGACATGGTTCGAAAGTGGAAGGAAGAATCCTCCTATGTCGGTGGCGATGTTCGAACGGTCGAAGTTTCTCTATCCGTTGATGGAAAGAGTCAGAATGTCGACATTGGTGACCTCATCCAAGAAGCGTGTGAATTGTTGGTTCCTAAAGTCGGAAACGCCATCAAGCGCATCGTTGCTGAAGCGGATCCAGAATACCAACCAGTTCTTCGAAACAACATCATCCTGTCCGGTGGAGGTTCCCTAATCGAAGGTCTCGCCGAGCGAGTTGCACGAGAAATCTCTGATATCGGTGATGTCAACGTCTGGTGCGTTGAGAACCCATTGGAAAAGGTCGCTGAGGGTGCACTCATGCTTGCAGGTGAAATGCCTGATGACATGTACACCGCCATCAACTGATTTGGTTCCGTAAATTCACTACGAAATCGGGCATCTCATGCCCTGATTTACAGGGAAGGTTCAAGAGTGGTTGAGGTTCGATAGCCCCCTGTATGACGCTCGGCGCTCCCAACCCAGATGCCTCTCGTGGGCAAACTACCAGTTCTGGAAACGACAGAGCTGCTCTTGAAGGGATGCTGAAAAGTTATCCAGTCGATCAACTGGTTGAAGAGGTTCTCATCGCTTGGGATGAACTCGGACGAAGGAACGAAGAAGTTGTGACAATCAAGCAACGTCTACGTGTTTTGGAACTTGATCTTGCAGAACGGGAAGACGAAGTCGCGCCCGAAATCCAACGCCTCCATGAATCTGAGGAGCAATTGAAAGAAGCTGAAGCACGTATTGTGCACCTCGATCGTCTCTTGAATGATACTCGTCAAGAACTGGACGCCCAATCGTCCTCCCTTTCCAAAGAACAGCAAGACGCTCTCCACGAAGAGGTTGAGCAACTTCGCACATTGAGCATCTCCCAGGATGAGGTGATTGCTGAAATGGAAGGCCGAATGGGTCTCATGGTCGAAGCCCTAGAGAAGGCAGCAGATGCTGGGCTTACCTCGGTAACTGCTGATGAAGTCCGTTCTCTGAAAAATCAACTCGATGAAAAATCCGCTCAATATGATGCGGAAGTCGCTGCGAACAACGCTCTGGAGGAAGAACGTCAACGTCTACGTGACATTGCTGACCGTATGCGTGGACTCTTGGACGCTCGAGATAAGCGCCTTGCAGATTTGGAAGAGCAACTTGAGCGAGTCATGCAAGGACCTCGTTCGGTCTCAGCAGAGCATGATTACCTTGTGGAGCAAATTGAAGAAATGAAGCGTCGTCTCCTTGAACGTAATCGTGAGTATGAATCTCTACGTCGTCGTGAACGCCGCCTCCATACGGATGTCTTTGAACGAGATGAGCGAATCCAACAAATGTCACTGACCATCACGGATCTTGAGGCCGCCCTCACCGATCGTGTTGCTGAAATTCGAGAGTTGGAATCTCAGAACGTTGTTGCAATGCAAGAGGTTACCAGCGTACGACGCGGTGAGCGAACCCGTGAGGTCGTTGGCCGTGTCTTCGCCGATTCACTCTCTCTGGTTCGAGGCCATGATGCGAGAGAAGCAAAGCGAGAAGCCTACGCAAACAGTCCGGATGTTGAACGTACACTCTCCACACCGGATGCTGATGATATGCGAAACCTAGCAGAAGGTGGTACGGTTGACTTGGAAGTTGAAGAGACGGAATTACCTCAAGGCATGGATGTTGATGGTGTTCGTCCGCCTTCCCCTGGCGGTAGTGGAGACCCTATCCTGTTTGACGATGATTCAGAGAGCGTTGATGAGTGATTGCAATCGCTCTTTGAGCAATTGTAAATCATCATACTCTTCCGTAATTGTACCGGTTACGATGTAATCCGCTCCTGCCTCCGCAGCAGCCTTCATTTGTTCTGGAGTGCGTATTCCACCCCCGACAATGAGCGTACAATCCATCGCTGCTCTTGCAGACTTGATAAGATCCATTGAAACGGGTGATGAGGCTCCTGAACCTGCTTCCAAATAAACGGTGGAAAAACCATACATTTCAGCTGTTTGGCAATAGGCAGACACAAGAGCCGCGTCCTCTGAATGAATGAGGTTCGCTTGCCCGACTTCGCCAACCGCCCCTCCTGGAGCGCACACAATGTAACCTGTTGGAATGGTTTGGAGGCCTGCTTTGGCAATGTATGGTGCACCTGAAAGTTGCTCCTCGATGAGGAATCGTCGCGAGGTACTGTTCATCAGCATCATGAACAATATTCCATCGGCTTTTGCAGACATTGCATGTGCTCCACCGGGGAACAAAATCACTGGAATGTTCCACGTCTCTTCATCAGCATCTGGGTGTTGGCTTGCTGCAAACATGGCGAGTTCAAGTGCTTCTTGAATTGCGCCGCATGTGGCATCAACGATATTGCTGCCAGTATCTGTTGAGCCGC
>JAPOIF010000005.1:6837-16527 GCA_029979085.1 Methanobacteriota archaeon | reverse complement strand
CAAGTGCACGTTGTGCTGCAATTTCAGGAGATTGTTTGTCTGGATCGATGAGTGTGATGTGCTTCGTTCGAGATGCTCCGCCCGGGAGCATTGATTCGTCATGCATCCACATTCATTCTCACCCGATGGTTGGAGTGTGGAGGAGAGAGTTGTTAAGGAATTTCATGATTCACGAGCAAGAGTTCACATACCGTATAGAAAAAGCATCGACCATGGTTGGTGTTGAGAGACCCTTACGGAGTATTCTGTCACGTTCAGATGCTCCAAAAGGGAAAATCCGTCTTGCCATACTATGTTCGATTCTCAACAAAATATGGGATTTAGCTCCTCCTTTGCTCATCGGTGTTGCTGTTGATGTTGTCGTTCAAAAGGAGGAATCATTGTTAGCGCAATGGGGCATTATCGACCCTTGGAATCAACTGATTGTCCTAGCTATCGCAACCTTTGTGATATGGGGTCTCGAATCGTTGTTCGAATATTTCTATGCTGTTTTATGGCGCAATCTTGCTCAAACAGTGCAGCACAATCTCCGTATCACAACCTTTGATCACGTTCAAAACCAATCCATGACCTGGTTTGATGAACATCAGAAAGGTGACCTTCTTGCCATCATGAACGATGATGTGAATCAACTTGAGCGATTTCTCGACAAAGGTGCTAACGATCTCTTGCAAGTCACAACAACCGTGATTGTTGTTGGTGCGGTGTTCTTGTATCTCTCATGGGAAATCGCACTGTTTGCAGTACTGCCAATTCCCATCATCCTATGGGGATCCTTCCTCTATCAGAAGAAGCTTGAGGTTCGATATCGCGATGTTCGGGCAACAGCGGGTCAGTTGAATGCACTCCTTGAAAACGATTTAACAGGAATGGCTACGATTCAATCGTTCACCAATGAGACATTAGAATTGGAACGAGTTCGGTCTCTTTCCGAAGAGTACAGAAGTGCAAACCGATCTGCAATTCGCCTCTCGGCGGCATTCGTTCCACTCATCCGAATGGCTATTCTCGCTGGATTTACGGCAACGCTTCTGCTCGGTGGGCGACTTGCATTGGATGGTGTATTGGCAGTCGGTGCATACTCTGTTCTCGTATTCATGACGCAACGGCTGCTGTGGCCACTTACTCGCCTTGGCGAAACATTCGACTTATACCAACGCGCTATGGCTTCTTCGGTTCGAATCCTTACGCTCCTCAATGAACCACGCACAGTGACAGATGGAGAACATGTCCTAGATGAAGAAATGGCGAAGCAATCACCGATACGCTTCGAAGATGTTGGTTTTGCATATCCAGAACGTGCAGCACTCTTCAACGGTTTTAATGTCGATATAGAAGCCGGAGCAACGCTTGGAGTTGTTGGTTCAACCGGTTCTGGAAAAACCACGCTTACACGATTCCTTTTACGTTTTGTCGAACCGAGTAATGGAGGTATCTCGTGGGGAGGAAAAGACATCAGAGAATACACTCTTGAATCGCTACGTCATTCAATCGCACTTGTTTCGCAACATGTCACGCTCTTTCCGACCTCGATCCTTGAAAACATTCGATATGGTCGAAACAATGCTACGGATGAAGAGGTCAAGCAAGCGGCACTCACCGCTGAAGCATTTGATTTCATCGAAGAACTCCCGAATCAGTGGAATACATTCGTCGGAGAAGGAGGATATCGGCTCTCTGGAGGTCAGCGTCAACGAATTGCCATTGCTCGAGCAGTACTGAAAGATGCTCCTTTACTCATTCTCGACGAGGCGACCTCTGCAGTCGATAATGAAACAGAAGCTGCACTACAACGCAGTATTGCCCGAATAAGCAAGGATCGTACAACGATTATTGTCGCGCACAGATTATCGACAGTTCGACACTCAAATTCCATTCTGGTGTTAGAAAGTGGTGAAGTAATTGAACACGGAAAACACGAGGATTTACTTGATCTTCAGGGTAAATATGCCTCGCTGTGGTCTGTTCAGATGGGTGAGAAAATACACTGAAAATAATCATACGCGAAAACGAAAGTATATATTCGCGACGAAATCATTACACCCTGATGAACATGCAGTATGAAAACTCATCAAAACTACGAAGCCTGAAGTTGAACCGCCGAAACAGCGCTGTACTCGCTGTTATGCTGTTTGCACTTGCAGCCGTTGCTCTACCAGCGGCTGCTGCGACCACAAACCCTGCCACAGAATGTGTTGAAGTTGCAGGTACTGTTGTAAACCAAGCCGATTGTTGGTTGAATGACGGTGTCGATGACGGGCTACAACTCGTCACCTTCTTCCTGTTCTTCGTCGGATACATTTCGATGGGTGCAGCGTTCGTCTTCTTCATGAGCGAGCGTGGAAACGTCGGTAAGGAACACCGCACAACCATGACAATCTCCGCATTGATCGTCGGTATTGCAGCGTTCCACTACTACTACATGCGTGGTGTTTACGTTGACCACCAGGTTGTTTCCATCGAGTACCGATACATGGACTGGATCATCACCGTTCCACTCATGGCACTCAAGTTCCCAAGCCTAGTTGGTAAAGATGCGATCACCGATGCAAAGTTCCTCGGAATGGGCTTCACTGGAGTCTGTTTCACTGGTGCTCTCATCATGATTGCTTTCGGTTACCTCGGTGAAGCTGGCCTCCTCATGGGCGGCTCCTCCACTGGCGGTATCCTCGGACTCGTCCTTGGTGGCGTTGGTTGGGCAATGATCATCGTTGCAACTGGTACCCCATGGTCCAGTGGTAAGGGTGTCGACAACGACAAGATTCCAGCAGAACTCATGTGGAGCGCAAACGCTCTCCGATGGTTCATCGTTGTTGGATGGATCATCTACCCACTCGGTTACCTCTTCAGCCCTAAGGCCGACATCATCGACCTCGGTGCAGAAGGTGAACTCTGGATGGGTATCGCTTACAACATCGCTGACATGATCAACAAGATCGGATTCGGTGTCGTAGCATGGATGGGAGCCAAGAAGGCTGCCGAAGCTACCGCTTGAGTAGAGAGATAGATTACAGCATGTCATGACTGGAGGGGGCGCCTTACGGCGCCCTCTCCTCTTCATGGCGAGATATCTGTCGTAACGCATACTCGAGAGAGTATGTTGGAAACCGTGTTCTCCAGAACACGCCCATAGGCCACCATACCACCGTGAACGCAATCACAACTGGTACAGCCGAAGACCACGCCAGTACCGCACTCGATCCCAAGTAAATTGGGATAAAGTGTACTATGTACAGCGTAAGTGAAAGCTGCCCAAGGTGATGGAGTCCGCGAAACGTTTGGCGATGTTCGAGAAGAATCCACAGGATCAGAACACCAGTACATGCCCCGATAAGAAACGGAGTATTCGCTGGGAAGAAGGTCAGTATGGCTTCTCCTCTAGGTTGAGCAAATGGAATGCCTGTTTGCATTGATTCATACAGAAACGATATGCAGAGAAACATTCCAAATGCGACCACCAAACCAAGTCCTCGGATTGTTGGAGTGTGTATATTGATACCCGCACCAAGGATCGAGAAGAACATCCAAGGAAACAGGGGGTATGTCCCCGTTACCAAAAGATGAGAAACGATCTGGTCAACTCCAGAGACCTCGATTCTATCATTCCATGTCAGTGAAGCATCTCCAGGCGATAGTACGATGTTGATGAAGCCAATGAGCACAAGAGTTGTTCCACACGCTATACTGTTACGTGCAATGCGGATCCACAGTGGTGCTAAGAGGTACAAGATAGCGAAAAGGGACAACACCCCTGGTGTGAACGGATCAAAGAGATGGGGTGCAGTGATGTTAACCAGAAACTGTGCCATCATCAGAAACGTGAATCGAATGAACGCCTTCCGAAGCGTCCAAGCCGACTGAACCGTGACCCAACCACCAACCGTAACAAATAGGGGAGCTGCTAATCCTCCAAGACTTGCTACAACGATTGCAAGAAAAGAGGTTGTTGATGCATTTGATGGAGCCCATGTAGCTGCACCATGCACCATAATCATGAGAAGAATGGCAAGACCCCGAATCTGGTCGATGTCTTGCCGACGTTGCATCTTCGGTCACCGCTGACTACGAACGTACTCAACCGCATTTCGGAAGATTTGCAATCCCTCTCCCTCCCAGTTTTCACCAAGATCCATCGATGTGTGCTCAGGATGAAGCCACATGCTGTAGAAAGCTTCAGGGTGTGGCATGAGTCCAAACACAAGTCCCGTCGCGTCACAGATTCCTGCGATGTTCCTCATGCTACCATTTGGGCTCATAGGGAATGAGAGTAACTCATCTTGTATTCCTTCACCTGCGGGGGTTGTTGGGTCGACATAACGAACCGTTAGGAGATGGTTGTTGTCAAGATTGTCAAGGTCTTGTTCGGTCGGCATCACAAATCGTCCTTCACCGTGACGTACAGGACATTCAATTCTCTGAATGTTCTTGGTCCATATACACGGACTATGTGGATCAAATTCCAACGTTACCCACCTGTCTTCATATCGACCTGTGTTGTTGAGGGTGAGGCTCGCTCGCTGGATTAAATCGGGCTCGAGTGATGCATCTGCGGGGCCAGGAAGTAATCCTGTTTTGACAAGTGCTTGGAAGCCATTACAGATTCCAATAATTGGTTTTCCATCTGTGACGAACTGTTGTAATTGTTCGCGTAATGCAAATCTTAGACGATTTCCGAGGAGGCGTCCACTTCCAAGGTGGTCACCAAATGAGAATCCTCCAGGTACTGCAAGGATATCAAATTCGGAGAGAGTACGTTCACCCTGAACAAGTCGATTGACATGTACACGCTCCGAAACACCACCGACCATTTCGAAGACGGCGGCAGTTTCTCGATCGCAATTGATTCCGAATCCAAAGAGGACACATACCTTGACCTCTTGACTCATTCAATCGCCCCCGTCATATCCAATGCTCCTTTCCAGGATTGAGTTAATTCCTCAACGTCGGCCTGAATCAGCGTATCGTAGCCATCCTCAATTAACAATTCAGACGATGATGAAACCATTCCGATGAGGTGAATGTCCGCACCTTCCATCATTTCGACAAAGGCGAGTTCATGCTCTGCTTCGACGGATACAACGATTCTTCCAAGAGATTCACTCCATAACCGAGTGAACGCATCGCCCGTTCCAATACCATCGATGTCGATGAAGGCACCACACCGTCCTCCAATGCACATCTCTGCAAGTGCAACAGCCAGTCCGCCTTCACTGCAATCGTGGGCGGTTCGGATCAATCCAGACTGGATACAATTCGACAATTTTCTGTACACCTCCAATTGTTCTGAAGGGTTTTCGAGAAGCGGTACTTGTCCCCCAATTCCATTCGCATCTCCACGCTCTCGAAGATGGAATGCTACCTCAGAAGCTCCGAGTTCGTTGTGCGTCATTCCTACAAGATAGATGCGTTCACCATGGTGTTTGAAATTCGAGGTTGCAGTTTTTCGAACATCGGGTTGATTACCAAACAAGGAGAAAAGCATGGTTGGAGGAATAGAGATCTTGTTCGGCCAAACGCCGTAATCGTTCTTCATGGAATCTTTTCCAGATACACATGGAAGGCGATAAGCACGACACACTCGCTCAAGTTCTCGATTGGCTCGAACGAGTTGTGCGAGTTTGAATTTACCATCTGGAGTCTTTTCTGATTCAATAGGGTCTGGCCAACAGAAATTGTCCAAACCTGCCATCTTGTCGATATCGACGCCGACACATACTGCATTTCGGACTGCTTCGTCGATGGAGGCAGCAACCATAGCGCCCGCATCAATATCGGAATATCGTGGTGCAATACCGCATGAGACGACGAGCCCTTGGGAGTCGCCATGGATTGGGGCAATAAGTCCTGCATCACCGGGACCATCTCGTTCAACGCCGACAAAGGGTTTGACAACCGTTTGAGCGATGACTTCGTGATCGTATTGACGAACCCAAGTCTCCTTCGATGCGATGTTCGGTCGAGCTAACATTTCCGTCAGTAGTGTGGTTTGATTCAATTCACTGGGGGGTACAAACGCCTCGTGGTGCGGGGGTATCCATTCAGACTCCAATTCAAGTTGTGGGACACCGTCATGGAGGAATGTAATCGGGAGATATGCTACTGTCTCTTCTCCATGTTTGACGTGGAAGTAACCCGTATCTGTGAACGTCGCGACTTGCGTGGCTTCAACTTCATGGAGATGTGCAAGGGCTTCAAACGCATCCCTATCTTTCGGAG
Organism: Methanobacteriota archaeon; assembly: GCA_029979085.1. Lineage (GTDB taxonomy): Archaea > Thermoplasmatota > Poseidoniia > Poseidoniales > Poseidoniaceae > MGIIa-L2. The sequence goes on along the minus strand of JAPOIF010000005.1, from coordinate 10,311 downwards.
AAACAGCCACTGTCATTCGTTCCTGCGATTCAGAAACAAGGATTTCCCATGATGAAAGTCCTTCTTGCTTGAGCGGGACTTTTCCAAGATCAATCTCACAACCATTCGTGTATTCTGCCATTTCCCCGATGGATGAAGAGAGGCCTCCTGCGCCATTGTCGGTGGTACAGGTGATAAGGCAAGCATCACGTGCTTCGAGAAGCATGTCCATCATTTTCTTCTGTGTGATCGGATCACCAATCTGTACTGCGCTCGAGGGTGATTCGTCCGTTAATTCGAGAGAAGAAAAGGTCGCTCCATGAATCCCGTCAGAACCGACTCGTCCACCAACCATGTAAACCAAATCTCCTGGTGTTGGATTCTTTTCATGCGATTCACGTCCATCTGCTAATTTTCGTGGCATAAGGCCAACTGTTCCACAATAGACGAGGGGTTTTCCTATGTATCGTTCATCGAAAACGATGGAGCCATTGATGGTTGGAATTCCCGATTCATTCCCCCCAACACGTACACCCGCATGTACCCCGCGCAGAACACGTGATGGGTGGAAAAGTGTCGATGGCAACTCACCAGACCAGTCTGGGGGGCCAAAGCAAAATACGTCGGTATTCGCAATTGGTCGAGCGCCCAATCCTGTTCCGAGAATGTCTCGATTCACACCTACAATTCCAGTCATAGCTCCGCCGTATGGGTCGAGTGCAGATGGTGAATTATGTGTCTCTGCCTTCATGCAGATTGACCAGTCATCGTTCCAAGCAATGACGCCTGAATTATCGTGGAACACTGATAGCAACCAATCGACTTCTTTTGCCATATCGTGAGTTGGTTTCATGATGTGTGTTTTGAACAATGAATCAATTGTCGTATCTTCATTCGTTTCTGTATCGATATGGTGGATTTTACTTGCAAAAATCTTGTGTTTGCAATGCTCACTCCACGTTTGCGCCAAACATTCCAATTCAACATCCGTTGGTGAATCTGGCGAAATGCCTACGGCGGATCGGGCGCCGCGTGTTGTTTCATCGCGGTAGTGATCACGTATCGTTTGCATTTCATTGAGGTTTAACGCGAGGAGCCCCTCAGTCGATAATCGAAGCAATTCATCATCACTCACCTCAAGATTGATGATTGACGGAACCTGTCGTTCGATGGTTGGTCGCTCAGGATACGTAAGGGACATTGCCTGATTTGTTTCCAATTGTTCTCTTGTGGTTAAAATTGATTTTTCAATCAGTCCATTGAACAACGTTGATGCTACCCACGCATGGTCAATTCCATCATGCAACTCAAGAAAAGCGTAAGAAATGTACGTTGAAATTGAAGATTCTCCTTCAGGAAAAAGCACCTTGAAGCCGTCGTTCGCTGCAGCTCCTGGGTTATCTGTGACCCCTGGTTTGAATCCAACCGTAACGGTAAGTGAGGGTGGTTGAGGGAAGAAGGTTTGATCTTCAAGGAGCGAAGTATTTGTCGCCCCATACTCGATAATTGGGTCTGAGAAAATATCCTGAACGTGCGCATCGATTTGTTCTGCAGTGTAGTTGCTTCGAATAAGATAGCCGCGAATGCTCCGAACCTTGCCAACATCAACACCGTGGTCAGCGAAAAGTTGTCGCTGAACGACGTCACCGAGAACATCACGCATGCCCTCCGTTTGCAACGGGGTGACTTCAACTCGGACTTCTTGCACAGTCATGGTTCCGACCCAAACACAGTTCATCGCATACGCTCTTTGAACACTACGGAGGAATTTACTCGGACTTAAGCATCGATTTTAGGAATTGTCCAGTATAACTTGCTTCAACTTGGGCGATTTCTTCAGGAGTCCCTTGAGCGACAATCTGACCCCCTCGATCGCCTCCTTCTGGTCCGAGATCAATAACATAATCGCTGCATTTAACGACATCAAGATGGTGTTCAATCACGACGACTGAGTGGCCTTTTGAACGAAGTTCGAGTAGAACTTCGATCAGAAGTTGAACGTCACTAAACGAAAGTCCTGTCGTTGGCTCGTCAAGGATATACACCGTGTGTTTATGTGGCGGCCGTCGTAATTCGCTGGCGAGTTTGACCCGTTGTGCCTCACCACCCGAAAGGGTCGTTGCTGGCTGTCCAAGTCGAATGTAGGATAGCCCAACTGCATTCAAGGTCTCGAGTGTGCGATGAATCTTTTTGTGATTCTTAAAGAAAACAACCGCTTCCCCAACAGGCATTTGAAGAACATCATGAATTGTTTTTCCTTTCCATGTCACTTCTAGGCATTCACGGGTATACCGCTTACCATTGCAAATATCACACTCTATCCAGACATCTGGAAGGAAGTTCATTTCCAATTTAATCGAGCCGGCTCCAGAACAGGCTTCACAACGTCCACCCTTGACGTTAAAACTGAACGTACCTGGTGTGTATCCTCGCTCTTTGGCGAGTGTTGTGTTCGCAAATAATTTGCGAATTTCATCGAAGACTTTGGTATAGGTTGCTGGATTTGAACGAGGAGTGCGTCCGATTGGTGATTGATCGATTATGATGGCTTTGTCAACGTATTCCAGTCCTTCAATCGTCGAATGTTTTCCTGGAAGTTTCTCCGAGTTGTGGAGATGTCGTTGCAATGCTGGAGAGAGAATACCCGAGATGAGGGATGACTTCCCCGATCCAGAGACCCCTGTAATCGAGGTAAAACAGCCAAGTGGAATTGCGGCATCGATGTTGCATAAGTTGTTGTGTTGAGCGTTTTTGATTTCCAACCATTTCTTATTCGGGGAATTTCGCTCCTTTGGAGGCTCGATTGTCCGACGGCCGGAAAGATAGGCTCCAGTAACAGATTCTTTTGCTTTCATCACGTTCTTTGGTGGACCGTTTGCAACGACGATGCCTCCTTCAAGTCCTGCTCCTGGCCCAAGGTCACAAATCCAATCGGCTTGGCGGAGTGTGTCTTCATCGTGTTCAACGACAAGAAGTGTGTTTCCAAGATCGGTGAGTTCTCTTAACGTTTTGAGAAGGCGTTCATTATCCCGCTGATGTAAGCCGATCGAGGGCTCATCCAACACGTACATGACACCGGTAAGCCTCGATCCTATCTGGGTAGCAAGTCGAATCCGTTGACTCTCTCCTCCTGAAAGCGTATTGGCCTTCCGGTCAAGTGTAAGATAGTCGAGGCCGACAGACTCAAGGAAGCCAAGGCGATTTTCGATTTCTTTGAGAATTTCATTACCGATGAAGAGTGATCGGTCATCGAGTGCGGTCAGAACATCAGCATACTGTTCGGGTGGGCCGTCAGCTTCTGGATGGAGGGCTTTGATCAGTTGGTACGCTTCATGCACTGAACTGCGGCTTACCTCAGGTAATCGTATTCCTCCTACAGTAACGAATCGCGCTGCAGGGTTGAGTTTCTCTCCATGACACGCATGACAGTCCAAATCGGTCATGCACGCGATGAGTCTGTTGCGTGTACGATCGGATGAGGTTTCTGAATACGTA
>JAPOIF010000005.1:0-6738 GCA_029979085.1 Methanobacteriota archaeon | reverse complement strand
GGCGACATTGATTGGCGCCATGGTAACACACATCCATTGGCTACGGTAAGCGTATCATCGATGATGAGTTCTGGGTTGAATTGACGTTGTATCCCCAATCCTTGGCAATCTGGGCAAGCCCCTAATGGTGAATTGAATGAGAAGACGCGCGGTGATAGTTCTGGCATAAACGCACCGTGCTCTGGGCAAGCAAAATCTTCGGACCAGGATATGGTTGTACCTTCAATATGCTCAGGACGGCTCATCCCATCGGATTCGATGGATTCTTTTGGAACACGTAGACTTGTTACTGCTAATGCACCTCCACCAAGCCGGAGGGCGTTTTCAACTGCCTCAGTGGTTCGATGTCGGCGATCTTTAGAAAGGACGAAACGATCGATTCGAACATCGATATCATGACGGAAATTCTTGTCTAATGTTGGTGGGTTTTCAAAGTCCGCATCGTGGCCATTCACTCGCCCATTCATGTAACCCTGCTCAACAAATTGCTTGAATAATTCAGCATGCGTTCCTTTACGGGCTCGCACTACAGGACTCCAAACTGCAATCGTATGCTGTTCAAAGTTCCACAGGATATCATCAACGATTTCTTGAACGGTTCGACGAGCAACTTCTTTGCCGCAATCTGGACAGTGGGGCTTACCAATTCTCGCCCACAGTAAACGAAGATAATCTTGTATTTCCGTAACGGTGGCAACCGTTGAACGTGGGTTGTGCGACCCTTGTTTTTGATCGATGGAAATCGCCGGAGAGAGGCCTTCGATACCATCACAATCAGCTTTCTTCATTTGACCGATGAATTGACGAGCGTAAGAGGACAGGGATTCAACGTACCTTCGTTGGCCTTCTGCGTAGAGCGTATCAAACGCGAGACTGGATTTTCCTGAGCCTGAAACGCCTGAAATTACTACAAATTGGCCTCTTGGTAACTGAACATCAATGTCTTGGAGATTGTGTGTTCGCGCACCGCGAACCGATATCCAATCTTGATTGGCTGACATATGAACAAGTTTCCCGTGTCGTCAAGGGTTCTTCAATCCGTGCCTCCAAGCAGGGTTGTATTCCGATTCAAATCGAACAGGGTCATCTGTCAATGGATGGAGGAATTCAAGGGCAACAGCATGTAAACAGATGCGGCCATGGAGGTTTGTAGTTGCGCCATGCATTTTGTCGCCAACGACCGGTGTTCCATTTTCAGCCAAAGCAACACGGATCTGATGGCGGCGACCTGTTTCGATAATGACACTAAGGAGTGTTTCATCTTCTCCTTCGGCCAACACATCCCACATTGTAATAGCCCGTTTGCTTGTCTTCGTTTTCTTCTCCGATACGTGGACTCTGAGGTTTTTGTCTTCGACCAAGTGATGGTCCGCTCTGCCTGATTGAGATTTTCCTTCAACGAGTGCAACATAGTGGCGGTGTACCAGTCGTTGTGCGAATTGTTCTTGCAGATCTTGTTTCGCTGCCTCTGTTTTTGCAAAGACCATAATGCCTGATGTGGCCTTATCGAGGCGATGAACGATAAAACACCAACCGTTCTTTTTCTCTGAACGACAATACTCGACGCATCGATGATGAAGTGTATCTTGCTCAAGCTTGTCTGTTGCCACAGAAAGGAGCCCTGCTGGTTTGTCAACGACGAGGATGTCTTCGTCTTCAAAGAGAATGTCAAGGTTGTGTGATTTTGCATTGTGCTCACGCACCTCTTCAACTGAGATCTTTTGTTTTGGATGAATTTCGACAACCTGCCCTTGAAGTACGAGGTGTTTTGCACGATGGATGATGATTTCATCCACAGTTACACGTTGATTTGTCAACATTTTTCGAAGAACATTTGTGCTCGCTTGTGGTTGCATCGTTTTGAGAACATCAAGCAGGGTGGTGTCCTGATTCAATTTCTTTTTCATGAACATCCCTACAATAACAAAACTTGAATCAATTCACCGGATTCACCTGATTGACCTGGTTGAAGGAGTGTGAGTCCATCTGCAGATGATAAGCTGTCGATGTTTCCAGAGCCTTGGTGCTTCGGCTGGTCTGCAATGAATCCTTCGTCTGTTGATGTAAGTGTTACACGTCGTAATGTAAGGCAATCTTTCGTTGAGCGCACATCGGTGTTCAATCGTGCATGAACAATTCGATCGTGTGGATAACTTGTTTGTAGTGAACCTCGCAGATATGGGACAACCAACATTCGAAACACGACATGGCTACTCACAGGATTTCCAGGGAGGCCGAACATTGGTGTACCCTTCCAGTGGCCGAACAGTGGGGGAGAGCCGGGGCGAATTTTTACTCTCCAAAATACGAGTTTGCCTTCTGTTTCCATGAGTTTTCGAACAAAATCCCATTCACCCATTGAGACGCCTCCTGAAGTAAGGAAGAGATCGCATTCTTCTGCTGCGATATCGAATTGTTCTCTCAATGCCTCTAGGGAATCGTGTACTGCCGGATAACGAATTGGAATATGCCCGAGCATCTTCACAAGTCCGGAAAGACCGTAGGAGTTGGATTCGTAAATTTCTCCATATGAAAGCTCTTCACCTGGAGATTTAAGTTCGTCTCCTGTTGAGATAATTCCAATTTTTAGCCGTTGAACAACAGGTATCGTTGAATGTCCCATCGTTGCGCACATTGAAATCGATTGTGGTGTAAGGTAGCATCCTTTCTCAAGTCCAACTTGCCCCTCCGCAATATTTTCACCACATTTTCGAATAAAATGAGGTTTAGAGGGTTGGTTGAGTGTAACTTGATTTCCTTCGACGTTGCATGCCTCAATAGGGATGATGGCGTCAGCTCCTTCTGGAACTGGTGCTCCAGTCATAATTCGTACCGCTTGGCCAGATGAAAGTGTTAGATCCTGATTGCCTGCTGCTGCTTGGGATGTTGCGATGATTTGTAGTGTGGAAGGTGCTTGTTGTGTATCTTCATAGCGAACTGCAAAACCATCCATTGCTGAATTATCAAAAGGTGGGTCATTTACTGTCGAATGGAGATCTTCTGCAAGAATGCGTTGATGTGCTTCATCCAATGGAACATACTCAGCCAAACTTGACAGTTTGTGTTTAAGGGAAAGATCAATCGCTTCTTGGAGTGGTAGATAATACGGTATCTCCTTCATTCAACCACTTCCAAGCCCTATGGCTCACTTCGCCAACCTCAAAGGTTTGTCTTACCTCGGGTTGGTGTGGTAGATTCTACTAACCTTTGGGATGTGGTCGTACGAACCCTCGTAACGAGTGGTTCTGCGACGGTTCTTGCTGGAGTTCTTGCTCTTGGTTTGGCCATGGTGTTGGCCAACAGTGAATGGAAGGGGAAGCCAATCCTTCGAGGAGTTACTCAAGCCCTGTACGGCCTACCACCTGTTGTCGTAGGGGTAGTTGTTTACATTGCATTGAGTAAAGACGGGGTCTTTGGTTCACTCAATTGGTTGTTCACGATACAAGGAATGATTGTTGCACAAACCTTGTTGATCTTTCCACTTATTCTTGGTGTTTCATGGACTGCGCTTGAGCGTGTCTCTTCGGAAAAGCGTGATGTGTTTCGAGTGATGAATGCAAGTCCAAAGCAACGGATTTTCTTAGAGATGTATTGTGCACGACGCGGAATTACCAATGCGATTCTTCTTGGGTTTGGAAGAGCGATTGCTGAAGTTGGTGCTGTCTTGATGGTGGGAGGTAATATTGCCGGAAAGACGAGAGTGTTGACCACCAGTGTTGTTCTTGAAACAAGTGTTGGACGTCTTGATGTCGCTTTGCAACTTGGGCTTATCCTCCTCGTTATCTCCCTCGTTACTGCGTTCGGTCTACAACTTGTGCAATTCGTTCGATTGTTTGAGAGAAGTGACTTGGGTAATGAAGAATTCAATGAAGAGTTTATTGATTCGTTCAACGTATCTTGGGATGAATTGACGGTAGAAAAGAGCGGAAAGAAAATCGTTGATTCATGTTCACTTGAATTGTTTGGTAATGAGATCGTTGCTCTCATGGGAGAGTCGGGGTCTGGGAAGTCAACCCTTTTGAGAGCGATGTGTGGGTTGGAAAACGAGCCAAATCCTTCGGGTTCAGATATTGCTTATGTTTCACAAAATCCTGTTTTGGTCATGGATACGGTTGCGATGGAACTTGAACTCCCATCAAAACTTCACAACGAATTAGCAAATGCAGGACAGTACTTTGCGTCGCTGTGCGGTTTCGAAGACAGGGGTGGTCAGCGAACCGATTCTTTGTCTGGTGGTGAAATCCAACGATTGGCATTCTTACGAGCCTTATCGATGAACCGTAAGATTTTGATTCTAGATGAAGTGACTTCTGAACTTGATGGGGTTTCAATCGAACGAATTGAGAAACAAATCATATCCTTCAAGGAGAGGGGTGGGGCAGTACTACTGGCAACACATAACCCTCAACAAGCGAAGCGTTTAGCGGATCGTATTCTCTACATACATGAAGGGAGCCTTATCACTGACGATCATGAAGTTGCAGAACAATTGCGAACAGGTCAACGAACTGGTTAAACCGTTGGCTGCCCACTAAAGAACAACGTCTCGTTGTTAACAGTGTACTCATCGATACGTTCTGATGATTCAAGGAGGAAGTCGCGTAGCGCTATTGTTGATGTATTGAGTTCATTATCCATGAGGAGAATTGAGTAAGGATTGATGAGGATTGAATCATTAAACTCATGCAACTGAAGGTTGATGTTGTCCTGACGAAACAATGCTGTTCCTCGATCGGATAATGTCCAACACCCTAATTCATTTGAAATTGTAATCGCAGCTCCCATCCCTTGACCAATCGACTGATATCCATCCCAAACAGGATGGTAACCTAACGAATCATCAACGAATTCAACATTTGAGTGATTGCTCAAACGTTGCCAAAGATCTTGTTCTTTCTGATGTGTACCCGATTCATCTCCTCGTGAGACAAAACATTGATCTTCATCAAGAATCCAAGTTAAGGTTTCATTCAAATTACCATATGACGTTGTAGGACCAAGAAGGACAAATGTGTTCCATGCGAATGTTGTACGATTTTCAGCAAATCCATTCTCAATAAATTCCATCTCTCGTTCTGGATCATGGACGATGAGAGTGTCAACATCCCCATTCTCAGCAAGCGTGAGTGCAGCCCCTGAACCTACTGCAATAACATCAACGTGAATGCCTGTTTGTTGTGTGAATTCTGGTAACAGCTCCGAAAGGAGGCCTGAATCTCTCAATGATGTGGTTGTTGCTAGACGTATAGTGATGGAATCTGAATCTTCTTCTGATTCCAAACAGCCTTGAATTGAGGGTAGGACAAGGATGAGAATGGCAAAATACAATCGGTGCATTTCAATCGAACGACATGACATTGCCACATTCTGGGTATGTGCATGTTACAGAATATCGAGCCCGGGTAGGTTTTCGGATTTTGAGCATCGATCCACACATATCACATTGAATATTGATCATTTCAGGTTCCTGTGCTTTTGGGGCATCTTCGAGTGTGCGGCCAACATCTGTAGACCAGCCAAGTGAGTCGGTGTATGTATCCGCCTTCTTGATTTTGTTCTGACGAAGCGTGAGTCGTAACTTTCGTTTCCTTCGGCGCTTTTTTCCACCTGGTGCTTTGTCCGCCATGCTATCGACTATCGCTTTAGGTTGATGTATTCAACCCCTTCGGCTGATTGAATCAGTCTAAAAGACCTGAAATTCCGTTTTCGGGGACGTGCACCTGATGGCCTTTCGCTTCAAGTGCTTCTGCCAATGGTGGACGAGCCATAGTTGGATCTGAATGGTAGATTACGACATCTTCGGCTTGGCATTCTTCAGCAAACTGAACAATCTCTTGATGTCCTGCATGTGTTGAGAAAGAGTATTGATCTACATCGAGTTCTATGTTTGCTAACTTTCCAAAGATAGGTAAGCGACGTTCCTCAAGCAAGCGACGACCGCCGGTGTTTCGGGCTTGATAGCCGGTCAGTAAGAGTGCGTTTTTCCGATCATGACGTAATCGGTTGAGATACCAGATCGAGGGTCCGCCATCGAGCATACCAGAAGTTGAAACAATGACGTCTGCGTCAAGGGCCTTCTTTCGATCTGATTTACTTGAAACTCGACGACACCATCGCCAAGCAGATTCAAGCGCTGATGGATCTCGAAGTGTTTCAGGGTGTTCCATTTGCAATTTCGCTACACGCTTCCCCATTCCATCAACATGAACATCTAATTCTGGGAGGTGTTTGTGTAGAAGCATAACAACATCTTGTGTTCGACCATTGGCAAAAGCTGGTACAAGTGCGGTGCCACCTCGATCAACAACCTCGACAATTCGCTCGATGAAACGTTGGTTTTCTTCTGCTTTTGGAGGGTGATCCCTACCACCATATGTTCCTTCAACAAATAAGACATCTGTTTTGACTGGTTTTGCCCCTACTGTAAGTTGTGAATCTCTGGTATCAAAATCACCTGAGAACAAAACAGATTTGGTTGGTGTTTCAACATGAAGCATGGCTGCACCAGGAATATGGCCTGCACCATGAAGTTCCAATTTCCAGTCATCTTGAGTCCATGGCTTGTTGAATTCGTGTGTTTGCCATGCAGAAAGGGCGAGATCAATATCTCGTTTGTCCCATGGCAACGGATATCCTTCTATGGACGAAACTTTGTGGCAATCGTACCACATCATTTCAGAAATTGCTGCAGTTAATTCTGTTCCATGCAATGTTGAGTTGTGGTTTGAAGCAAGCCAT
>JAPOIF010000059.1:5780-9977 GCA_029979085.1 Methanobacteriota archaeon | reverse complement strand
CTCACATTCACGCTCGAGGTCATGGACGAATGAAAACCTCTGAAGACTACGGAGAGTTGTTCGACTTTGTCCGCGAATCGATTGGCACAAAGGAATTTTACTGCCACTTCTCTGGTGTCGAACACCGAACTGGAAACGCTATGCACTACACGCAAATCAAGAAGTCAGATTTGAACTTCGAACCGTTGGCTGAATTCATTGTCGAAGATGGAGGGTGGTTGGATATTACCCTCATCTCCGATTCACCACTGTTGGAGCATGACGCCATGTACATGTTGCAGAACATCGACAAAGCGAAACACAAGCAACTTGAACGCAAGGCTCGAGAAGACCGTCGACGAGCCCTTGCTGCACAAACAGGAACATCTGTTGAAGATCTTCAACGCCGTGAAGAAGAAATGGCAAAACTTCGTACACAAGGTGCCAAAGAAGCACCTGTTGAGGAAGCGAAGCCTGAACCTGAGCCAGTGAAGGAAGAAAAGACCGTCAAGAAAGCACCTGCTTCCAAGAAGAAAGAGGAAGAAGACGTGTTCTCATTCGATGAAGAAGACGATGATGACTTGTTCTGATTCGGTGAACGCTTTTCCATGAGAAATTGTGGCTTTCCGTCGCTCGCGAAGGGAATGCACATAAGGACAAAGAGTTCGAAGTCCCTTGTCATGGCACACATTGCGGTGTTGGGATTGGGAAATTGGGGGACGGCCATTGCCCGTCTTTGGTTGCTTGAAGGCCATCATGTGAAAGGATGGACCATTGAGCAAGAAGTGTATGAATCGATTACAATGGATGGAGTCAATCGGAAGTATTTACCTCAGCAGTCTGTTGAGGGATTGGAAGCGACAATGCACCTCAATGAAGCACTCGATGGTGTTGAAATCGTTGTCCTTGCAATTCCATCCTCGGTCATCCTCAACGTCGTTGATGACATCATACCTTTCCTTCGTCCAGGTCATGTTCTGCTTGATTTAGCAAAGGGGCTTGCTCCAGGAAAGCGGTTGATTTCTCAAGCCATCCATGAGGCTTTGAAAAATGCAAATTGTTCAAACCCACTTGCTGTACTCACAGGACCGACCATCGCTCCTGAAGCTGCAGGAGGGGTCATGACAACGGCGTTGGTAGCATCAGAAGATTTGTCCGTTGCTGAACGACTTGCAGATACGCTCTCAACACCCACGCTCTTGTTGCATGCTGCTTCTGATCCAGAAGGTGCGGAATTATGGGGGGCGTTCAAGAATGTTGTTGCACTTGCGTGTGGTCTCGTTGATGGATTGAAGACCATTGGAACACTCGGCGGTGACAATTTGAAAGCTGCAATTTTTAGTGCAGGATTCAAAGAAGGATGCATTCTCTTGCCTCTGCTTGGAGCTCGAGCAGAAGTCGCCTTTGGACCAGCTGGGCTTGGCGATCTTTACGTGACTTCAACTTCTCCATTCGGACGAAACAGATCCATGGGAGAAAAACTTGGAACTGGAAAGACATTGGAAGAAGCACTGGAAGAAATGACAATGGTTGCAGAAGGGGTACGTGCAGCACGCATGTTCCGTGATCGTGCTATTGACCAAGGCATTGAAATTCCGTTCACGAAAGCACTCAATACGCTGCTCGACGGTGATATTGAGGCGGAAGAGTGCTGTCGACGTATGGTTCTCTTGGGTTAACGCCGATTTCCTCATATGGAGGGAAGGTATCCTCCAATCATGTCAGAAGACAACTCCTCTGATTTGACCGATTTTGAAGCGGGTCTCCTTGAGTGGTTATGTGAAAACAACTTCCATGTCGAACCTTGGTCAACAGAGAAGGCTGCAAAGCAATTCTACGTTGAAGAGGATGCCATCTACGAAGCCGTTGCTGCATTGACTCGAAAAGTTCCACAACGTATTCAGGTGTTCTACAAAAACGGCACCCTGCACATCGCAGCAGATTGAATTTCACTCAGTTGATTCATCTCTCTTTCTCAATTTCATGAGGAAGGACAACCACTTTGGTTGACGTACATCGCCTTCATCGGTAACAAACGAACGTAGCATCAACGACAACAAATCGATGAGAATCACAACAACGAAAATCAGAATCAACAAAGCCAGGACTTTGTCGTATTGCAAGAGTTTGAGATAGGTATTGATGTAATAGCCTATGCCACCTGCTCCAACGATGCCGATTACAGTACCATGACGTACATTGTATTCAAACATGAACATCAATTGACTGAGCAAATGATTTCCAGTCTCTGGAATGACAACGGAAGTAAAGATTGCAGGGTGTGAAAGACCCATTGCTTTGCTCACTTCCAAGGAATCACTCGGCATACCCTCATACGTTTCATACTGCAATTTTCCAAGATAACCGATGGTATAGAACGTCATGGCAAGGACTCCAGCGAGAGGTCCAAAGCCAATCACGATAACGAAAATGATCGCCCAGATGAGAGACGGTAGACTTCGAGTTGCTGAAAGAAGAGTACGGAATGGGAAGGCAATACGCATTGGCATGAGATTCTTTGCAGCAAAAGACGAAAGACAAAGTGCACCAATAAATCCGAGAATGGTGGCTACAAAGGCAATTTTAATTGTCTCCATCATCCCAATGTACCCAACAGAACAAAAGAATTCGATCTTGTTTTCACATACAGGGTAAGACTGCGCTTCTAAGACCGACCAATTCGGAGGCCACATGCTTTCTTGAATGAAAACAGATAGATTTTCCATACCTCCACTGAGGCGGCCCCAATCGTCAACCAGATCGTTGAGAATGATGAACGCAGTGAGCAACAGCGCTCCAATGGCGTAAAGGAATCCTCTTCTCATTCCTCTTCCTCCATCTTCTTGTGCCACTCATCAATGGTCATATCGATGAGTTGTTGATTTTCAATCAACCAAATACGTGTTGCAATCATCTCAACGTTTTCTTCGTGGTGTTCAACCATAACCAATGAATGACCATCATCCGTCAACGTCTTGACGGCATCGACAACAACGTCAACGGTCGTATGGTCCAACTCACTCAAGAATTCATCAGCCAACAGCAGTTTGGGTTGTTGAGCCAATGCACGTGCTGTTGCCACTCGACGAAGTTGCCCTCCCGATAATCGCCGAATAGGTTCCAGTGTCTTTTCTTCAAGCCCCATGGCTGCAATCGCTGAGGTCACTCGACGAGCGCGTTCCTCTCGGCTCCCTTTGAACCATGGTAGGCTTGCTCTCGCACCGAGATTGACGTTGTGATAGACACTTGCATGTCGCACCAATCCGAGTCGTTGTGGAATGTATCCGAGACCTCCATGTTCCGGTAAGTTCAGTTCAACTGAACCTTGACGCGGTTGAACCAATCCTGCAATGGTTCGAATCAACGTTGTTTTTCCAATCCCTGATTGTCCAAGCACGGCAATAATTTCTCCAGAACGGACTTCGAGAGACACATCTTGAACCAAATCTTCGCTGAATCCAACGTTCAAATTGGTAAGTTTCAACAGAAGTTCGGACATGCGATCAGATCCTATTATGAAGAAATATTGAATTTGGTATCGAAGTATGTAGAGATACCAGGGATGGCCTCAATCAACGAGCCGTAGATTCCGAGATGTGTTTCTGTATCTGTTTCAATCAGACCTCCCGTGTTAAGGATGTTTGAAAGAATGCTATCCCCACATTCAGATGGAAGAATTGCCTCATTGACCGTGTTCTCGACTTGGTTAACGCATCCTGTGACAACGGCATCACCCATGACACCTTCCTCAAGATAGACTTCATCATTGAGCGAAAGGAGTGCTTCGAGAATGAGCGACTGCTTCTCTGCATCCAAGTGGTCGGGATTGTACATCACTGGGTGAGATGGAGCTTGGCCATACGATGGCAACAGGATGTATTCATCGAAAGCGAGACACCAGTCTTCATTCAAAGCAGGGTCATCATATCCGCAATAGGTCGCAACGGACGAATCCTTGACGAATGCAACATCGCCAGTTCCATCCGAAAGACAGTGAAGAGCACCACCATAGGACGAATATGGTGTTCCAGAATCAGGGATGCTTGCATCATCACTGAAGTACGAATAGATGGTTGATCGAAGCGATTCGATATCATCTGATGGACCAACAACAGGTGCATATCCTTCCGAAATGAGGAAGCCCATTGGCAACAACATTCCAGCGGATTTGAGCCACCCTGTATGACACGAGGTTTTTCCTTGTAACACAGCAAATGG
>JAPOIF010000059.1:0-5684 GCA_029979085.1 Methanobacteriota archaeon | reverse complement strand
CTGCCAACCCATCCATGCTGCTCCAGCATCCATAAACGCAATATCTGCATGACCGAAGCGTAATGCTTCAATGATGGAACCTTCCGATGAAACTGGATAAATCTCAACTTCAAGCCCTGTCTCCTTGCTCATGTACTCTGCAAAAAGTTGTGGATTTGCATCCGCATTTGTGTAATCATCCTTTACTTCAAATGCAATCTTGAGTACATCTGAGCCTGAGGCTTTATCGTTCTCTCCAAGACATCCAGCAATGGATCCAAGGACAATCAATAGAGCTAGTAGTATTGGTTTTTTTGTCGCGTTCTGCATCGTAACTCTTCCGTTTTCGGCTGCCCTAAAAATAGGAAGTATATAATTTTAGGGAGCCCTAAAACTACCCTTCAATCCAGGCGTTGACGAGTGATTCAGAGTACGGATCGGAGGTTAGACCGTCATGGAAAAAAGGTCGCACAATAACAACCAATTCTACCGTCCCACCCCAGTTGGATTGTCCTACAACAACAACTTCGCCAACTCTTGTCCCATCAGGATCGGTTCCAGAGGTTGTAAAACAATCGAAAACCCACACATTGAGGTCGATGTTGCCAGAATTCGGACGGAATGTATGCTGTTGCGCCTCGCCCTTTTGGTCAAGTCTGAATGCCTCACTGTCGATACGTATGGGAATTCGTTCATCAACCAAATCAATGGCTTGTCGCATCCTTGATTCCTGAAGGCCGAGCAGTGAGGAAATCCAAAGCGATGATTCTACCTGAAGGAACGGATTGTGTTGATGCGGCGTTCGCAAAACAAGACTTTGAACGACCTCGAAATTTGTAGGATTCAAAGGCTCGACAAACACCCAAGTGTACTGTTCACTCGCTGGCCAAGCAGGGGCGTAGGGATTCTCTGTTGCGAACGGTTCGCCCCATGCTTCGGGCGATCGAGGAGTTTCTGTTGGGATATAACCGGAAGCTCCAAGCATCAACAGAACGAGGGAAATTGCCAGCAATCGTGGGTTTCGATACTCGGCCCAATCCAATCGCCCAGCAGGACTCACGAACGATAGGACGACAAAAAGGGGAAGGATGGTAAATGCTCCATATGGGACAACAAGCATGGCAATGAGGCCAATCGATGCAAACATAGTTGTTCTTTCTCCAAGGAAAGACGCAAATCGCATCGGTTCGTCTTTTCGTACAATTCTCAAGATTCCATACGCAAGTGGCAAGGACGTGAGAATGAGGACAATGCCAATCGCATCGAACACCATTCCCATGTTGAACCAAGAATCATCGACTACCATATGCGTTTGGGAATTGTTCCCCAAAAACAAAGCATTTGAGACATGGCACTTCATAGCCGTTGCATGGGGGAAGACGTGGCGATGAAGTTTACATCCATCGGTTACCGACACCTCATTTCAAATCCTACCTGGTACAATCCCTTGAAGAAGAGGAAAGGTGCGGGAGTTTCTCACATTGATTTGACCATTTCCAAAGGAGAGATCATTGGATTGGTCGGAACAAACGGAGCTGGGAAAACCACGCTCTTGAGAATGATCAGCGGCATTTTACCACTCGAACACGGAGAAGTCACATCCAATGGTAAAACATTGGACATTGACGCATTGCGCTCCTTGGTCGGATTCATGCCAGAGCAGGTACGCTGGTCAAGCCAACAAACCATTCACCAAACAATGACAGAATTTGCTCACTTACGGGGATGTTCGATTCAATCAGCACTCGACATTCTCAACGTTGTCGGGCTGAAAAATCGTATGGATTCAACCCTCGATGCATTGAGTCAAGGGATGAGGCAACGACTTTCTTTGGGAATCGCTTTGCTTGGCACGCCGAGTGTGCTGGTTCTTGATGAACCGTTTAATGGAATGGATCCTGTCGCAATCGATGCGTTCAAGCGCCTCCTACGTTCGTTGGCAAGAAAGGGCATTTCAATCATTATCTCGAGTCACCATCTTGCAGAACTCGACCACCTTATCGACACCATTGCTCTTCTCCATCGAGGTCAAATGCTTGCTCATGGAACGACAGATGCACTTCAGGCGAGTCTTGGCTTTGAGCAGATGACGGAGATTCTTTCTGACAAGGAAATCGAAGCATCTCTGCTTGAAACAATGAACGTTCTCGAACATGTTCAGACCGACCATGAGCATCGATATGTGATTGAATCGGGACAGCCAGATCTCCTTGAAACGCTGATCGCCAATAATCATCGAATCACAACTTGGAGAGTGGTTCCTCCAACGCTCATCGAATTGCTTTGTGCGGCCACAGGCATGGACAGAGCATCGATTGGAATGGATGTTGAACAGAGCAGCATGATACCATTGAGAACCATAGGTGGTGAAGAAGAATGACGCCATCAAAGCGAATGTGGCACCTCGCCTTCGCTCTCGGTCGACGACGTCTGTTTTCGACACGCATGCTGATTATGCTTCCAATTCTTCTGCTCTTTATCCCAGGAATGGCATGGGGGTTCTCTGATTCCAACATCCAACTTCCTGCTGAGCAAGTTCCAACGAATGCAACCGAAGTCATGTTTCTTGCAAGCATTGGAATCGTGTTCGCAGGAACCATGGCTGCGGTTCTCATCGCTCATGATGGAATCAGCAGAGATCGTGCGAGTGGGGTGTTGGAAGTTCGCTTATCTCAACCGATGTCCCGTCAACGACAAGGATTGGTGCTGATTCTCGGCCACTGGGGAAGTATCGCCATTCCGGTCGCACTTCTCCTGATTCTTTCGATGTGGCTCGTCGGTTATCGAAGCGATATGTGGATTCCGATGAGTGATGCACTGGTCTACATCGTCGCTTCAATGTTGATTCTCTTGTGGTACACCGTCTTTGCCTTACTCGCTTCGAGCATTGCGAAAGAACAAGGTTCTGCAATTGCCTTTTCAATTGGATTATGGTTCCTTTTTACACTGCTTTGGGTGCTGTTCACAACCCTACTCGCAGCACTCAATGGTGTTGCAGTGGGCGATACACAAGATCAGGGCTACCTTATCTTCGAAGGGCGACTTGACCTGCTCTCTCCGAATGGAGTGTACCACCACCTTCTCGAAACACGCCTCGACGGTGTCGATCGTGGTGTGTCTGCCTTTGGGGCATATGCAGCCGCAATCCTTTGGACCATTGTTCCGTTTTACGCCTTCCAACGTCGCCTCAATCGGCTCGTTCCTTGATAGTTCTTAACCAAGCATTGATGAACGTTGTCGGTGTCGTCGAACCATGATACCCGTCCTCATCATGATGCTTCTAGCCCTTGTGAGTCCATCGATTGAAATGTCCGCTTTGGAGGAAAGCGAAGAAGTCCACACCACATCAGGCCGTCAAGGCAGCCTTGATGTGGATTGCAGCGGGTATACGTTCGAAGACCTCTTTGAATACGATTTTGCACTCTTTACTCTGGATGTCAACGATGACTGGGCAACCGGCGTCATGGATGCACGAGCGTGGGTCAATGGAAGCAAGTCAGCTGTCGTTCGAGACAACTTGGATGGATTGTTCGATGGCGTTCCTGGCGGAAACGATGATTGGATTTCAACCGACGAGCGCGAAGCAGTACGTTCCATTGGTCCAAAATGCATTGCCGATATGGAAACTCGACTCGGTATTCGAGAAGGACTAGCTCATCGCGGAAATGTTGATTGGAACGATCTTGAATTCGTCGAAGATGGTATTGCGCTCGATGAGGTCAACCTTGTCCCGACTGGTCACGAGCAAGAGCGCTCGTGCAGCAGCCCACTTTCCGATGCTGGTTGTAAGGAGGTACCTGTAACGGTCACAGACGACCTTGAGATTCACCTTCTTATCGCAGAAAATGAGAACAACAACGTTCGCTTCGACCAACTTCCAAACCAAGGAAGTTCAAACTTCACGTTGGCGATGAACGTCACCAACATCACCGATGCACGACTAGTCATGACATTCCCTGTTGAACAAGGTCTGCGTGTTGCAGATATGGGCTTTTACGATGATGGAGTCCTCAACGAAAATCTCGCAACACCTGTGAGTGAGTTTTTGCCTGATGGACGATTGCGAATCGTTGCTGATGTCGACTATCCAATCGGCTCTTATCCGATGATTCGCAATTTGTTCGTGGATTTCACGACCATGGCTCCATTTACCAACGAAGACCCGATCTGGAGTTCGACAGCACCTGCCGATGGCACCATCATCCCAGTTGGAACAACCAATGGCGAGATGCTTGCAATCGAAGACACCAGCATGTGGGTCATCGACGAGAGTGGATGGAGTTTGCAATGTGATTTCGCTGATGCTGGTTGGGACATTCGAATGGACGAGAATGCAGGGTTGTATGTGACCGCAAACGGCGCATCAGCCGTCGGCCAGTGTGCTGGTGTTGATGCGTTTGGTGCAGAAACTGCTGAACATCGAAATTACACATTTGGCTTGGTCATGGATGCCTCTGCAGCAGTCTCATCCGACGGAGACCAAATCGAATTTACCGTAGCACCAACCGACCTCGTTCAAAGTTTAACCGTGACAGCTCACGCTCACCAAATGTCGGCCATGGGTTCCGAAACAACCGCAGTTGCCCAGGGGGCATTTACGATTCTCACCTTGTCGATGTCTGGACTCGCTCCTGGTGATGTGATGATCATGGGAACTGCAACTGCCAATGGTATGCTCGATTACAACTTCATGCTCGATTTGGGCATTGAGAAAATGAACAAGCCGCCGACAATCACCATCGATACAAACCTCCAAGGCCAAGAAGCAGAATGGGAAATTGATGGATTGAAGTTCACGCTTAATGGAAATGTCATCGATCCTGATGGGCAGGAAGTCACCATGACCTTGAGCATTTGCAACGGCCAGACCTCAAATTTCAACCGCGACAATCTTGCTTGGGAAATCCAAGTATCGATTGCGAACTGTATTCAGAACAACGTTGAATCTCCTTACAATGTTGTTATTGTTGCCACCGATGCTTCGGGTGCTATGACCAGCCTCAGCATCGATGTCATCGATCCAAATGCTGGAGGAAGTGACACCACAGGTGGTACAAGCAGTTCTGATAGTGAAGAAGCAAGTGGAAGTATTCTTCCAGCACCAGGACTCATTGCAACGCTTGTTGTTGGTTTGATAGCAGCAGGATGGGTCTCCTCACGTCAAGATTGACCAACAGACTCAAACGCAGTTGGTAGGCACGAAGGGTTGAGGAGCATGTTTCGAGGTACTGTCGACCGCCCAAGTCACGAAGGTGGCCTTCTTGTCACGTTCAGTGGATCTTCTCCTGCACTCGGTTCGATTATCGTTCGAGAGGATGATGGCCACTACATCGGGAAGGTTGATGCTGTCATCGGTTCGACAGAGGCTCCTCTAGCTCATGTTGCACACCTGGACAGAAAGCAAGACAATGATGCGTTCCTTGGTGCGGTCGTTACCATTCGAGCCAAAAAAGAGCGAGAAGAGCGGCCTCGTCGAGAACAACGTGATGAACGACCTCAGCGGCGCAATGACCGTTCATTTGACCGTCGGGACAATCGAAGAGACAACAATTCTCAGAAAAGCGACTGGATTTGTGCTGCATGCGACAACGATAATTTCGCATGGAGAACCGAATGCAACAGTTGTGGAAAAGGCAAGGATGGCAACGTCAAAGCCTACAAGTCATCCTTCAGAGACAACAACCGTTCCAGCAACCGAAGAGAGC
>JAPOIF010000058.1 GCA_029979085.1 Methanobacteriota archaeon | reverse complement strand
TACTGCAGAAACAACGAGTGTCCAAGAGGCTGATGCGTCCGAGAATGAAGTGGAAACACCGACTGCTACTGCACCCTCAAAGACCATGTCGTTGAAGGAACGAAAGGCCGCAAAGATTCTCGCTGCCCAAGAAGCACAACGTGCTGCGATGGCTGCGACGAACGATGAGAAGGAAATCCCAATGGACGTGTTGCCTATTGTCGAGGTTGAAACCGTTCACGTCGCGGATGAATATGTTGTTGAAGTCAGTCCAGAATCCGTCGAGGAAGCAGACATTCAGGCCACTGTGAAGGAACGAGCTTCAAGGCACAGCGAAATCCGTGCTCGTATCGAAGCCCGCCGTCGTTCTCAAATGGCAGATATTCGAGCATCAACCTCTCGAATGTGGGAAGAAAACGTCGTTCGGGAAGACCTTGTAGCCATTCTACAGAACGAAGGGCATGGTCTTGCTGTCCTCGATGAACCTCTCAATCCAGATCCAGGTCACATCTATGGGGCCACATTCATCCGAATCGACGATCAACGCGTGTTGAAGTATCGGTCGCAACTTGATTCTGGATTCGAAGCCGTTGGAACAAACGAACCAGCTCCGGAACCCGCACTTCCTGCCCTCCCTCCACTGATCGGACCTGACGGTAACCCACTCCCTCTGCCTGAACTCCCCAGTCCATCCGGAGCATTGGCAGCACTGAAGATGGAAATGGACGATGATTGAGGCTTGTTGATGGAAGCAGTCCTTCAGTCAACATCGATACAAAAGCGCCGTGCTCTGATTGGGCTTGTTCTTGTGGGAATCGCCCCAACGATTTCAGTGGTTACAGGATTTGCATTGAAGGCAGGTTTAATCGCTGCTGTCGTATTTGTTCTCACCAAATTATGGATGTTTGGATTACCTGCATATTGGTACATCAAGGTCGAGGGTGGGCAGCGTTCCTCTTCGCTTCCGGAAAACGGAGGATGGATGGTTTCGACCCTGCTTGGAATTGGCATGGTTGTCGTCATTGCAATGGCTTATGCTCTTCTCGGAGATATGGTTCTTCGAAGTGAGGATTTGTACGAAATCCTCGAGCCATTTGGGCTTACTGTTCCTTGGAAACTTGCGCTCGGAATCTTGTTTTGGATCTTCATCAACTCCGTATTGGAAGAGTATGTCTTTCGGTGGTTCATCACATCAAAACTGGAACAACTGGTTGGTGGCCAATGGCGTCCAATCCTCCTTTCAGCGGGTATCTTCACGTTGCATCATACCATTGCACTGGCCTTTTTCATCGATCCACTGGGTAACGCACTCGCTTCCCTCGGCGTGTTCATTGGAGGGGTCACTTTCTCGTGGATTTATGTCCAATACCGAAGCGTATGGGTCGCTTGGGTTGCGCATGCCATCGCAGATGTTGCCATCTTTGCAATCGCCTGGCACATGATTGTCGGGTTCTGATCACTTGTGCTTCCATTCTGCCTTCTCACGGTTGAGGAAGGCTTTGACACCAATTTCCTTGTCTTCGGTATCGAACAGACCAGCGAAGGCCTTTGCTTCTGTTGAAACACCTTCCGTCAATCCTTCATCGAGAGCAGAACGCATCGTTTCTTTGGCAACACGAAGCGTATTGCTTGATTTGCTTGCGATGAGACAGGCCATGTCCATCGTCCTCTGTTTCAAGTCCTCTGCTTCAACAACGTGATTGACAAGGCCAATTCTGTGTGCTTCATCAGCACTGATCATCTCTCCAGTGTAGACCATTTCCAAGGCCTTACCATAGCCCAACAACGAAACGAGTCGTTGCGTTCCACCATAGCCAGGAATAAGTCCAAGATTGATCTCAGGTGTTCCGAATTTTGAACGTGAACTGACGATTCGTATGTCGCAGGAACAAGCGACTTCAAGACCGCCACCGAGAGCAAAGCCATCGACCATGGCAATGGTTGGCTTACTCAAATTCCAC
The DNA here is from genome assembly GCA_029979085.1 of Methanobacteriota archaeon. GTDB lineage: Archaea > Thermoplasmatota > Poseidoniia > Poseidoniales > Poseidoniaceae > MGIIa-L2. The sequence continues at coordinate 8,047 of JAPOIF010000058.1, read as the reverse complement.
AAGGCTTCAATGGCATTGTCGGTGAATTTGATGGTGATCTCCTCGCTTCCAGCACCCAGGAATTCGGTAATGTCGGCACCGGCAACAAATGCATTCGGTTTGGCTCGCTTTCCTTCCTCAGGTTCGAGCGGCTGAGCACCGGTCATAACGATGCAGCGAACGTTCTCTTCTGCCTCTGCCCATGCAACCATGGCCTTCATGGCAGCGGTCACATCAGCGTTCAAAGCATTCAACTTGTTTGGTCGGTTGATGGTCACCAAAGCAACGACCGTGCCATCATCGCAAGCGTCCACAGGGATGGTTTCTATGCTCAAGACATCATGTTGAGGGGGCGTCATAATTTTGGCAAACAACGGAAGTTCAAGAGTTCACCGATGAAGCACTTAGGTGCTTCAAGCAAGGAATGAAAACCTAAAGTTGGTTGGTGAGGCTATGGGCGATAATGCACAACCCCTCGTACGTGCAGTTGACATGGGAAAGCGATACGGCGAATTCGTCGCCCTTCATCCATTGAATGTTGAAGTCCACTCGGGTGAATTCTTCGGCGTCTTTGGGCCGAATGGGGCTGGCAAATCGACATTCATCAAACTCCTCACTGGTCAACTCCAACCTTCGATCGGTCAAATCGAAGTCTTGGGTGTTGATGCACGTCAGTCGCCACAGAAGTTGAAAGCAAACATCGGTATCGTTCCTGAATCGGAGTCGCCACCGTCGTTCCTAACACCAACAGAATTCCTTCAATTTGTTGCACGCCTACGTGGTCTTGATGACCTTGACGATAAGGTCGAATACTGGCTTGATTGGTTCGGCCTTCAGGAAAAACGAGATACGATGTGCAAGGATTTGTCAAAAGGTCAACGACAAAAGGTCATGCTTGCATCGGCATTCATTCACAAGCCGAAATTGTTGTTCTTGGACGAACCGTTTGCAAATCTCGACCCAATTTATCAACGCAAATGCAGGGAATGGTTGCTCGATCACGTCGCCCAGGGAGGAACGATCTTCCTTTGTTCGCACGTTCTAGAAATGGCTGAACGTATGTGCAATCGTATGGCTATTATCAACCACGGACGAGTTCTCGCAGCTGGTACTGTCTCCGGTTTGAAAGAATCTGACGATGAAACGCTTGAAGATGTCTTCATCCGTCTTGTGGGTCATTCCATCGAGGAAGTCGAACGTCAAACAGAAGAAGGAATCAACGCTGAGGAGGAGTGATTATGTCCGCCTCCAGCATCGTCTCTCGAGATTGGGATGATGTTGTAGGACGTTCTCAAGAATCGACAAAAGGCTCGCTCGGAACATCAACAGGCGGTGTCAAGCTGCTTGAACCGCAACGAGGATTTGCAGCCTTCTCCACCACGTTTCGATACATGTTTCGAGAGGAATGGAGAGAGAACATTGACTTCGCAAAGAAACGACAAGTGGTCTTGTTTCCTTTGCTTCTGACGTTGGTGACGATGGTAACCACCATCGGATTGCAGTTCCTTGTTGGCGATTCTGCAGCACAATCCTCTGATATGGATACGAAATCGTTCACGTGGGATCAACTTCGATTTGGTCTACACCTTCCGTTGTTGTTCTTCAGTTTAGGAATGGGAACGTTTGCATTCCGAGGACGTGAAGCCATTTCTCAACGTGATGGCAACAAGAACCACCTCATTGCAGCACCAGCAATCCAACCGTTGCCAAATTCAATGGCACACTATGCTTTCTTCGTCAAAGAATTGGTTTACTATGCACTGCTGATTCTAACACCAATCATACTCGGAATGGCACTCGGCATCGTTCTTGGAGAATTTGGTGCAATAACGACTCCACTCAAGTGGTCATCCTTGCCCTGGACTTGGTTGGCGATGTTCACGACCATTGCCCAAGGGCTGGCCATTTCCTTCCTCGCCTCATCACTTTGGATGCGTGGACGTCCGTTCACGATAGTAGGGCCTGTGCTCATCGTCTTCCTGGGAATCGCCGTTGGAATCGGTCTCATCGATCTTGATCTTGGCCTTTGGGGACTCGCCATTCAGCGCGAACAAACCCTTTGGATTGTGCTTGCAGCACTCCTCGGATGCGCCCTTATCGGCCTGGTTTCAGCGGCACTGATTCTCGATGATTTTGAAGCCAAAGTCATCGAACATGCCGATCTATTCGAGCCGTTCTATCGCCGACTGAATTTCCTCGGCGGGGGTGAAGTACGCCTTCTTGTCGCCAAGGAATTCGTCGATCTCCGTCGTTCTGGAGCTTTGAAAAAGATGACCGTATCCTATTCCATTCCGTTACTTGTTCTTCTCGGAATGGCGTGGTTGGTTGATTTTGCTGAGGCACCAATTCCAATCAATTTGCTCTCCTATGCTCCATTTTTGGGCTTCTTCGGATTCAATTTTTACTCATGGTTGACGGCCTTGGATTCTCCTGATTTCATGAATGGACTCCCGTTAAGCGTTCCTCAACTGATTCGAGCCAAGGTCGTAGTGTACTTCCTTGCCACATCATGGATTTCGTTGATTTTCCTTGTCATCATGGCATGGCGTCTTGATGAATGGGGCGCATTGCCAATCGGTATTATCATCATGTTTGCAAATTCAATTTACATCGTTGCCCTGACCGCATTTTTGATGGGATTGCGCCCGAACAAAGCGATTTTTGATGGGGCGATCATGACCAAGTTTTGGATTGGAACCGTTTTCCCACTTTTGATGCTCTTCCTTCTGTCGTTCACACAAGGTGATACAGAATTCTACCAGAACTGGTTCTCGCAGGTTCGCGAAAACGGCCTTGATGCTGAATCGGTCACCTTCGATAGCGAACAAATGCAACAAGGTTTCTGGGGTATGCTCGGTGTTTCACTTGCCCTCATCGGAGCGAGTGGACTGCTGTGGAAACTGATGGATCGACGTTGGGGCAAATCGCCCTTTGACAACTAACAACATTGATGAGTCCTCACCTCAGCGTTTCAAGCATGAGTCGAGTCTTGGCCGTCTGTGGAATGCCAGGCTCTGGCAAAGGCGAGTTCGCTCAAGTCTTCATGGAGGCGGGTATTCCCGTCCGCTCCATGGGCGATATGGTTCGTGAAGAAGTCGCCAGAAGAGAACTCGAAGTTGTCCCTGAAGTGTTCGGACAAGTCGCCTCCGATTTACGCAGGGAATTTGGCGAGGATGTTCTCGCTGTTCGTCTTACAAAAGCCGTTGATGAGCTGTTGGAAACCCATCCACTCGTCCTCATCGATGGCCTTCGCGGAACAGCAGAATATGCCGTATTCAAATCAACATGGGGTGACCGATTTCAATCGGTTGCCATCCATACCGACAAAGAAATTCGATTCTCTCGAATGATGGCTCGAGGTCGAGATGAAGACGGTGGAACAGCAACGTTTGAGGCTCGAGATGAACGCGAAAAAGGATGGGGTTTGGAAGACCTCATCGCTGATGCCGATGTCCTCATTGAAAACAACGACGATTTGGTGCAATTTCAAAACCAAATTCGGACATGGTTGGCAACACTTATCTGAGCCTCTTGACCTCGTTTGGCAACCAAAGGTTATAGTCGGGCGCAACCTGTCAAGGAACGTCTCGGCGGTGATTTGTTATGGCTAGGAAAAAAGGTGGGGGCGGAAAGGGTCGACAAAGAGCGCAACAGCGTGCCCAGTACGATGAGCTTGACAAGTACCCTGTCATGCCACCGCATGCGTTTGCGCGTATCGTTCGTGACAAGCGAACACTCAACATCATCTATCAAATCATTGAGCCTCCAATGACCAAGAAAGAACAAGAGCAACGTGAAGAGATCATGGACATCTTCATTCGTTCACTCACTGCTAACATCGAGGAGATTGATGGCAATCCCGAAGCCTATCTTCGAACGGCCATGGACAAAGTCATCAAATCCTATGGTATGAAAATCACCAAGAAGTCCAAGTCGAAATTGTTCTATTACATTCGACGCGACCTGATTGGCTACGGCCAAATGGACGTTCTCATGAACGACGCCAACGTTGAGGATATTTCGCTTGACGGCACTGGTGTCCCAATTTTCGCTTACCATCGAAAATTCGAATCGGTTGAACCCACATGTGTTTGGAATACGGATGAGAACTTGAATCCTATGTTATCAAATTGGCACAACGCTGTGGTAAGCACATTTCCGTTGCCGATCCATTGCTTGACGCAACGCTGATGGACGGTTCCCGTATCGTCATGAAGTTGGGTCGTGAAGTTTCCACCCGTGGTTCAGCTTTCTGTATTCGACGGTTTAAGGACGACCCGTTCTCACCTGCGGACATCGTTGCGTTCCGCACCATGTCTTCGTTGATGGTTGCATATCTTTGGATTGCGTTCCAGAACGAAGTTCCGATGCTGTTTGTCGGCGGTACAGCTTCAGGAAAGACAACAACGCTCAACGCCATGTGCATTTTCATCCCATGGCAAATGAAGATCGTTTCAATCGAATCCACTCGTGAAGTCAACATCCCACAACCAAACTGGGTTCCAGGTCTTACGAGACAAGGGTTTGGTGGTGAATCAAGCGAAGGTGAAATCGGAGAGTTCGAGTTGCTCAAAGCAGCGTTGCGTGAACGGCCGGAATACATCATCGTGGGTGAGATTCGTGGTGCGGAAGCCTACGTTCTGTTCCAAGCGATGGCAACAGGTCACTGCGCATATTCAACGGTGCACGCTGACTCTGTTCCATCTCTCGTTCACCGATTGGAGAACAAACCGATCGATATTCCACGTGTTCTGCTTCCTGCTCTCGAGGCTTGTGCCATTCAGATTCAGACCCGTATCAATGGACGACGTGTTCGACGCACAAAGCAGATTGTCGAGATTGTTGGTATCGACCCGAACTCGATGGAAGTTATCACCAACGAAGTGTTCCGATGGGATGTTTCTTCGGACGATTTCATCTTCAGTGGAAAGTCGTACGTACTTGAGAAAATCATGGTCAAAATCAACTTCTCACAAGACGAAATGCGTCGAGAGTTGAGAACCCGTAAGCGAATTCTCGAATGGCTCGTCCTCAACGATATCCGAAAGGCCGACCAGGTATCGCAAATCGTTACGGAATATTACGTCCGTCCGAATGAAGTTCTTGCCCGAGTTGATGGTCTACGTTGAGGTGAATCCATGGATCTAACCGCTTGGCAACGCATCTGTCACCGCCTCTTAGGTGGTATCTTCAAGAAGCGTGCTCGAGCAGACAAGGAACTCTCTGACAATCTCGTCAAAGCATCGATGCCGATGATGCCTGAGGTTTATCTGGCCACGGTTTTCGTCACGACCATCGTCATCACTGCGCTTGGTGTTGGTTTTGTTGCACTATTCTTCATTCCTGAAATTGGTGTTATCGACTTGTGGGAAAGTCAACAGGATCCTGCCTCTGAAGCACCTTGTTTCGAATGGGAGTATTGGTATCCTGATCTCATTGACGAATCAAAGCCTGGTAACGGATGTCCAGATTACAAAACACGCGTTTTCCCGCCGGTCTTGAAGGTGGTTTTGGTAGCGATAGGAGGATTCGTCGTTCCGTTTGCTGCATGGAAATTCAACAAGAGCGGTGCGGAACGTGAAGCAAAGCGCCGTGGTGATATGATTGAGAAGTATCTCCCATATGCTGCATCCTACACCGCTGCGATGTCAGCGGCGAACGCAACACCCGCCAAGATTTTCCGTTCTCTTGCCATGAACAAGGACATCTACGGTGACGTAGCAGACGATGCTGCCATGGTGTATAGGGATGTCACACTGCTTGGTTATGACCTGATTACTGCAATGAAATTGAGTGTTGATCGAGCCGCATCCGTTTGGCTCACCGAATTCTTCCAAGGAATGGTTGGCACGCTGACCGCTGGTGGTCAATTGAAACTCTTCTTCCTTAACCGTGCTGAACACTACATGCGTGAAAACCGAACTCGTCTTGGGCAATTCTTGGAATCGATCGCCCTCCTTGCAGAATCGTACATTGTTGTCGCTGTTGCGATGCCGCTGTTCTTGATTGTCATGCTCGTCATTATGTTCTGGGTATCCGGTTCAGGTGCTGAAATGTCCGAAGGCATGCTGTACGGTATCGTCCTTGGATTCGTACCAATGATTCACGTTGCCTATGCTGTTCTGGTGTACACGGCAAGCAAGGAGCAAGAAATGTAGGGGGTGACAAGACTTGGCTCGCAAAAAGAAGAACAAGATCGTCGTTAACCTCGACCTTCCGAAAGACGATACAACAATGACCAAGTTGTACGGTATCTTGTTCGTCTCCATTCTTCTTGGAATGACGACAGCTGTTGTTTGGGCCACCAATTCTGGATTTATTCCAACAAGCAACGGCGAACCGATGTTCACCAATGTCGCTTGTGGAATCATTACCGGCGACAACGAGGCATTCAATGGCAATTCAAAACCCACATACGCACAGAATCAATCCTGTTCGCTGTTGCAAGACAGTCCAGATATTGTGACGTGGAGCGACGAGCCTTGGGAAGACATTCTGTTCAGAGGGAAGAATTTCGACGTACCCGGTGTTGATCCCCAGGCCACAGGGGGAGAGGTCGTGCTTCAGCCATTGTCGATGACGTGTGAGGCGGAAGCCAGTGAACCTGTGACCTACACGGTTGCTATTCGAGATCGCTACGGTGAATTGCTCGATTTCTATCAAGGCAACACAGGTGTTTCTTCGGATGCATGTCTCATCGAATTGAATTCCATCGATGCTGGTAAGCGATACGAACTCATCGTCAAATCCGAAACGGAGAACGTTCCCCTCAATGAATTTACATTTAACATGGAAATCCAATACTTCGATGGTGTTCCTGCCAACATGAACAACAAGTCGTTGTGGATTGGTCCTGAATACAGTCTTGGGCCACTGAGTGTCCATCCAACCATCTTCCTCAACTTCTTCGGCTTGATGTTCTTCTTCTTCCTCTGGCCTGCCTCATTCTACTGGGAGAGCGTTGAGAACAAGAAGAACGAGATTGAAGAAAAGTTCCCCGATTTCCTTCGAGACCTTGCGGAATACTGGAAGGGTGGTCTTTCCATGACGGTAGCGGTTCAAACGCTGGCGACGTCTGAATACGGTGCGCTGAATGACGAAGTCAAGAAGATGAGTGATCAACTTTCGTGGGGTATCAAGTTCAGTGACGTTATTCTCCAATTCGCAGAACGTGTCGGCACGCCGCTCGTCAAACGTGCGATTTCCCTCATTTCTGAGGCCGACCGTGCTGGTGGAAAGATTTCGGATATTCTTGTTACAGCAGCCAATGACTCTCGTGAAATCAAGTTCCTTGAAGGTGAACGGAAACGAGCGATTGGTTCCTACATCGCTGTTATTTGGACATCGTATTTCGTTTTCCTCGGTGTTATCGTTGTTCTTTCAACGGTCTTTATTCCTGCAATTGCCAACTCAAACTCATCCGATGACGGTGGCGGTGGACAAAACATTGGAAACATGAAGATTCGGAATGTCGATCCGTTGTTTTTCTTGACGATTTTCTATTATGGAGTAACCATGCAAGCCATCGGTAACGGATGTATGGCTGGTCTGATGGCAACAGGAAGATTCTCTGCCGGGTTCAAACATTCAGGAATGATGATTCTTGTTGCACTTGTTGTCTTCAACGTCATTGCGTTCTCGCCTAGTTTGATTGGTATCACAGAAACACCAGGTCTCAATCCATCGGTTGGAACGTTCGTACCCGCACCTCTCAATTTGGGAGGATGATGTTGTGCGTAAGGATGAAGACGCTCAAGTCCACATTCTTGAGATGCTGACGTTGTTTTGGCTCTTTTTCATGTCAGCAACCTTCCTTATTCGCGTGAATGTTCCAGATGCACGTTCCGTCGCTATCGATGCTTCGCTTGAATCTGCAGGTGAGGATGCGATCATCGCCTCGATGGCTCTTCCTCCTGAGTTGATTGGAGACAGTCGATTGCACGAATTGTTAGCAGAGGATGCTTTCGATGAGGCCTGTACGCTCCTCCAAGACATGCTCCCAATCGGAAAGGAAGCTAATTGCTGGCTCGCTCAAAACGCCATGCCTGCTACGCCTTATGGAGAAGTC
>JAPOIF010000057.1 GCA_029979085.1 Methanobacteriota archaeon | reverse complement strand
AAGAAGTAGGCATGATGCTTGGTCTTCCAACCAACACCATCACCATCGTACGCAAAGGTTCCATTGTTTGGATTCCAATCGGTAATGACTCGACTGTTGCTGCGGAACGAACCCAAGTTCATGACCGCAATCGCTCCAACTGGATCGAGTCCCGAGGCGTTCACCGTTTCGTTCAATCCAGTGTGAACGCCTGCTTCTGGTCCAGCATCGGTGAGCCAGCCAATCGTGTAGGCGTTGTTTGAGCCGGTCAAGGTTCCTTCAGCCCAATACGACCGGTTGAACACCGTCTCATCATCAAATCCAGCGTTTGGCCATCGAGCAGGGACTTGTTCTTCATGTGCAAGGAACAACTGCCAACCATCCTCGGTCAAGGTCACTTCTTGGATACCATCGCTATCGGCAGAACCCCAAACACCACCGAGATCATCGCTGATGCTGCGTGTTCCATCAAAGACAACACGATCACCATCGTTCGCTCGAATCAGGAGATTGTCGAGGTTATTGACACTCACATTTTCGTGGTACAGACCTGAATGCAGAACGATTTCAGGGTTGGATGCTGATTCGCTCGCCGCCAATGTCACTGCAGCTTCAAGACTGGCTTTGGGACAGTTGGTCGTACCTGGATAGTTATCGTCACCACCCGCCACAGCAACGTGAATCGCCGTTCCACTGCTTCGAGATGTTGCAGCACAAACGGCTGGCGATGCGACGCGCAACGGCTCTTCCTGAACCTCTTCGAGTTCCGTGTACAACGACCATCCTTCAAGCGCCCCAATGTAGGACGTTTGCGCCAACATGATCATCAAAAAGATGAGTGAGTAAGCCTTTTTCCGCTGCGAGAGCAGTTGCTTTCGCTCCTCTTCTACCAAAGAAGGGAGCGAGAAGGCCGACTCAATCATACATCATCAACTGATTTTTCGGTCAAATATTCATATTTCAGTCCTTTGCAAACTCCTTGGCTTGCTTGGCCCATTCGTCACGCTTGACGCGACCAGGGAAGAACTCGATAGCAACGTTGACTTCCTCTTCAATTTCAGAGGTCATGTTGGCCAATTGGCTGAACTTGTAGATACCAAGTGCATTCAACTTCTCAGCAATGAACGGTCCAATACCCTTGATCTTCTGCAAATCGTCTGCTTCAGAGGCACTTGCAACACCAAGAATGGCGAAGTCAATACCTTCAGCCTTCTGAGCAATTCGCTCAAGTTCTTCGGCTTGCTTCAAGGCCTTCTCGTCGAGTTTCGCATCCATACCAAGCAAAATCTTGGCTTGGTTAACCCATTGGTCTCGCTTGACGCGACCTGAGAAGAACTCGATGGCTTCGTTGACTTGATCTTCAAGTTTCGCCGTCATATTGGCCAATTGTCGATACGTGGTAATGCCGAGCGCATTCAACTTCTCTTCAATGAACGGTCCAATGCCCTTGATGACTTGCAAGTCATCCTTGACCATCAGAACAGCCTTAGCAGCAAAGACACGTGTTACACCGCTGACACCGGTCAAGGTGTTTCCATCCTTACCGGTCCATGCGATGATGGTGCTGCCTTTCGCATCGTTGATCTCAGCCGAACCGCTTTCTGCAAAGTCCTTCGCATTGGCAACTTCGAGTGTGGTTGCACCCTTCTTGACTTCGTTCTTCAATTCAGAAGATTCAGCCTCTCCAATGACCTTGAAATCAATGGTCTTGGCACGTTGCTTGACACGTTGAAGTTCCTCTTGCTTCTTGGCTTCCTTCGTCGCAGCAGGCTTCTTCTCAGCCTTCTTCTTCGCAGCAGCCTCAGCCTTTGCCTTCTCTTCAGCTTCCTTCGCAGCCTTTTCTTCAGCAGCCTTGGCTTCGGCTTCAGCCTTCTTCTTGGCTTCTTCCTCTTCCTTGGCCTTCTTGGCGGCAGCAGCAGCAGCGGCCTTTTCGTCAGCCTTTGCTTTCTTTTCTGCTTCCTTAGCAGCCTTCTCTTCAGCGGCCTGGGCTTCAGCCTCAGCCTTGGCTTTCGCTTCAGCTTCTTCGGCTTCCTTAGCAGCCTTTTCTTCAGCAGCCTTGGCCTTCTTGGCAGCAGCCTCTTCCTTCTTCTTGGCAGCGGCTTCTTCCTTTTCCTTCTTGGCAAGAGCAGCAGCAGCGGCCTTTTCCTCGGCCTTTGCCTTCTTTTCTGCTTCCTTGGCAGCCTTTTCTTCAGCAGCCTTTTCCTCAGCTTCAGCCTTGGCTTTCTCTTCCGCTTCCTTGGCTTCGGCTTCTGCCTTGGCCTTTTCTTCGGCTTCCTTGGCTTCCTTTTCGGCCTTTTCAGCAGCTTCTTGCTCCTTGCGGATCTTGTTCATCATGCGCTTGTCTTCTTTGACGTCAACCGTCCACGACAAGTAGACCGATGCCTTTCCGAGTTTGAGCAGACCTTCGTAGGTGCCACCTGGATAGGTTGGGTCTTCGCTGTCATCGAAGACGAAGCGGAGTCGGAGACGTCCTTCTTCATCGGCTTCGAGATTGAAGCCAGGCTCTTCGCTGGTTCCATCGACCTCGTACATGCGGAATCGCTTGTCGTTGGTCGATTCAGCCAAGTCGAGCAAGTTGACTCGAATCTCTGGTGACATGTTGACGATGCTGATGGTTTCCTTAGCTTCGACCGTGGTTCCTGCCTTCAAGGCCTTGACAGGCTTGAGGACAAACGGATCGTCCTTGGTACCAGCACCTGAAAGGAACGCTGGGTCAGAGGTTGTGTTCTCTGGTTCAGGCCCCATCAAGACGACCTTGTCTCGGAATAGCAGAGCCAGCAACAGCAATGCAAGCAAGAGAATCAGACAGAGCGGCATCAAGCACAGCAAGAAGCCACTGTCATCATCGCTGTCATCTTCTGCATACTTGCCTTCGATACAGTTGCCTTCTTCATCAACATCAGGAACGCTGGTCTGATTCAACGGATCGCTACCACACTTGACTTCGAGTACGTCTGAATGACCGTCGTTGTCATCGTCCAAGTCTGTTTCAAGACCTGTCAGCGATGGCTCATCCGGCAATCGGTCACCGTCCGTATCGTTGAGAACGCCCAAACCGAAAGTGAAACTGATGTTCACACGGCCGTTATCGGCTGTTACGGTGTAGTTGGTCATCGGTGATGCTTCGGTTGGAATACCGTAGATGATACCCGTATCACCGGTTCGCGCCATGGTTCCACCGAACATGAGTCCAGCAGGCAAATCAGGCGTGATGGTCCATGTTCCAGGCTCCATACCGGTCAAGTTTGGCATGAGAACGAAGTCGGACTGGTTGACGTAGGCTTCGAACATCTCAGCTTCAACATCGTTGATGGTGTAACCAAGCGTTTGTGTGTCCAAGACGTCACAGATGCCATCGTCATCACCATCGAACGGTGTGCTCATGACATCCTTTGAATCGGTTCCACAGGCAAGTTCACCTTCATCCGACCAACCATCGTTGTCGTCGTCGAGATCGAGAACCAAGTCGGTCGTGATGCCATCAACAAGTTCGTCAGGATCACCATCACCATCGGTATCCAACCAAGCGGCTGGATCATCTGGGAAGGCATCCGGTCCTGCAACACAGATGCCAGCAGGTAGAGCAGGTGCAGATGGTCCATCACAGACGCCATCACCATCGGTATCGGCGTTCATGTAGGAGGTGAGTGAACCTTCAGCAAGTTCCGTCTCGTTCGACAAACCATCACCGTCAACATCAGGGTCTTCTGCATCACAGAGTCCGTCACCGTCCAAGTCGTTGGTCGGTGTTGAAGTTGCATCGAGTGGGTCGGAGTCACAATTCACTTCAGACACATCGCTGTATCCATCGTTGTCATCGTCCGTATCTTCGACCAAGTTCCCGATGTAATCCTCTGGCAGTTCGTTTGGCATACCATCACCATCGGTATCCATTGGCATGTTCGGGTCGTGTGGGAATGGATCAGGTCCAGCGATACAGATTGTATCGGTTTCATTGAACACTGCAAACGGTCCATCACAGAATCCATCACCATCGGTGTCAGGATTCCATGGGTCGGTTCCCGTATCGCTCGAATCGTTGTAGACACCCGTATCGGTCTCGTTGGCATTTGGAATACCGTCATCGTCCCAATCAAGATCGAGAACGTCACAGATTCCATCACCGTTCGCATCAACAGGCATGTCGCTTGCATTGACAGGGTCAGAACCACAGTTGACTTCGTCAATGTCGCTCCATCCATCGTTGTCATCGTCGAGATCCTCTTCGAGTGGTGGTGTGCTGTTCGAAGGAGGATAGAGGTCGTTTGGATAACCGTCACCGTCGGTGTCTTCCCATGCAGATGGGTCGAGTGGGAACATGTCTGGTCCAGCGGTACAATTGCTTGTTACTGGTGATTCAGGACCATCACAGATTCCATCACCATCGGTATCAGGGTTGGTTGGTGAACTGCCCGGAGGCACACCAAGTTCGCCCGTTTCGTTGACATTGTCAATTCCGTCACCGTCCATGTCGTCATCGTCACCATCGCAGATGGTGTCGCCGTCCATGTCATCTGGGATGCTGTTAGCATCGAGTGAGTCCGAACCACATGCGTCTTCAGAAACGTCTGGGTATCCGTCGTTGTCATCGTCTTCGTCAGCGTATGGCGGTCCAGTCCAGCCAGAGTCATCGTCTGGTAGTCCATCACCATCGGTATCCAATGGCAAGGTCGGATCGTTTGGATATGGATCAGGTCCAGCGAAACAGACGCCAGGTACAGCGTTGATGCCATCACAGAAACCATCGCCATCCGTATCAGGATTCAATGGGAGCGTTCCGTTGGCAATCTCATCCTCGTCACTCATTCCATCGTTGTCATCGTCCAAGTCTTCGGTCAGACCAGGTGGTGCGCGGATGGAATCGTTGTCACCATCGTAATCGGCTGGTAGCGTATCTGGTGAACCGTCACCATCGCTGTCCTCAAGCACTTCAATCGTGAAGTCCCATGAGTACGAGGTTCCATCGGAATGGTTGGCATAGACCGTGTAGGTGATGTTGCCCGTCGTTTCAGTTGGAACACCCATCAGGAAACCGTTGCTTGGATCAATGGTCAATCCAGCAGGCAAGTCTGGCGTAACCTCGTAGGTCAAGCCACTGCCCGCATAGTACGGTGGTACGCTCGGTATCATCGTGTTGTTGACAGCAACAACCGTTGCAGGTGGACCGAACGGTGTCAAGTCAGGACCTGCAACACAAACGCCAGGAACCGCATTTGGACCGTCACAAATACCGTCATCGTCGGTATCTGGGTCGCGTGGGTCGGTACCCGTGTTGTTGCCATCAAGATAGAGTCCAGTATCGGTTTCAGCTGTATCGTTGTAACCATCACCATCATCGTCCAGGTCCTCTTCGAGACCAGGTGTACGAATTGGGTCGTTGGTTGCGTTGTAATCACCCGGCAAGACGTCCGGCATTCCGTCCCCATCCAAGTCTTCCAAGACTTCGAGGAAGAAGGTCCAAGACGTACTTGTTCCGTCAGAGAGGTTCGCCCACATCGTGTAGGTCGTATTGGCCATGACCATGTCTGGCGTGCCCCAAATCGATCCATTGCTTGCATCGAATTGCATGCTCGTTGGCAAGGCTGGAGACAAGCCATAGGTTGCTCCTGTCACTGGATAGAACGGTGCGATTTCATCAACATCGCTGTTGTTCAACAGAACGATCGGTGTATCAACAACCGTTGCACCGCTGTTCGTATCTGGACCTGCAATACAGACACCAGGTACGGCGAGTGGACCGTCACAGATTCCATCACCATCGGTATCTGGATTGAGTGGATCGGTTCCCGTATCGCTCGAATCAACGTAGGTTCCCGTATTGGTTTCAACCGTATCAAGCAAGCCATCAGCATCATCGTCGGTATCAGCAACAAGACCAGGTGTTGGTCCTTCGGCTGCATCGTAATCGCCGGGCAAATCGTTCGGCAATCCATCGCCGTCGTAATCTGCAAGACTCTGCAAATTGAACGTGAACGTCTCGGTTGCACCCGTACCTGTTGAGCCACCACTACCTGAGCCGCCACTACCCGTTCCACCGGATTGTGGTGAAATTTCTGAAGGTTGATGTGCATATATTTCTCTCTGACTTGTGGATGTGGAGTTATCACTTTCACCAGGGAAAAATAGGGTATCGCCAATGAGGATGCCTGGTCCTCTTGGACCCGAGTACAATCCTGAGAATGTATTTCCTGACACAAGCCACGAAGAATGATTGGAAGTGTCGTGAGCCCACACCTCCGGTCCGTAGCTTCCACCGTCAGCATTTGTTCCTGATGCATCAAAGTAAATGACATCCCCCGCGGTCACCATTAAGTGGGATCCCGGATTGCTGCCTGTGCTACCGCTTGAAATTTGATTGAGTTCAGCGACTTGCCATGTGGTACCGTTCGCGTTGTTATGCGCCCATAATTCTCGCCCATATGAGTTGGTATAAGCATCGAAATAAAGCGTGTCGCCAACAACAATGCTGTTGAGTGTTCCAGGAGAACTTCCTTGGCTACCGCTGCGAATATCTGCAACTTGCCACATGGATTGGTTTGTGAACCCAAACGCCCACAATTCAATGCCGGTGCTTCCATCGTTGTATGAGGTATAATAGACATCACCGACAGTCTTTTTGATGACAGATAGGGTCAATGGATTCGAATTTGTGGTAGATAGAGTATGAACTGGCCACGTGGAACCATTGGTGGTATTGTGTGCATAGATACTGAAGCCGTTTGCATCTCGAGCATCGAAGTAGAGAATGTCCCCGTCGACCACACTCATTCCACTTCCTAGATAGGATTCCGCACTGCCGGCAAAGATGTCTGCGACTTGCCACGTGGAGTGGTTGGACGTGTCGTGTGCCCATAATTCTCGTCCATGTGAGGAGGTGAAGGCATCGAAATAGAGGGTGTCGCCGATCAGGTGATGCATAGCCGAACCGGGGTTGCCCCAGCCACTACCTGTGGCAATATCAGCTACAAGCCATGTAGAGTGGTTGGACGTGTCGTGTGCCCACAATTCATTTCCACAAGTGTTGCCACATTCAGCATTGAAATAGATGGTGTCACCAACGAGCACGGACATGAAACGACCAGGATGACTATCGCCTGATCCACTGTTGAGGTCAGCTACGCGCCATGAGGAGCCGTTCGAGGTGTCATGCGCCCACAATTCATTTCCAGTAGTTCCAGATTCAGAGTTTGAGAAGTAGATGGTATCACCAACGACCATGGTCATTCCATGATAGCCAGGACCGAAATCTGAACTGGTAACGCCTGTAAGTTGCCAAGCCGAACCGTTGGATGTGTCATAGGCCCACATTGTTGATTTGGTTCCACTAGAAACTCCATCAAAGGCATCGAAATAGATGGTATCTCCGACAGCGAGGAACATATAATGACCAACCTGGCCGTCTTGGCTTCCGTACAAGTCCAAGGCATTCCATGTTGATCCGTTGCCGTAGGTCGTGGTACCACTTCCAGAACCACCACCCGTTCCACTACCCGCACAGCCGTGATTGGCTGTAACCGTGTAGGTCGTATTGGTCAGTGTTCCATTGACTGAACCGGTGATTTCACCCGTACTCGAATCGATCGAGAGGTTTCCTGGTAATGCAGGAGAAACCGACCAGCAGGTCGTTCCGTTGTTGAACGGAGGATGGAAGCCAATTGGATCGATGGTCTGATTCTCAACCACCGTATGCGCATTGTCCGTATCCACACTGAAGTACAACTCGTGCGTGGTCGAATAACCGCTCTGATTGGCGTAAATCGTGTAGGTTTGGTTCAACGCATAAACCGACGGTGTACCGCTGATCGTACCAGCCGAGATGCTCATGCCAGCCGGCAAAGCAGGGTGCGTCTCCCACGTGGTGACGGTGGTCGTGGTGTCCCAAACGTCAGTTCCGACGACAGGATTCGGGTAAGTCGTGGCCCCTGTGTAGGAACCAAGACCGAGGTTTGAACCCCTCAACCCCCAACACATCATGGACCCGTTATCAAGGACAGCACATGTGTGGCTATTGCTGTGATCAAACCCGACGACCGTGCGGCCCGTGCCAAAGTCAATTGGTGTGGATGACGGTGCATAGAGCACCTGACTTTGGGCACCACCATTACCCAACATTCCGTACAACTCTTGCCCCCAACACTTCATCGAGCCATTATCCAGGATGGCACATGTGTTGAGGCCTCGGCTGCCTTGGTTTAACGCAACGGCCGTTCGACCTTGACCAAGATCGATTGGCGTTGATGAAGGTTGATTTGTGCTAACGGTCCAACCGCCATTAGCAATACCATCGCCCAACTGTCCGTAATAGTCCGAACCCCAGCACTTCATGTCACCGTTGTCGAGGATAGCGCAGACGTGGTCCTGGGCGACAGACACATCAAGAGCCGTGCGGCCCGTGCCGAGGTCAATTGGCGTAGATGGGGGCGAATCCCGCATACTGGTGGTACCGATGCCCAGCTGGCCGTCAGCATGGTCGCCCCAGCACTTCAGGTCACCGTTGTCAAGAATGGCACATGTGTTGTACTCGCTGGTGGACACCGAAACAGCCGTTCGGCCCGTGCCGAGGTCAACAGGTGTGGATGAGGGTGCATTCAGGATGCCGTTGTTCGCCGTGGATGCACCATCGCCAAGCCTGCCAGAGCCGTCCGACCCCCAGCACTTCAGATCGCCGTTGTCCAGGACGGCACAGGTGTGGAAATATCCAGCAGAAACAGCCACGGCCGATCGCCCCGTGCCAAGGTTGATGGATGAAGGTGTTTGGACGAGACCTCCTGTGACACCGGTGCCGATCTGTCCCTTGTCGTTGAGGCCCCAGCATTTCAGCTCGCCGTTATCGAGGATGGCGCAGGTATGCCACGTTCCAGCAGAGACCGCAACGGCCGATCGACCAGTTCCTAGGTCAACCAACCCATAGAGTGGCGTGCTCCGATCTAAAAACCCTGGGCCATTACCCAACTGCCCGTAACCGTCATCACCCCAGCACTTCAAGTCGCCGTCATCGAGAATGGCACAGGTATGTTGGGAGCCAACGGACATCTTGTCGTTCGCATAAACAAAGGAGGCGGAACTCGAGCTACCACTGGAACCAGAGGAAGTGTTGGCGTTCACCGTGTAGTTGAGCGTGATCGGCGTCATCGCTTCGCCCAAGTTGAGATGCGCACCTTCCACCGTTGAGGTGATGTTACCGTATGCAGAGGTGGACAACCAAACGCTGCCCTGGTAGGTCACGTTGCTGATGTTGGCGGTGACCGTGTAGGTCGTGTTGCTCGTCTCAACCGTTGGTGTACCGCTGATGGTGCACGTGCTGCTGTCGATGGACAGACCAGCTGGAAGTGAAGGTGAGATGCTGCAAGTTCCACTGCTGCCGGAGGAGGTAATTTCTGCAGGTTGATAGGCATACAACTCGTAGCCGTTAGATTGATCGGTAGCACGGAAATAGATGGTGTCACCAATTAATTTCGCTTCCGCTGGAAATGAAGAATGTGTTGAACTTGGATAATTAAAAGCAGTATTGATATCTTGCACAAGCCATGAAGATTCGTTTGAAGGATCATACGCCCAGAGTTCGCGCCCGTGGGTTCCATCATCGGCATCGAAATAGAATATATCTCCAAAAATTCCGACAAAGCCCCGAATGCTTGAGCCAGAATTAGGATTTATGTCAGTCAATCGCCATGTAGAAGCGTTGGAAGGGTCGTATACCCAGAGTTCACGCCCTTTGACACCGTCGTCGGCGTCGAAATAGAGTCGCCCGTCATGAGTGAACCCGTTCGTGTAGTATCCTGGATTGCTATCGCCTGTACTGGAATGGCGGAGATCAGCAACTTGCCATGTCGTTCCGTTCGAGGTGTTGTGTGCCCACAATTCTCGCCCATATCCTTGGACGTGGGCATCAAAATAGAATGTATCTTCAATCATCAAAGGTTCGTATCCATCTGGCATATATTTTCCTGGTTCCGAGTTTGAGTATTGGGTGGTGGCGCTGATATCAGCCACGAGCCAGCCTGATTGGTTGGTCGCATTGTACGCCCACAATTCGTTACCGACGCTGGTGGGATTGCAATTGGTTGTACATTCCCCAGAAATGTAAATCACATCCTCGGTGTGTGCTATGTATTGCACATTTCCGCTGTAGTACACTTGGGTGTTGATCGCATATGCTTCCCATGCGGTAGAATTTGAGATATTGTATGCCCACAATTCACGGTTACTGGAAGAGGTTCCGGCGTAGAAAAAGAAGACTTCATCATTCAGGATTGGGCCCGTACGGTGTTCCCACTTGTGGATGCTATCAGGATATGAACCGGCGCTTCCAGATGCAATGTCAACCACTTCCCATACCGAACCATTAGAAGTGTTGTATGCCAATAATTCCATCCCATTCCCTAGATCGCCTGCAAAATAGAACACATCGCCATGGATCAATAACAAATCAGCACCTTGGCCGGCGCCTACAGCCGAATTACTGTTAGATTCGATCACTTTCCATGTTGAATGGTTAGAGGTGTCATGCGCCCACAAATGGTAGTCAGAGCCATCGTATGCATTGAAAAAGAGAGTATCTCCGACGAGGACATCTAAGTAACCCCCCACATAACTATGTCCAGCCGTGTTGATGTCAGTCACAGCCCACAAAGTACCGTTTGAGGTATT
>JAPOIF010000056.1:1851-10843 GCA_029979085.1 Methanobacteriota archaeon | reverse complement strand
GAATTCGGAAGGTAACATCGCTCTCTCCATCTGGATGAGCTGAAAGATCCCAATCAAACGACCAAGTCTTGAATGGATGGTTTTCCTTGGTCAATTCGCCGTTTGCTCCTGAAGTATCGACGGCATAGTACCAATCGGTACTACCCGGAGGTTGAATCTCAACACGTTCAATCAAACCGAATTGTCGATCGTAAGCGATGACATCGAGTGGATATGGACCCGATTGTCCATCCCAAGCCGTTCCTGTAATGACGGCGTTGATAGCGAAAGAATCACCGTCGTATTGTTCAACGGTGACACTTGGTCGTTCATTGTCGAGGCTAATCACATCGTCGATGGAGCCACTAAGAACGAAATCAAAGTCCTTCTTACCCTTACCAAACTTGTATGCTTCAACAATGTAGAATGGTAATTCTCGACCGTTTGCACAGTCTGGGTCATCAGCATCGACGAAGGTATCTCCATCGTTGTCGTAACCATCCGAGCAGGTATCCTCATCGAGAACTTCTGGATTGCTTGGGTCAGTACCTGGTACAGTAACTGCGGTTTCACCTACGAGGTGGTTCCAGTTTCGATCAAGCAAGAAATCCGAAGGCAGCGAAACTTGTTGCGTAAATCCAAAACTATCTGTTGTGAGTTCGTAGAGCGGAAGACCTGTTGCATCCTTGATGATAACGGTCGCACCTGCAACGTTGCTGTTCTTTGCTTTAACTTGGTAGCGGACAAGTTCACCTTGGCGTACTTGTGAACCCCAAGCCGAGTTTTGGTTTTGGACGTGAACCTTGGAAGCATCGAAGTTCTGCAAGTCTGCGAACGAGAAGACCGTCGAGTTGTTGACGAGTTCGATGGCAAGAGGCATGTCTCGAGGAGGTACTGCTGCAGTGTCAGGGAGCAACAAACACTCGGACTGTACATACGGGCATTCCGCTCCGAGCCACTGAAGCATGACAGGGAAGGTGTATTCGCCACCAGCATCTGGGATGTATTCGGATTGAACCGTTACACGAGATTCGGTAATGTTGTAGATTTGTGTGGCGTTTGTCCAGGTGTTTTCAGAGAAATACCCAATTGTTCCGTACTTCTGTCCGTATTGATTGTCAAAGTGAGATATGTTGGCTGCAAACTGGCCTGCTTCAACGGAATTGCGTTGTACGTTGACAATCGAACCCTTGATTCTCAATCCATCGCCTGCATTGTTGGTAATGGTGTTGTCAACAATGGTTGCAGAGGATGTAAAAACGTGAATCGCAGGACAAAGGAAATCACCACCGTACATCCAAAGAGAGTTGCACATTCCGGAGTTGTTCGAGATGATGTTATTGGCCACATAGGCTCGGTTTGGAGATGGTCCAGGGTAGTTACTGCCTTGATCACGGTAGTGGTATTCGCCAATCTGAATCGGCTCTTTTGCTGTGTCTTGAATGGTGTTGTTTTCAATAACGACATCGGATTGGCCATAAACCCAGAATCCGTTGTAACCTGTGATTGGGCCAACAGTGTTACGGTGTGCCATGACCGTTGAGTCACGAATACCGAAACCTGAACCGCCCGAGGCGCCTGAAATGGTGTTGGACGTTGCAGAGACAATGGCACCATCGTAAGCGGTGATACCTGCACCTTCGCCTGTTGTGATGACGTTGTTGTCAATGTAGAGCGTGTGTGCAAAATTACCTGTCGTTTTGTAGGAGTTCGTGTCGATGGCGTTGCAGAGAACATCGAAGGTACTGTTGCCAAGTGAACCTGATGAGCCTTTGAAGAAAACCCCGTATGCGTTATCCTTGATGTCAAGGTTGTCCATTGTGACGTAGGATGCTTCTGCGTAAATGAGTACACGTCCACCGCCTTGGTTTCCACACTGAGCTTGTGTGTTGCCAGTGAAGGTTGAACCTGTAATGGTCAAAGCAGAGAGAATACCTGCTCCAGCCTCGTAAGCACGTACTGCTGCAGCATCGTATCCACGGCCGTCATCTCCCAGAGTGAACGTCGAATCGCGGATGGTTGGAGCAGCGAAATCGAGGGCAATGACGTTGGAGGTGTTGATGTTCGAGAAGGCCAGGTTGTCCATGTTCGCAGAGGATCCGTCAAATACCAACGTTCCATACTGGACTGCCTGAAGGGTCTGAACGTAGATTGGATAACCATAGGCGTTGTTGAATGACACGTAGGACATACCAGTTGATGCTTGGTTGATTGTGCTTCGAATAATGACACCAGAACCACATGCTGCATCGGAGTTTGTCAAGAGTTGGTTTCCTTGTTGATAACATCGTCCAGCTACGGTGTAATCCGAGGGTGTTGCCCATTCGAAACGAACCTGCGATGATGCACTTCCTTGCGAGGCACCACACGCTGCAGATCCAGCGCAGATAGCGCCTTCAACATCGATGTAGACACCCGCAGGAATGTTGATCGTCGTACCAGCGTTAATGACAAGTTTCGCACCTTCAGCAACGGTCACGTCCCCAGTCAAGGTGTGCGTTCCACTCCATGTCTCGGTCGTAACAATTGTACCTGAAGCAGTTTCATTGACTGCGCTTGCAGTAGGCACTGTCACCAACCCAATCATCAGTGATGTTAGGAGCAATCCTACAAGTCCTACACTTTTTCCAACATTTGCAATTTGCATGTTCATTCCTCTATTCTGCTGCAATGACTGAACAAATATAATACTGCGCCCCAATTGACACCATTAAGAATATCAATTTTTGATAAAAATATCACAAAATTGCATGTAAGAATATCAAATAAAACTCATAATATCAAAAATATTCGTATGTCCGCTCAGCAATTTATGCTTCCAGTGAACTGATTGAGCCATGCTTTTGCATTCAATTGCCCATACCCTTGAGTGGTATCATGCTGCAAATTCGAGTTCATCGAATCCGCCAAAGCTTGCTTAACGAGTTCAATACATGCAGTTGTTGATTCAGGATTGGGTTTCAGATCAGGATATGCTTCAAGAATCAGAGCTAAAGCACCAGCAACGAAAACGGTTGCATCTGAGGTTCCACTCGAAGTGTACCATAGATTGTTTTCACCTGTCGAAAGGATGTTGACTCCAGGTGCAGTCAGTTCAGGCTTTTGATGTGGATAGACTCTAAGGTTGCCATCGGAATCCAAGGATTCGCCCATCGATGACTGACTCCATACATCTCCATTACGATCTGATGCCCCTACTGTGATGACGAGATTGACGTTTCCAGGAGCACTCACGAATCCATCATCGCCTGCTCCACCATCGTTTCCTGCGGCTGCTACAACAAAGATCCCTGCATCGATGGCTTGTCGAGTGGCTGATACGGCAGGACCTTCTCGTGATGCTGATTGATCCTGTTCACCACCAAGCGAGAGAGAAATAATATCTGCCTCGAAATCAAAAATACACCAACGTATGGCATCTGCAACGCGTGATTCAGAACCTGTGTTGTTGTCTCCATTGGCACTCAGAGCTGCTGCCATTCCGAGGGTGGCGTTCGGAGCAATACCGGTTTGGAAGTCGTTCGAAAGTAGGAGACCTGCCATCAATGTGCCATGGGCAATCGAACCATAATCCGTAGGCGTCTGAGAATTACCAACAAAATCTTTGAACACCACGTTCGTATTTTCAAGTGAGGTATGTGTCAATGAAATACCAGTATCCACCATGCAAATTCGTACACCTTCTCCGCTCAATCCATCCTCTTGCAACGTTCGTATCTCTGTGTCTTCAAACGCCCATTCCGATGTCGGAGGAGGAAGTCGCAACAAAAGAAGATCGGATTGCCACAAGACAACGATGAGTCCCATAAACAGGGCGATGATGACACCAGAAGCAAGTGAAAAGATGCGCCTTGGACGATACGGAAGCGTATCTGGAACCACTGGCGCCCAACCCGTTACTTCCGCCCTCCACTGGCCTTCATGTCCAGCGGTTGAAGGATCCACTGCCGAGAGAATCTTAGGCTCCCCAGGTTCGGGAAGCAATTCAACTCCACGTAGTTCTTCCATGCCTCTCCCACCAAAATGGGTAGAACAAGTGTATCAAGTCTTGTCTTCTGACTAATCAGAATCGGCTTCCTGAGCCACGGGCTCGTGCAGACGCCTTGAATCCGAAGTACAAGATGATGAAAATCAACGCAATAATGGCAACAACCACAATTGGGTTCGATGAATCATCGGATCCCTGAACAAGATATTCGATACCGAAGTCACCATCGACACTGCTTGTTGTGTAATTCGCATCATCACCGAGAACTTCAGCACGGACATCGTAACGCGTGATTCCCTGACTTGCCTTCGGGAGAACAAATTCGAAGTCTGTCGATCCTTCAGCAGGTACACTGAGTGTCATGTTCATCTCAGACATACCGCTACTGTCGAGGAAGACCGTAACTTGCTGTGCAGGCCGCAGACCATTGTTCTGGATGACAATTACAACAGTATTCGGGTCGACGTCCGCAAATCCATTGCTTCGAGATGTTGACAAGTCCTCATCCCAGCTCAATGCAATTCGTGCCGATTCGACAACGATTTCAACGTCTTCGGTTGTTACTCCATCTTCACTGGTGATGCGAACCGTAACGGTGACTTGTCCATCGTTGAAGGTCGATGCTGATGTGACAGCAAACGCAAGGTCACGCATGTTCTCCTTTGCAATCGTGGTTACACCGTTCATTGGGCTGATGATCCATCCATCTGGTAGGTTGTCCAACACTTCGTAGGTGAAGGAATCGTCACCGTTACCGTTGTTGTTGATGGTCATGGTTGCAGTTGTGCTGCCTCCAGGTGCGACACCCACTGTTGACGAAACATCAGTGACGTTGAAACCATAGGTCTGTGGAACTTCGATGTTGATTGACACTTCAGTCATGTCTCCACTATCTGCCGAGAATCGGATGTTCACATCATGTCCGTTTTCGAGCCACCAAGCAGTTTCAACAGATGGAAGAACGATTCGTGCACGGAGTGTTGCATCGAGCGTTGCATTCTCAGCGACATCACCGATTCCAAGTTGAACGGTGGACGTACTGACCCAGTCGGTACCATTGTAGAATTCAACAGTCCAATCCTCTTGGTCAGGAGAAACAGTGACAGTACCGGTTACTTCGAACGGATCGGAGATTTCAGTACCCTCGTATACTGCGAGGACATCAAATTCAATCGTTGTGTAGTTTGCATCATCACTCGCATTCACAATTGCCAACAAATCACGGTTCTCGTCTCCGAGGACGGTAGCACCAGTTACAGCGTTGACAGTGAGAAGCAGATCGCTGTTTGTCTTTCGGTTGTATGAAAGCATGACTGCAGTACGACCCTCATCACCGTTCTCAATCGATACACCTGCTGTGTAATTCATGACAAGGTCACGCTGTGTGGTTGAGAATTCAGAGTTAAATGTCGCTGAATCTGCAGGCAGGAGTACCTCGAGCGTACCATCGGAGTCAAGTGGTAGTGACCATGTTTGACCATCTCCGAGATCAACTTCAACCTCGACAACATCGATTACAGGCGATGAAGCATTTTCTGTTCCAGCGTTGAACGTTTGCAAGTTGAATGAGGTGAACTCGGTTGAAACATCAACCCATCCACCCTTGCTCATGACGAGTTCGATTGTCCCGCCATTCTGAACTTCAGCGTCCAGCAGTCCAACTGCTACACCGCCACCGTTGAATGGAGCGTCATCTTCGTAAACCACTACAACCCATTGACCTGGCTCAACCACTGCCGTGAACGACAATGTTTCACCATCAAGGACACCAACGACAGCAACAGAATCCTGTTGGTTCTCGGAGGTTCCGTACATGGTGATGGATGCTCCATCAAGTCGAGATGCATCGAGGACATCTGTGATCGAACCGCTTACCGTTACTTCAGCTGCCGACATTTCAATGTCTTGCGAGAGAGGTTCATTGTCAACAACATATGTTCCAGTGTTGTTATCATCATAGGAAACAACTCCGAATCCATCCTTAGCGACTGTTACTGTGTAGTTCTCAAGAATCGGTACATACATTCGCCATACACCTTCTGAATCGGTGGTGACAACTGTATCAATGCTACCACCTTGGATGGTTACATCAGCACCCTCGACACCTTCGTTGCCATCAGCAATGTCGTCCTCATTGGTATCCCAATAGGCCTTACCACCGATTTCAACTTCCAATGCAGCGTAGATTTCTCCCAACGATGTGTTCACATCGATGAGAACTGGAGCAGTTGATGTATCGATTGTCCAATAGCGTTGAGCTGCTGATTCATTCATGTACAAACTCCACGTTCCTGGCATCAGGAGTTGCGTGGCATTACCGTCTGCATCGGATGGGTTCATGGTAATGTTTCCAAATCCATCGTGGCTAACAAGAACGACCTTCTTGCCGACGAGTTCTGATTCTGTTCCTGCCTCTTTCAAGGTTAATGATACTTCGACAGCCTCAACGAGGGCGAGGGAAAGATCTGTCCGGACACTTGAATCACTGTCGATTGTGATTGGCATTCGTAGCGATTCAGTTACGCCATCCCCATTGAGCATTGGCGCAACAACAACGATGTAATCACCGCTTTCGACGTATGTTGCAAAGGTTCCATTCTCATCAACGGAGATTGGGACGTAGTCTGAACCATCAGGCGTTGAGAGCAAGAAACTCTCCTCCATGGCAGAACCGTTTGCCCAAGTAATCGTTCCGTTCATTCTCCAAGCATCAACGATTGGAATCAAAACAGCCTCTTCAGGACCAGTTAGACCGATAGGAATGATGTCCAATACACCATTGATCTCGAGGCTCGCATCGGAAGCATTCTCATCAGAAGCGGGCAAATCGTTCGTTGAAATGGCATAGATACCAGGACTGAGAACAACCTCAACAATTCCATCTTCGGTGTAATCGGTAGAGGTTATGTTGACTTGTTGACCAACTTCGGAAACTGGAATGAGTTGAATGTCTGGGCGGATTGCTGTTCCGTTCTCGAAGACACCATCACCCAAATCTGTGAAGACATTGAGTGTGACGGTGCTGTTCGCAGGGTTTGCAATCAATGCAACAGGTTCTGGGTTCATTCCTTCCTGGACGTTTACAATGTAATCAGAGACTATGTTTGCATTGTATTCTGAAGCAGGGATACTAAACGTCCACGTTCCATTGAGGACTTGCATATTGAACAATCCAGCCTCATCGGTCAATGTCGTCCATACAACACCATCTTCTCCAGTGGCATGAATTTCAACTGGTTCGTAGTTCGGAATATCCTGATTCCAATTGGTTTCGTTATTGAACAAGAAGACCGATCCGACAACATCAACCGTTGGTTCAAGGATTAGGGCATCAAGCGTTGCCATGCCTTCTGTAACAGTGACAAGCGATCCAACTGCGAAGTCCGATACAGAACTTTGCGCATTGAGATTGAATGTCATACCTGCTGGTAAGCGTTGACTAAACTCACCGAATTGATTGGTGACCGCAGTGAATTCCAATTCATTGCTGTGGAATGTTACTGGGACGGAACTTGCGTTTTCGTACAATTTCGCTTCTTCAGGCAACGAAAGCCACTCCTCATAGGTGAATCCAGCGATGTTTGGAGCATCAATGGAGCCGTTAACCCATACAGAGGTCGAATATGTGAAGTCGAATGTCATATCAGAATCTTCGATCTTAATTTCTTCAATCAAAATGTAGTCCTCGTCGTTGTTATCGCTGACAGACCACTCGCCAACTGGAAGTTCGACGTAGACAACACCGTTCTCATCAGATACAACCTCAACAGGGAGGAGTCCAAGTGGATCTGTGAAGTTCACTTCACGACCTGTGACATCAAATCCAGCAGGGCCGTTGAGCGTAATCGTCACGTCATACATTTCTGGAACACCGATGTCAAAGCTGAGATTCATTGGCTCATCTGAGACCATCATCGTCTGGTTGAGTTCGTAGAAACCGTCGCCATCAACATCGACTCGAACATAGTATTCACCCGCTGTGATTGGGCCGTAGGTCACGTTTCCTTCTTCATCTGACATGATGGTGATCATCTCATCCTCACCAAGTTCCACATCAACGAGTTGGACTTCTTGATTCGGAATGGCCTCTCCAGACATAGTGGTAAGTTGGTCTTCGAAGAGAGACGCTGGTACGGTCATGGACAAATCGAAACTCGGTTCAATACCGACTTCCACTGGATCCGGTAGAAGGATTTCGCGACCGTTTGGCATCAATGCAATCATGTTGTAGACACCAGGAACCAAACCAGTCTGGTAGAAGGAACCTGGGTTGACAATATCTCCGCTAAACGTTCCTGGACCGATGAACAATCCAGTACCGTTGAGTGTTCCAACTCCTTCGAAGATACCTGTACCCTCAAAGGTCTCACCATCGAGTTGCTTCATGAGTGTACTTACACCGTCGGAGGTCAAACGACCGTTAGCGAGTACTTCTCCATCCAAGAGGTAGGTTGAGAAGTCAACACCTTCGGAAATCAAACACAATGTAGCATTCTCTGGCATTGTAGCGTTCTCTGCACAATCGAGCGAAGCGTTGTCATGTTGAATCCATGTTGCTTCGATGGTACCCTTTCCAATCCACGTTCCGTTTCCTGAGAAGACGCGTTGGTCGGAAATCTCTCGAGTGAAATTACCTGTAAAGTCGTAAGCAAGGGCAACGCCTTCGCTCGTGAATGTACCGTTGTCAGAGAAGGTCACTTCACCTGTTCCTTGCAGGACACGTGTTTCATCCGTGTCAAAGGAACCGTTGGTTGTCATGAAGGTGTAATTCTCGGTCATTTCCCAAATGTTTCGGAGAATGAATTCCGTTTCAACAAGCGGTTCACCGTCGAATTCACCATATCCAGACCAAGCAACTGTTCCTGAGACACCACTGCTCTGAACCTCAATGTCCATGTCCGCTGTTGCAGGAGCATCCTTGTGGCGATCTGCCTGAGCACCTGTGACGTTGATCATGGTTTCTCCCAACCAGGTCATGTTGGCTACTTCACCAAGAATAGCAGTGATAGCGTAGACCTCACGGTC
>JAPOIF010000056.1:0-1755 GCA_029979085.1 Methanobacteriota archaeon | reverse complement strand
GACGTTGATCATGGTTTCTCCCAACCAGGTCATGTTGGCTACTTCACCAAGAATAGCAGTGATAGCGTAGACCTCACGATCATCGTTTGTTTCGGTCAGAACATCGCCGAAACCGTTTGCAAATTCACCGCTTTGAATGTCTTGAATGGTGAAGGTATCATCGTAGACGCCTGCAAAAGCAGATACACGGATCTTTCCTGCAGGTGCAAGGAAACTCCAGTCGCCGTTCTCATCGGCATCGGTCACACCAATTGGAATCCAGTATGTGTCTTCGTCAAGGTCTTCAGCACCTTCACCTGAGAACGCATCTCTCTCGATCAGAATTCGAGCGTTTGGCAAGCCAAGTCCATCGTCCTCTGTCATGACCGTACCGGAAATTTCAGCACCTGAATAGTACTTCATGACCTTAACATTGGCATTGGCAAGGATGGCTGGAGTTTCTGGGTCGTACCAGTTTGCGATAACAAAGTGGTTCATCATTGCACCCGGCATAGGATATGCTTGTTGCAAGAAAGACGTTCCTCGAGAACTTTCACTCAACTGTTGACGCGGTTGAGGGTTGGTTGAACCAGCATCAGCGCCAAGCGTTGATGCCCCATAACCTACGTAAGAACGAGCGAGCATTGTATCAAAGAATTCTGGAAGGTGATCCACGCGAATGTCTTGAACAGTCAGAGGTTCGATATCGGCACCAGATTGTTGATCCAAGATATCCTTGAGCATGGCCTCATCGACGGCTTCTCGATCCATCTCACGAACAGGTTGGTCACCACGCTTGGTTTCGTAGACTTCGTTTGTGAAGGTGTTGAAATCTTGACCGGACAGAATGGTTGGAGCACCAAAGATTCCGAGCGGTCGTCCGCCGTTGTAACCGGCTTCAGAGTTGTAACGGCCGGCACGTGGGTAGAGTTTGTCATCGATGGCAAAGTATCGGATTTCGTGATCACGTTCGATGGTTTCACCAGGTGCACCGTTGTAATCTTGAACCTCATAGATGTCCTCAAGTTCAATGATTTCATGATAGAGGTCGACAACTTGCTCATCAGAGAGGCCATTTGTCAAGAGTTGGACGACAAGCGCAATGTGAGCGTTCTGTCGGTGGATACTGGTCGAAACAGAATCGTACTCTTCGACGAGATCAGCAGTGTACCAATAATCTCCGAAAGTGTAGTGTGTTACTTCGGATGACTCAGAGGAACTCACATCAGCGTTGTTTCGGAACGTGCTGTTTGCTGAATCCTCGGAAACATAATCCCCATTTGAACAGAACTCTGCGCTTGGATTTTCACAAGGAATCAATTCTCCATCAGCCCAAACACGGTAATGAAGTCCGAGGGACTCATCAGGGATACCGTTGGCGTCCAATGGATACCCTCGGCTCATGTAGGCATCACCCTTGTTCTTGAAGACTTCAAACGAGTGTTCAACGAGGATTTCAGCCATTTCTTCAAGATCTTTTCCGTCTTGAATCATGATGAGTTCAAGTTCAGCAAATTGCTCGGCGTTGTTGAGTTCTCGCTTGAGCGTTGCTTCAAAGGCTGGTGTGAACGACTTTTCACCGGTCTTGCCAACATTGTAGGTAATGTCAGCAACGGCAAGGTGTTGAATGAACATAGCGACCAAATCGGTCTGACTTCGTGCAAGGAGCATGTTACCCGATGCAGGAATACCGGTCTGGAAGTTGTCGGATACGGACGGGTGTTCACCGGTGTTCAAGGCTTGGAAACCGTAGTCCCACCATGATACGAAAGCAGG
>JAPOIF010000055.1:5422-10955 GCA_029979085.1 Methanobacteriota archaeon | reverse complement strand
CGATGTGGACGCACCCAAGATCCGAACATGCACGGACAATGTCTGCCATGGCGTCAACAGGTGCTGCTAACGTCATTCGTGACATTGGAACCGTCGAGAACATCGTATCACCTCATTGGTTGAGCAATCTTTCGACAATAAGGGCGACGGCAGCATCTTGCTTGGAACTTGCATCTGATTCAACAGATTCGACTGCTTTGGCACCTTCCTTTTGAACACTCTTAACGTTCTTCATAGCGGCATCTTTCGCTGCATCAAGCGTGGATTGGATGGATGTTTGCGCTTCTTCGGTTGCCTTAGCAACAAGATCGGCGGCATCACGGCGGGCATCGCTGAGGATGCGGCTGGAT
The DNA here is from genome assembly GCA_029979085.1 of Methanobacteriota archaeon. Lineage (GTDB taxonomy): Archaea > Thermoplasmatota > Poseidoniia > Poseidoniales > Poseidoniaceae > MGIIa-L2. Next base: position 10,605 of record JAPOIF010000055.1, on the reverse strand, counting down.
TCTGATTGTGCATCGGAAAGTGTCTGTTCCGCAGCCTGCTCGGCTTTTTTGATGCTTTGAAGGACTTTTTCCATTCCCATAACAACCACTATGAAAATCCGACTGGGAGGGGGTTTATGAGGCTAATGGAGTCCTCCGTTCTAAGAAACCGAGCGCCCTATTGCGGTTTTCTTCCTCGAAATCGACTCGACATGAGGAACGGGTAGAGTAGTCGACCTGATACGTCTTGAAAACCAACGTCCTTCATCATCGTTCGATAGTATCTGTTGGTTCCATAGTGCGTGTATGAGCGAGCTAATCCCTTCCAAGGATGATCCTTCGACTTCGTCACCCACCGAGCCATCCACTGAACAACCGTGCTCATCCATATACGGCCTGCAAGTCCATGCAAATAATTGGCTTTACCTGCATCACACATGACCAATTGACCGCCTGGTTTCAGAACACGGTAGATTTCTTGAAGACCTTTCTTTTTGTCTTGAAAATCTCGGAAAGAAAACAAACAGAAGACCATGTCAAACGAATTGTCATCAAGAGGAATAGCCTCTGCAAGTGCCTGGACGTAGGTTGCTGGATTCTCACCCCGTGCTTTGCGTGCACCATCAACTCGCTTCTTTGCAACCTTAAGCATGGCTTCGGATGGATCTAAACATGTTACATCCAATCCAACGAGGTCTTCAGCAAAACTTCCAGGCCCACATCCAACCTCGAGCACTTTCATCCCAGCCGTTGCATGATTGCGTACATTTCGACGCCAGCGCTTATCCTGTCCAAAGGTCATCAAACGGTTTACGCGATCGTAATTTGGAATGGTAGCCTCGAGCTGCTCCTCAAGTTCCGTCCAAGCATCGAGATCGATACCTGACGGGTCGTAACCGCCGGTCGCCGCACGCTTGGACATGATTATCCCGCAGCCTCTGCCCTCTTTGGAGGTGTCGCTTGGACCACGAAGCCAATCAAGCGATACGCTCGACAGTTTCTGGTGTAATACCTTCTTCTGGTGTTACACGGAAAACAAGCATCTTGAGGTTCTCAGGAGCATTTCTAAACTTGGAGACGATCATCGATGTTTCAAAATCAGAACCAATGGTTCGAACACCAAATGTCAACACCATGTCAGCGATACTGGACAATTCTTGACGGACGGATGCCGACAAACCATTCACTGAGACCATAATCAGAAGCAAACCTCGATACATCTGCGTATGTGCTTGAAGCATTCGAATCATCGCAATCACTCGGCCTGGGTCATCACGCTGAAGGAAGAAATCAAGACTGTCAATTCCAGCTCGGAAATACGGGCCGAGCGCCATAATTTCGTTGGTAACTTCGGTAAGATAGTCCTGCGTTGAGTCTTCGACGAATCGTGTCTGAGCAAGTCGCTGAATATCTTCCAAACGGAAACCTTCCAATCGATACCTGCTTGCGAGGAGTTCCTTCTCGAGAACGTTGGCGTTGTATTCTTCACCGATGGTGCGAACGTTCACATCCAGCGGCCAACTGTACTTGTTGAACACACGAACAATCTCGGGTTGCGCCTCATTGGTTGAGATGTAGAGGGTGTTTTCGGATTCTTCAGCAGGTGAAACGAATTGCTTTGCGAACAATTCTGCACCAGATCCTGTCTCTGTAAAGGCGACCATTGTGAAGCCCCGAGGTACGCCTCCATGCATTTCATTGTCGAATTTAGGCACGCCAAAAGACCCAACTTGGCCGAAGAACTCTTCATCTTCTGCATCAAATGTAATGTTCTTTCTCATAATTCATCCCTCAGTGAATAACCACCTGGCCACGATCGACCAGATCCGTACAATACAAATCAAGATTTGAAAGAACCAATGGTGGTGTCTGGTCAGGGACATTGAGAATCACAGAAAGAACTTCTCGTTGTCGGAAGGTGTTGATGAACGTGTGGAGATATTCAGCCAGCATCCGATCTTCGTTGTAGATGGCGAGCGCATTGACGCTGTCGAGGAAAACAAAGTTTCGTTGCGTTTGCGTGGTTCGCAAAATATAGAGTGTGCGAAGCAAGACGGATTCAAGCATAATTGGGCTATCAACGAAGTGAATGTTTGGATATGTTACATCGGTGCCTCCGAGAATACCGGATGAAACAAGATCGATGAATTGAATGTTTGAGACATCCACGCCGATCGATTCGAAGGCTTGGATGATCTCAACGGCACCTCTGCTCGCTGAGATGTAGACCCCACCCATTTCGAACATCTGCATGAGAGGGAGCATCGTACTTGCAGTAACCATGAACGCATTTGAGTTACCACAACGCACCTGAACGGAGCTGTTCAGCGAGATGGTTGAGAGTTGCTCAGCGATTCGTTGGTCGAGTTCAAACATTATCAAGCACCCCATCTGGACGCTTTATCGCTTTGTGCGCCCCATTTCAACATCGGCGTGAGCATGACGCCTAACGGCGTGAGTTCAATAGCGTGTTTCGCACGGCTGTGTGCTGTTCCACGCATTTTGACGACCTGAAGAAATCGTAGCAGGTGACCCATTCGTTCGACGTCACCCATGACAACAATGCCATCAGCAATCGCTTCTTCAACACCGAAGGATGACCAGTGAGCATTCTCTGTTGCAGAGGTGATTTCTGAAATCAGAATGGTCGTGCAACCAAGCGTTGCGAGTTTCTTTCCGAGTGTGAAAAGGAAATCTCGAATCAACTGTTCGGACTTAATTTTGTAACAAAGCGTTGTTACAGAATCGATGACAAGTCGCGTCACACCGATGGTGTTGACAATATCAGTAATCGACTTGATAAGTGCGTGAACGTCATCCAAATCGAAGGTTGATTTGTCAAGACCAAGCCAAGAATATAGGACGTCCATGTCGAAAACGTTGATCAATCCTGTATCGACCATGTTCATGTCAAAAAAGGCGTATTGACGAATGTTTTCAAGCAACTTCACCGAAGGCTCGGTTGCGGTAAAATGAGCGCATGCTTCCCCAGCTAGAGCACCGCGGACAAGGAACTCCATGCCGAGTGTCGTCTTTCCAGAACCACAGGTTCCTGAGGCCAAAACAGTCGACCCGTAAGGAATACCTCCTCGGAGAATTTCATCGAGACCGTGAATACCGGTCACACAGCGGTCTCGGGAATATGTGGATGCGGCTTGCACGGCTATCGCTTCTCCCAGCCCAATCGAGTTCATGAAGCATTTGATGGTTCAAAGGACACATCTCCGGGCGAAGCACCAGATTGAACAGACCATGCCGTAGAGGACATCGAATTACTGCCATCCCAAACGATGACCTGATTGAGTCCCACGGGCAATCCTGCTTGTGGCCCCCACTCGGCCATCGAATTCGCGATAGGATTGACTTGGCCTGGTCGAGTGAATCGCAGCTCGATGGTACCTGAACCGTCGTCAAGGAGATTCATCGACCCAGTCCCGAGCAAACCATACTGACCGAGATCAAACACTTGTGAAGCATTGCCTTGATCTTGTGACGCTAAAGAACCCGTAAACAGGGCGACTGAGTGTCCACTGATTACACCGCTCTGGAGCAAGACTTCATTCGAACTCGAACCGGAAGTGGCATTCACCGACCATCCGTACAAACTGGTTGCGAAAGCATTGTCATTGAAGACCTCAATCCATTCTGGACCACCGCTAATTGGCCTGGTCATGACTTCCGTTAACACCAAATTTTCGTTTGCTCGACTCGCATCATGGACTTCAAGGGTGATCAGAACCAACTCTGTACCCATTCGAACCGTGCTTGATGCCGTTGAGGCCATCCGAGCTGCGTTGAGGTTTGCCCCACCTTCAAACAAATGTGTCCCAACACGTGATTCATTGCTTGAGGATTGGATTGAAATTCTCAAGAACGCAGTTAGATCCTCATCCAATCCTAAGCCCAGTGAAAAACCTTTGAGTGTCACGTTGGATAAGGCAGAAACCCGATCCATATCGAGTTGATTGTCGCTCATCAATCCTGTTTGAACACGTCCTTTCTCAAGCGTTTCAGCGCTTTGCAGATGCCAATCCTCCGTTGAGTTGGCGTAATCGAGACCATCATCGCCATCACTCGGTACGAACCATCCGGGTCCACTTGTCAATCGATCAAGACCAGACACGACGGCTTGGTCAACTTGGTCAATCTCCGTGTCGTTCGATCCCATTTCAAGTTGAGCCAACGACATGAAGGCTGTGAGGATCATCAGGAACAAGGTGAAGGCGGAAAGAAATTCGATAACCGCAGTCAAACCGTCCTCGTCATCACGAAGTTGTGACCAATCGCCCCCTCCCATGCGATGACCACAACAAGGGATGTCATGAACGTTGCCAATCAAATTGGTGTTTCCAATCGATTGATTTTGCTATGATTTATGCGATGAGTCTTTGAATCATCCATGCGACCATGGTATGATGACAGGAGCGGAGCGAATGGCTGTTGCGAAGAAAAAAACGAGCCTTGGCTTGGTTTCGTTGATGCTTGTATCGCTCTTTTCGGCGATTCTCACCGTTCCAACTGTTGTTGCAATTGAACAAGTCGACCTTGCCATTTTGCGTGGTCAAAGTCCTGTTGAAGATCGATTTTACTCTTCATCCGACGCAATAACATTCTCTGCTGAAGTCGAAAACCAAGCGTTGGGTCCGCAAACGTCGGCACGAGCAATGGAATGGTACATCTGTGAGGGATTCAAGACAGCGACGCAATGTGTTTCCAATGATGTAGGAAGTGGACAAATCAACATCAACGGCCTTCTAAATGGTGACAAAGGAAACTTCAGTGATTCAACGCAATGGTATCCAAATGGAGCCAGTGGAACGTTCACAGTGGTGTTCAAGTTTACCTTTGCTGATGTCGACACGAGTGATGATGTGCTTGTGTACAACATGAACATCACCGCTGAGTACAGTGATGTCTCGGTTGACCAAGACCAGGATCCTCGCGATACTCTCTCAGGACTCCACACATACAATGGTGAAGTTGTGTTGAACACGGAACAGGACTACATCATGAGTGTATCTGGAACTGCCAACACATGCGGCCAGTGTGGACTGATTGCCTACATGGGATGGAACCTTCGGGAACTTGACGGAACACTTGTTGCTACAGCCAACCAAAGCGTGACGACACTCCCTGCTGGTGGATATGAACAACCATACACAGTAGCGTTACCTGCTCTCAACTACTCGGTTCCTGGAAGATAT
>JAPOIF010000055.1:0-5326 GCA_029979085.1 Methanobacteriota archaeon | reverse complement strand
TTAATCGATAGTGCAAGCGCATTTGATGGAGACCTGAACGATTACAACGACCTTGCTCAAGTTGAAATCGTTCTCGATAACACACTTGACCTACGAATTGCAAGTATGTATCCATCGCACAATCCTTCATCTCCGAATTACTACTACGGAGAGGACATGCTTTCAATCGATGTCGAAAACATTGGGAATTTCACTGTTGAAGACATTTCCATTACCTTCGAAATGTTTGATGCAGTTGGTGAATCCGAATATCTCCAAACGTGTTCGATCGACAAACTCGCTCCTGCTGAATCTTCAACATGCAGGTTCAACCTTACGAAGGTCGGTGAAGGAAAGGAACTTCGAATATACATGCCTACGACATTCAACGGACGCCCAGATACCGCACCTTCCGATAACACAATGATCGAGTTCACCTCAATTCTTGCGGGCGATATTAATCCAATCATAACAATGAACTCTGTCTCTGGAACCTACACGACAGCCGATACCATTGAATTAACTGCAATTACAAACAGCGTTGCTGCTGCACCTCTAAATTACACGTGGTATCTCGATACTGCGATCCTGATAGGATATGGCCAATCAATAACAGTGAATGCATCATCCTTCCCGTTGAAAGATTACGATATCGGACTCTTCGTCGAAGACGCTCTTGGATTTGATGATGAAGCACATGCAACGATTTCAATCATTGACGAGGTATTGATCGAAGAGGAACCATTGATGACGGGATCTGCCGTATCGTTGGACAAAGCTCAATTCATCTACGACGTTGTCCTTCCGATTGAAGGATTTAACTACAACATTGCTGGTGGAAAAGAACCTTTGATGATCATGGACTTCAGCGTTATGCAACTCGAAAATGAACTCCAGCCTGCACAACTTCAATCACTCAATCTTGACATCAATCTGTCAGCGCTCCTTCCTGATTCCATTCCTCATGACTCTGTCGAATTCTTGGAACTTGCATCGTGGGATGACACCTACTGGGACTACCTCGAAGCACCAGACTTCTACAGTTACGATGGTTTGGAAAACATCAGCCTTAGTCTCCATTCGAATACGGCAATCCTTGTGATTGGGTCACTACCTGAGCCGAATGTATCGCTTACAAATCTCTCCCACAATAAACTGGTTGGAGGAACCATCGAACTCACTTGGACGCCACTAGGCGATGTTTTGAACCCATATCTAGGTGGTTGGCAGGTCTACAGACTCACCGTTGACGAATCTGTTGGGACCATCTTCCCAGACCCATCCGTTGAGACAAACCTCAACGTATGGAACGAATTGTTGGCCGACAGTGGTGTTGCGTTGGTTTCAATGGAATCAGAAGGTTGGCTCGATCCCGTACCTCTTGAGACCGGAACCTGTGCATCTTATGCGGTTCTACCAACCAATCGCGCAGGAATACCAGATACTTCGAGAATTAATGTCGTGATGGGCGAATCCGACAATTCACGCCTGTGCGGTGATGCTCTTCCTCCAACAAGCGCTGTTTCGTCGTTCAGTTACACCTATCGGTTTACCAATTCAACAGAATGTTTCAACATGCAACAAGATTGGAATGCTTGTTACGAACTAAACATGACATGGACATGGCCAGCAAATGAGGAAGATGGTGGCGTGACTTGGAATATGTATCGAATGGACGTGCAACCAACCGATATCGATCTCCGATTTGCAACGCCTCTTGTGACCGGCCTTACAGGAATCCAAGGTGAGCAAGGTTCCTTTAACCAATCAGGACTTGAAGTCGATGGAATTCGGCCTCTAAGAACGTACTACTACGTGCTTGCACCTGTTGATTCCAAAGGAAATGAAAACACCCTTGGCCTACCGAATGAGAACATTCTCAAAGTGACCATTGAAGACCAATGGTGGGACTACAATCAACATTTGATTCCAGAAGAACCTGCTCCACCAGAACCTCCACTCGGCGTGCCATGGTTCCAAGATGTCATGGATTACACAAAGGTTGGAGAATTCCAGACTGCGGGTATTGCTGTTCTGATTCTCGTCGTCCTCAACGCGTTGTTCATCCCAATTACGATCAAGCGTCGTGCTCGTCTGAAGCGTGTCATTTCTGCACGAAAGCGCAATCAAGCGACACGAAACATGGCCGATGAATTCGAAGAATTCTTTGAATGATTGGGTGGAAGAGAGCACCGTCATATTCATGACTAAACTGTTGGTGGCTCGCTTCGCTGCGGTGATCGCATAGCCTGGCCATTGCGCTGGATTGCTAATCCAGTGGGTTAAGTCCCTCGGGAGTTCGAATCTCCCTCACCGCGCCACTTACGTTAATGGACCAAGGAATCCCAACCATGTTGGTGGGATAAACGAAATCAAAACGAGCGAGAAGAACATTGCACCAAGATATGCAAGAGATCGGAAAAACGACTTCGCAGCTTTTGGCATTCGTCCGTTTTCATCAAGTGGTTCATTGACATCAATCTGCCATACGGATTGAGCATACCAAACGGTCAACCCGCCTGCGACGAAAGCCCACAACAGTGGCAGGCCGGATTCTGGCCAAAAACATGGAACTGACCCCAACAAGAGCAAACCTCCACAGTAAAATTTTGATTCTGTGACCGTACGTTTGGCACCTTTCACTTCGTTCATCATCGGAACGTTGGCTTTCGCATATTCACCCGAACGATACAACGCAAGCGCCCAAAAGTGTGGAGGCGTCCAGAAGAAGATCAAGGCAAACAACATCCATGGAATCGGTGAACCAAGATCAAAGGGATTCATTGAATTGATGGAGTCTGCTGCTGCGCCAGCCCATCCAATGAGCGGAGGTGTAGCCCCTGCAGCCCCACCAATCACGATGTTTTGTGGTGTCCTTCGCTTCAACCACATGGTGTAAATGAACACATAGAATCCTACTGAAAAGAACGACCAGAATGCAGCCTTCCAGTGGAGCAAAAAGAACAGTGAAGAGCCTGCAATCGATATGAATACGCCAAACAAGAGTACCGTCGATGGTTGAAGTTGCCCCATCGGAAGCGGTCGATGTTGCGTTCGTCGCATTTTGGTATCGATGTCACGGTCGTACCACATGTTGATGGCATTGGAACCGCCTGCAGACAACGTACCACCAATCAATGTGATGAACGACGTCCAGAGAGTATCGAACCACGAGCGTTCAACATCGATCAAATCGTAGCGAGCGAGTGAATCATGAACCAAAATGGCGCAGATGGCCGTGATTTGAAGAAGAACGATGACTCGTAATTTCATCAGTTTGATGAAAAGCGAGATGAGAGATGGCTGACCTTCGCTCATTCACTCTCACCAAGGACGGAATTACGAAGATAAGCGAGCCTCAACATCATCAATGTCACAGCAGCGGCAATGAACGATGTAACGCCGAAAACAAGGTGAAGCAAAGAAATGAATTCCGGGAATTCTTGCGGGTCAGCAAGGACGATGTACATGCCTCCAACAAAGACGTTGAGAATCCAGAAGCCAGTGACGACTTCGGCAGCTCTTGAGAATCCCTCACCTTCCTCGAAATCTCGAGCATCAACACGGATCTTTGCAGACGTCAGAATCAATACTAATCCAACGATAGCTGCGCCGAAACGATGAACCATTTGAACAAGGATTCCTGGACCATCGAAACTTGGAAGAATGGAGCCTTGACATTTTGGCCAGCCGTTTGGGAAGCCGATGTTGCAAGCTTGGTTGTAGTTCCCTCCGGCTGTACTCGAAACCCAGGCACCGAGAATCAACAGGATAAACACAGAAGCGGTGATGCTCACAAATCGCTTCTTCTGTCGTTCAAGGAAGGCCTTTGATGTGGATAGAAAAGCCCACTTTGCCCCTTCATGTGCTCGCATAGCAACGTATTGCCAGACGAGGAGCGATGTGAAGATGCTCGCTAAAGACAGATGCATTGCAACCGTCCAATCAGCGTTGTCGAAATACACCGTCACAGCACCAGCAATCGCTTGAATCACCAAAAGTATACCAGAAACAACGGCAAGATTTCGCAAGCCATCGCCGTATTCTCCCCTGAGTTTGTGCGCCATAATCGCATTGATGAGAATCGGAATGGCAATGATACCAACGAGAAGACGATGGAACCATTCAACAAAAATCTCGAAGATGGTGTACCGATGATCGGCGCCGCGACTATCAATTTGGTCTGGATTGGCATCCCAATAGGCCTCTTGCTCGGCTTCATCGACCATGAAGCCCCATGTTCCGAAACACTGTGGCCAATCCGGACAGGATTCTCCAGCATCATGAATGCGAATGGTTCCTCCAACCACGATGATGAGCAGTGCCATCACCACGAGAGCGAGAGGAAGCGTCGATGGTCGCTTCCACCAAGGCTTGTCCATGTCAAGCCGTGAGGGCGGCCCTCTTTTAACAAGACCCTGTGTCCACGTACCATGAGGAAGGCAGTATCGTTGCTGACAACGCTTTTCCTTGCTGTGATTCTTTCTTCCCAGTCCATAGCACACACTGGGCATTTTGGCGAATATGCGCCTGCTAAAATGTACGATGTACGCACGTTTGATGTCGATTGTGTCCTTGGTAACGAGACATGTTCGTCCGAAGAAACGACCCATTTCATCGAATACTTCTCCGCAGATTGGTGTGAACCTTGTGAACTTGTTTCGCAAGAACTGAAGGAGTTGAATCGGACGGATACGACCATCATTCAGCATCATCCTTCTCCAGCAGATCTTCACTTCTTTTCAGATTCAAACATACGACTGTACGAAACGTATGGCTTCTGGGGCGTTCCTGATGTTGTCCTCAATGGTGAAGGCCTCCTCGTTGGCCCCTCTCAATCGAATGAACTTGCAGCAACATTGGACAATTTTACCCGTGAATGGGATGGTTTCATCGAATTAAATATGACCAATGGAACACTTCACTGGGAGGCAGATGATGGACACGTTGTGCATGTTTGGATTACCAAGAATCGACCACATGAATACTCCTTTGTCGATCAACCCCTTGTTGTCACCAATCACGCCTACGCCAACGTGACCGATGAAGTGTTCAACACAACAAACGCTACCAATGAAACGGAGATGCCGTATCACATCTACACGAGTTCAATGAACATCTCCGATTTGTTGGATGAGAACGTCACAAGCATCGTTGTAACGCTTGAAACCCCAGGTCGTATTCCGTTGACTCGAGCATCTTCTCTGAGTTCACAAGGCTATGATTTGGTCGACGAGGGACCAAACGACTTCTTCCCTGAACAATCGAAACAAGGCGGTGAATCGGATTTGGCCATTGCAGTGTTCGGACTCATGCTTGCAGCCATCATTCCAGCGTTTATCATGTA
>JAPOIF010000054.1 GCA_029979085.1 Methanobacteriota archaeon | reverse complement strand
TACCTACAACGCTACCAAGTACGACGGAGTGCATAATTCCGTATTCGACAGCAATCAGGCCTTGTTGAATGGCGAGATAGCCACCTGCCCAGAAGAGGATTGCTGCGATGAAGGTCGTGTTTCGAAGAGCCGCTGCTGGATCTTTCCCGTTCTTGAGGAACGTCATTGAAAAGACACCGATGATGGAAGCAGCATATCCAATGAATCCGAGGAGGATAGGCATGAGGACATAATCGATAGCCATTGGTGCAGTATCATCGCTTGCGATGATCATGGCAGCAATGATTGAACCAACAAAGGATTCGAAGATGTCAGCACCCATTCCAGCAACGTCACCGACGTTGTCACCGACGTTGTCAGCGATGACACCAGGGTTACGTGGGTCGTCTTCAGGAATACCGGCTTCGACCTTACCGACGAGGTCTGCACCAACGTCCGCAGCCTTGGTGTAAATTCCACCACCGACACGAGCGAACAGTGCGATGGACGAAGCACCCATACCGAATCCAGCTGCTGCTGAGAGTGTGTTTCCGTCCTCAGCACCAAGCCAGTAAGCGATAAGAGAGATACCGAGCAGACCAAGACCACCCACGGACAATCCCATGACGGCTCCACCGTTGTACGAAACTGCGAGTGCGCCTGCTTGACCGTCGTTCTTTGCGGCCATAGCAGTTCGGCCATTGGCCGAGGTTGCAGAACGCATTCCAGAGAAACCGGCAAGGACTGAAGCAATTGCACCTGCAAAGAAGGCAATGGCGGTATCAAGGTCGTTGAGATAGGCAAGAACAGCACCGACAACAACGACGAAAATCGATAGAATCCGGTATTCTGCGAAGAGGAACGCCATGGCACCCTTCTGAATTTCGTCTGTGATATCTGCGACGACTTCGTTGTCGATCTTCACTTTCGTTACTTGATTGTAGAGGTAAAAAGCAATCAAAAGTCCTACGGCACCTGCGCCTGCTGCAATTAAGGGTATATTGTCCATCATAAGGTACACCTGTGCTTCGCCCGACCTAGGAACCCCTCATAAGAGATTCCCTGCGATAACAGGCATCAAGCGCTACTTTTCGGCCCCCATTCTTTACGCCGATGGGTTCTGCATCCAATCGTTGAAAGAGGGGGAACTCGTCGGAAGGACATGGGCATCAGTGCAGAGGAGATCTTGGCTGAGATTGGCCCCGTTCAGGAAATTCTCGATGCGCACGATGGCGTAGTTACCGTCCTTGACACAAGTGATGGCAACATCATGCTTTCACTTGATGGGGGCTGTAATGGATGTTCATCCACGCCAATGACCGCTATGCAAATCTACTATTCGCTCAAGAAGCTCGATGCTGTCAATGATGTGATTTTTGTTAATGGAGAACTGCCCGAATACATGCGTACGTTCATCAATCAGAAAATGGAGAAGGAAGCAGCAGAATCATCTGACGATGGTCCTGGCGAGATCGTGTGATTACTCCTCCTCAACGTGTCTTCCAATGCTATGAGGATTTGCTCCAAACGAGACATTCTCTCCCTTAATGTTCATTCGTGCTGCTATTGCGAGGACAATACAGACGATTGATAGGGGACGTGGCAAGTAGTTTGAACCCCACAACGATCCCCCTGCCAACGAAAGCCACCACAACGATGCCGCTGCAAGCAGAAGTGTCGTGAAAATAATGTTCTGGACGAGGAGTTCGGCCTTTTCCGAGCGTGAAAACGTTGCAACAAACATGAACAAGATGGCCGAAATCCCACAGAAGGTTTGGACGAGCAAGGAGATGAACTCGACTTCGACCATGAATCAACCAGACGCAGGAGGTTTTTGAAACAACCACTTGCCATCCTTTTTGAGGCGTGGACAACAGAAGACATCATGGCAGGCAGTGCGTTCAAACTTCCGAAGGCTCGTGCGAGTGGTGCTCCGTATTTTTCTCGCAACCAAGTCGCTGCTGTTCTTCACCAAGTCGCAGTCCTTCTCGAACTCCAGGGTGCGAATGTCTTTCGAGTAAGGTCGTACCAAAACGGGAGCCGCATGATTGGAACAATTACAGAAGACCTCCACGAATTGGTCGTCACCGGTCGCTTGTTTGAAATGAAAGGGATTGGAAAAGGACTCGGTTCAGCCCTTTCTCAAGCAATTCTTGAAGGAACTTGGCCTGAAGATTGGATTCGTTTGCATGAAGATACACCTCAAGGGATGATCGAAATGCTAGGCATTCCTGGCCTCGGTCCGAAACGAATCAAATTGATGCATGAAGAACTGGGCGTCGACTCGATTGCAAGCCTCAAAGAGGCTGCTGAACAGGGACGTATTGCGCCAATGAAGGGATTTGGAAAGAAATCGGAACAACGGATGCTCGATGGAATTGAATTGCTTTCACGATTCCGTGCACGTCGACGTCTGGATATTGGCCTCAAGTACGGAACGGCGTTTGAGCAGAGAATCAAGACTCTTCCAGGTGTTGAACGCGTCCAACTTGCAGGAAGTGCGCGCCGTCGAAAAGAAACGATTGGTGACCTCGATATCGTGGTTGGTGTCAAGCCAGAACACCATGATGAAGTTGCGAATGCAATCCTTGCATTGCAGGGTATTGCCGACGTCAAAGGTGCGGGTGATTCAAAAATCAGCCTTATTCTTGAGGCCAGTATCTTCGAGGACGGGTTTTCTGTTGGCCACATTGATGCCAATGTTTTGGAAGCCATTGGTGGAGAGGATTACGAACAATTGGAAAGCGCCGGTACAATTGATGCTCAAGTTCGATTGGTTCCGCCGGAAATGTTTGCATTTACACTCGCATACTTCACTGGAAGCAAAGAACACAACATCGCAATGCGCCAACGAGCCATCGATCGTGGTCTTCGACTCAATGAATTTGGCCTCATTCCAGAAGCTAAGGCAGGAGAACTGAAAGGAATTGAAGCAGCACAGTATTCCCTCTCCGCTATGACGGAGGAAGAGATCTATTCGCACCTTGATTTGCAATGGGTTCCGCCTGAACTACGCGAAGATACGGGTGAGATTCAATCTGGAAGCGAGCAAAATCTTCCACGACTCTTGGAACTTGACACCATTCAAGGAGCACTTCACAACCACACCGTTGTCTCCGACGGTGAAGCGACACTCGAACAAATGGCGGATGCCGCTCAATCGCTTGGATGGACCTGGCTAGGGATTGCTGACCATTCTCCCACATTGAAGGTTGCAAATGGGGCACCAGCCGACCGATTATTGGAACAAGGGCAAAAAATCCGGAAATACAACCAAAACTGGCAGGATGAAGGGGTAAATTTCAGATTGTTTCACGGGGTCGAATCCGACATCCTTGCTGGAGGGAAACTCGATCATCCAGATGAGGTACTCAGTGAACTGGATTATGTTGTTGCATCCGTACACGCAATGACAAAATGGCGAGGTCGAGATGAGAGCGAGAACACTGAGGAACTTCTGAAGGTTCTCGAGCATCCTGCAACGAAAGTCCTCGGTCATCCAACCGGGCGAATTCTGCAAGGACGTGAAGGATACGAGGTTGATGTCCATCGACTGATTGATGCTATGGCAGAACATATCGAGGAAGGACGGTTCAAATCGATTGAACTGAATGCAAGTCCGTATCGACTTGATATTGACTACCGTCTTTGCAAATATGCAAAACTCATGGGGGTGCCTGTCGCTATCAGTCCAGATGCACACTCCATTCGTGGATTAGCCGACATCCAGTATGGCGTCATGACCGCGCGAAAGGGATGGCTGGAGCAAGGCGATGTAATCAATTCAATGAGTGCTGACGCATTGGCCCAACAATTAGCGCTTCAATGAAGCAACAGTTCTTGAATGAGAGGAGGGTGGTGCGAGCATGCGACTCACAAGGACATTGATTATGGGGGCGCTTATGGTGATACCAGGACTTTTCCTTGGATTACTGCTGTGGATTCTCGTAGGGCAACCACAAGATGGTGAATCGCCTCTCGTTGAGGCTCTCGTCTGCAATGCTGTTCCACTTGCAAGTATCTTCTCTGGTTTATTCTTTGGATGGGTAACGGGCTCAGAATACGCCGAATAGGTGATGATATGAAGCGCAAGGAGAAAGCCGAGCGTATTCAGAGCATGCTTGAGGAATTGTATCCAGAAACACCTGTTCCATTGGATCATGAGACACCGTTTCAATTGCTTGTCGCTGTTTTGATGAGTGCACAAACAACCGACTTGAAGGTCAACCAAGTCACTCCAGAACTCTTCAGGCAAGGTCCAACTCCAGAAAAAATGGCTGCATTGGATGTTTCTCAGATTCAATCCATGATTCGAGAAGTTGGGCTTGCACCAACCAAGGCCAAGAACATCAAACGCCTATCAGAGCTCCTCCTCGAACGACATCAAGGAAACATCCCGAACACCTTCGAAGAACTTGAAGCTCTCCCGGGCGTTGGGCACAAAACCGCTGGTGTTGTCCTCGCACAAGCCTTCGGCATCCCTGCTTTTCCAATCGACACACACATCCATCGCTTAGCCGCGAGATGGGGTTTGTCCAGTGGTCGAAACGTTGACCAAACGGAGAAGGATCTCAAAGCCATCTTTCCAAAGGAGGCTTGGAACGATCTTCATCTTCAAATCATCTTTTTTGGACGAGAATATTGTCCTGCAAGATACCATGACTTGTCCGAATGCCCCATTTGTTCGTGGGCTGCAACGAAGAAGCGAATTGCTGAAGAAGCAAAGATGAACAAGACAAAGAAATCAAAGTGAAATGCTCAGGTTGAATCCAGAACCTAGCATTTGCAACAACATGATTGTACCCAAAATCAGTAACGTGATTCGAAGGGCAGGTGTCGTCGTGTCTTCGTCGTATGCTTCACGGACAAAGGCGTAGCCGATAAGCCCTACACCAACCATCCCAATGAGGGTGGCAAAGGTGTCCATCAATCGCTCAAAGTCGTTGTAAGATTCAGTATCTTCCGCAATTTTTGTGACATAATCAGCGTCGGTTGGATCGTAATCGATCGCTGCAGGTGGACCCGAGAAATCAGGAAGAACACTTACCAGTCCCGCAATCAAAATGAGAATAACTCCAATCATGAGGAACTTGTGCAATGAGAACAGTCCACCTCCCATCATCGCTTGTTGAGGAGGATGGTACATGTTCGTCGCTGGCGGGCTTACTTGTTGTGCAGGTGGTTGCATAGTACAACTATCATCAACGAAGCATATACTCTTTTTCTAGACTCCAAAGAAGGAAGATGCTCCTTCAAGGAGAACCGAAGTAATCCAGGACGTGATTCCTGCAATCCAGAGCAATTGAATCGCTTGACCTGCTGCACTCGTCTTCCCACCACCACGTAAGCGGGTTGCAATTGCTGATACAGCGATGATTTGTCCTAGGATGAGGATTGAAACGATGACCTTGAACATCCGAATGTTATCCTCTACGGAAGTTGCATCTTCCATAACAGGAAGGGCAATACCACTTCCAAAGTCCTGAAGTGCACCTACATCTGTACCGGCAAGACCTGTTGCGACACCAGCAATCGCTTCACCAAGTTGCAATACGATTGAAATGGTAACGTTCAGCGATGTCACGCTTGCGATGAGGAGCCCAAGAGCGACACCCCACATCGTATTGGCCGAAAGTGCTCGACGTCTCCTAAGCGAGAGTAGATTACCAACTGAACGAGAGACCATCTCCGCTGTCTCTGCTGGTTTACCTGATGATTGTGAACCCTCAATGTAAATTCGAGTGTAGCGCGAGATGACGGCAGAGTTCGTGTCCGCATTGAAGTAATCCCATGCTCGATCGGAGTCAATACGTGTTGCAAGTCGACGCTCCAGTCGATCAATGGAAGCATCCAGCATACCGAAATCAACACCTCGGAGCGCTTTGATTGTGGCAGAAGGTTCTGCACTTCGAGCTTGTGCAGTTCCACCTAAGGCACGAATGAAATCGGGGTAGGCACCATCACGACGTTGTACGTTGCTTTCTTCGCGGCGAATCAACCATGCCGGAATCAACATCGGAGAGAGTGGAGCTGCGAGGAGGATGAGTCCGTATCGATCCCATTGTGAGCTGATTTCTTCCCAAGTGGAAACAACGACGAAGATCGTAATCAAGAGCAGAAGCAACGATACAGCACCCGCAGAAAGAAGGGAACGCGTGAAATTGATTCTGAAGGGCGTATCGAGTTCATCACGAGCAAAGATGAGATCACGAGGAATTGTTGCTCGAAACGCCATCATAGCACCAACTTGGATGATGATGAACAACATCGATGCGAGTAAGAGGAACCGCAACCGAGAAGCGACTTCAATCGGCGTATCGTTGTCTCCACCGACTTCAAACAGAACAAGGTGAATACCTGCGATAACCAATCCGAAGAGCCCTGCAGTAACCATCGAGACATAGATTTCTTGCATCGTATCGACACTTTCCAATCGTGTATCGTAGAGGGTGTTGTATTGTTCCGCAACAGTTTCCTGCTCAGATCGCATGAATTCATCGATCGGTTGACCTGCTTCGATGGAGAACGCCATTCGGTCAAGGAAATCCGTCCAGAGTGGGCTTGGGCTTTGTTGAGCGACAATGCGTGCAGCCTCCGGGAGTGATGTATGCCATTTGTCAACGAGTGTTTCAATGCGCTGAACTTCCGTCGCAAGTTCACCATAATCACGCATCTGTTTGAGAATATCGAAAATGGATTGAGCACCTACTTCTCCTAACGAAAGAATACCCATTCGAGTGATGAACATGTGCATCTCTCGCTCAATGAGGTTCGCTGAACGGGTGACTTCAAGCAGGGGGAAGGCCATTGCGCCTGCTGCTGCGAGAATCGGTAGCAAGAAGAGGAGGAGAATTCCTGAAAATCCGGCGAACAGGGCGCCTTCAGCAAAACCTCCAGTGAGGAAAATCAAGAGGAGGGATGAGAGTAAACCGGCTGCGAACGCCCCACCGACATAGATTGCGATGAATCGAGCCACCGGCATCTCAAGCCGACGGATGGCAATTTGCCACATCGGCATTCGTTCCAACGTTCATCTCCTCCTCACTTGTGATTGATGCCAACCCACGAGTCGACGGCACTGTCAAAATGTTCCCAACCACTGTTGTAGTAAATATTGAGCAAATCAAACACATCATCGTAGTGGGTAAGGTCACGGTCTGCCATTCGCTCAATAGCTGCTGCTCGTCGCAGCATCTCATCGTAGATGTCACGCTTGTTGGCGAAGCCAGCCATGGCAGCAATCTTGTTTTCCAGCAGGTGAGATTGGAACATACCACGGAAGTAATGCTTGTCCTTGACAGGGTCCCACTCGAACATACCACGTGTAAGCACACCATCGCTGTGTTTGTTGTATCCGATAACTTCGTCAATACCCGTAATACGTCGAGCAATTCCACCACCTGGTGCTTCGACAACCTCTTGGAAAATAGCGAAGTTGAGGTTGTCAAAGAAACGAATAGGAACGTTGATTGGATCACCCGTAAAACGTTGAATCATTTTGACGATGGATGATGCGTGGAATGTAGCAATAACGGGGTGACCCGTTTGCATAGCTTGGAAAGCAGTTGCTCCTTCAACACCACGAATCTCACCAATGATGATGTAACGAGGGCGGGAACGCAAAGCAGCCTTGAGAAGATCGAACATTTCAACACGTGAGTCTTCGTTCTTTGAGTCACGTGTGACAAGGCGTTGCCATATTTTGTGGCGTACCTTGACTTCGGGCGTATCTTCAGCAGAGTAGATCTTCACGTTATGGTCAATGAATGGAAGAATAGCATTGAGCGTCGTAGTCTTACCGGAAGCCGTCTCTCCTGAAACCAGGACAGACATACCATATTCGAGGCAAATCCAGATGTATGCTGCTTGTTGAGCACTCATTGTACCCCATTGAATGAGTTGAATGACGGAAATGGTTTCTTCAGCGAACTTACGAATGGTGAAGGATGGACCGAGCATCGAAACGTCGTCCGAGAAAATAATGTTGATACGGGAACCGTCGAGGAGTGCACCGTCGATAATCGGCTTGTTGTCCGATACTGGACGGCCAATACGCTCCGACATTGCACGGAGATAACGAGCGAGAATCTCACGTTCTCTAAAACGGATGTTGGATGTTACCATTCCGAATACCTTGTGATCCATGTGGATATGCTTCAGCCCTACAGAGTGAATATCTTCCAGCATCTCGTCTGAGAGGAGTGTTTCAAGCGGTCCGTTTCGAATCAGGTCACGGATGACGATGTAGCGTAAACGCTCACGTTGAACATCTGAAACGACAATTCGTTTGTCATCAAGCCCTACGAGCTCCCAAATTCGGCCACGGCGACGGGAGACGATGCTGGCTTCCGCCTCTGAAATTGTGTATCGATCGATCATCTGGCCAAGGATGGTTTCGAATTCTGAATCCGTGGTAAAAGACGGTGCAGAAGGTGCTTCTTGGAGTAACGTTTCAACCAAATCACGACGAATGTTTTCTTCTTCCTCATTTAGTTGAGGTTCCAAACCGAACCAGAGGACTTGTCCACCACCTTCCTCGTCGCTTGGAGGCTCATAGATGTGGACGAAAACGGGTTCCTTGGTAATGTAAATGAGATTGAGGGGTCGTTGTTTCTTCGCATCTCGATCGAGAGGACCATAGTAAATTGGACGAGAACCGTAGCGCTTTTCGAAGTCTCGAACCCAATCTGCGACGTGGCTGTGAGCAGCCATGACCGAGGCTAGATCACCTCGTTGGAATTTGAGTTCTTCATCAGCCATGATTTCACCTCAGCTTACCGCCGTAATATCGACAATGAAGCCCATTCCAGGTTCGACACGCCAACCAATCGATGATTGAACAGGACCAGCAGCACGCAAGTAGCGTGTCACCAGAAGCGTTCGCTTCAAATCGCCACCAATCAAATTCGTTGAAAGATCGAGAACAACTTCCGCGCTTGCTCGAAGCGAATGCAGAAGTTTCGCATCCATTTCATCACGGTCAACCATCAACATAAGGCTACGTCCAGTGGAGGCGATTTTTCTCAAGCGTTGAATCATGTCGAAGCGTGCTTGATCATCCATTCCATCAGGCATCAATGAACTTGCAGAATCAATGACAACAATATCAGATTCTTCAATCGCTTCACTGTTGAGAACTTCATCAAGACCGACGTTTGGAATGGGTTCTGCAACCGTACCAAAGCGAGAGAAAATCATCAAGTTCCCTTTGGTTAGTGCATCGGTAACGCCATAGCCAATCGATTCCATCTGTTCAATCCAGCCACGTGTTGTCAATTCTGTCGTAATCACAAGAACCTTGACCTCGTTATGGAGAAGTCCATGAACAAAGCGTTGGCTAACCAGCGATTTACCAGACCCTACTTCTCCTTGAAGCATGATAAGGCTTCGATTGGGTAACCGTAGACCTAGCGAATCAGCGAGACTGTCCGTTTCAACATCATATGGGAACCCATCTTCAATTGGTTTCGGCATTTCAGTAAGTCGTTCAACCATGCAATCGCACCTCCAAAGACGTAGAGTCCGAGCCACGGTACCCATTGGTCACCTCTGATGAGACAATCGCAGTGAGTGCGATATCATCACCGGATTGATAGGTCCAAGTGCTGTCGTGTACAGTCACCTCGAGAAGGTGATCCTCATCCCAATCCCCAGTTGCTGGTACAAGGGATGAGTTGATCGATGCGGCCATCGTTTGTCCATCAATGAGAACGACAAGTGTGGATGAATCCAGAAGCGTTCCTCCTGTGTTTTGGAGGAAGAACGTAATCTCATTCGAGGTTGTATTCAATGCGACCATCATAGGGTCTCCAGCAAAATCAACGCTCGTATCTTCTTGAACTTCAAGTGCAGCAGTTTCCTGTGCAGTAATCTGAGCCATTCCACCCCATTGGTTGATGAGAACGACACTCACGATTCCTGAAACGAGCAATGCCGTTGTCAAAAAGATGAATGATGATGCTCCGCCGTCTGCCATTGATTCACCTCATTCGAGTGTTTGCGCCGCTGTAAGCCCGCCTGCTGTAAGTGAGATTCGATTGTATGTCGATGGTCCGTCTTCGAACCATTCGAGAGAAATCGTTTCTCCAGGATACCAGTTCGTACTGTTGATCGTAGGTGTGTATGCGCTTCCCAAATTCGTCGGTGTCTGTGAGGTTCCTCCATCGAGGAAGAGCCACACTTCGCGATGTGGAAGCGTAACAGTACCTGTATTCGTGAAATTCCCATAGATGAGATTGCCGATATCTGGAACCAATGTCGCTGTGCTGGTGACTCCGGACTGTGTGCTCATATTGACCGTGATGGTTGGAGGGGACGAGTAATTCCCGTGACTGGTGATTGTCACGGTTTCTATTCCTCCAGATCCATCAACGGTGAACGTGCCTTCAAATCCGCTTCCAGCTCCACTTACATTGAACGTTCCATCGACGTATCCACTTCCATTGGCGGTGATGCTGACATCAAGGACAGCACCTTCCCACAACGTTGCGTCATCAATTTGGAACGATGGTAAAGGGTCTCCAGCATCGCTAATGATCTCAAGACTGGTATCCAATCGGTTATCGAGTGTTTGCACAGCAAGTGCAAACACCAACAACAACGAGGTACCAACCACGAGAGCACCAACACCTACTGAAGCGCCCATGCATCATTCCTCCGACTTCGATGTTTGTGAACGCCAAGATTCAACAATCGCTGAAAAGGTAAGCAGTTTACGATGCGAGAGATGATCGTTCAATGCTGATTCCGCCTCTCCAGGTGCAGCCAACTGAACGATAGCAAGGACGGCACGCCCTTCCTCTTCACTCAGCATTCCGCTTTGAACGGCTTTTTGAGCAAAGCTCACAGCCGCCATACCAGAGAGGTTGTCCAGCAACAATGCAGCAACCATTGCCGCACCAACGCCATCGTTCGCAGCCTGCTCATACGAACCCTTTGCGAGGAAAGGATTCGCTGCAAGAGCCTGCGCCTCGTACAACTCAACAAGTCGTGCTTCGTCAGATTGTCGCAGTCGATCAACACCACCACCTACAGGGAGAAC
>JAPOIF010000053.1 GCA_029979085.1 Methanobacteriota archaeon | reverse complement strand
ACACCTGCTGCATATTCGTTGACAGTTCCATCAGGAAGGGTAACGTTGACCATCGACATGCGCACGCCTCTTGACTTGCCCTCGACTGTCCTCTTCATCAATGCGACGCTTGAAATCACCATTCAACGATGATGTCATCATCTAAACTCTGACTCGGCTTGTCAAGAATCACCTGCTTCTTTACGTCCTTTTCAGGCTCCTTTTCGTGAGTGGAAATAATGAACGATTCAGGCGTCTGTACCTCTCCAAGTTTGAATCCAAATTGAGGCTTTACTTCCTCATTTTGCGATGGTTCAGTCGTCTGTTCTTCGACGACTTCTTGGTGAGAAGCCTCTCCCTTTCCCATTTCTTTCATGCTCTTTTCCATAATTTCATCGAGAGCGATTTCATCAGGTTCGGAACGTTTGACCATGAAACTCCATCATCAGAAACCCCATCAAAACATCGGTCAAATGATTCGATATGGGCAAGAGCAATGATTGAAAACAAACAGAACGGAGGTTGGTCTATGCGAATCGGCGTCGTTGTCAATCCTGATGCCGGTCTGGGTGGACGATTAGGATTCAAAGGAAGCGATGGGCGTGCGAAAGAAGCACGTGAAGCAGGCGCAGTCGATCGTTCCGGTCCACGCATGCAACAATGCATTTCGAAATTTCTTGACCTGCAACAATCGAGTTTGAACCGGATGGGCGTCAACCCTACGTTCGTTGCTTGGACGGGTCGAATGGGCGGAGATTGGCTTGATGGCGTCGACTATGAACAACGACAACCTTCGCCTTCAGAATCCACGGCGGACGATACGGCTGCGCTTGTTTTGGATTTGGTTACAGCGAACGTGGATGCCATTCTCTACGCAGGTGGTGATGGAACAACTCGAGACATTGTGAATGCGCTCGAAGGTCATGAAACACCGTTGATCGGCGTTCCTGCTGGTGTCAAAATGCACTCAGGCTGTTTTGCGACCACGCCCAATGCGGCTGCAGAGGTTCTTCTCGCATTTCTCCAAGGTGATTTGATGGTTGCCATCACCGAAGTGATGGATTTGGATGAGGAGACCTACCAACGTGGCGAGTGGAAAGTTCGGATGTATGGTGAAGCATGGACTCCGTCCAGCCCACGCTTCATGCAAGGGGCAAAGGAACAAGTTGAACGAGCAAGTGAAGCGGAGACCATTGAAGGACTTGCAAACCATATTGGAAACCTCATCGAAGATGACCCCGAATTGATGGTCATCTGGGGTAGTGGCGGAACCTTGCGAAGGATGGGCGAACATCTCAATGTCGAATTAACACTCTTGGGAATTGACATCCAACACAAAGGAACGGTCTATGCCGATTTGAATGAGGCAGCACTGCTTGAACATCTTACAACCTACGATGGACCACGATTGCTCCTTCTTTCACCAATGGGTGGGCAAGGCTTCCTGATTGGACGAGGCAACCTCCAACTTTCTCCCGATGTCCTCCGTGCCATCGGTTTGGATTCCATTCTTGGTGTTGCAACACCTTCGAAGTTGTTGGGACTTTCAAGCGTACGAATCGATACGGGAGATGTCACGTTGGACGAGGAATTCCAACAACGGCGATTCGTGAAATTGCTCCAAGGTTATCGGACAACTCGTGTGATTCGAGTGTTGGAAGCTTAAGGCAATGCTTGGCCACTTGAGGCGAGAAGCAAACCAAGGAATGGTGGGCTTGGACGACCAGGTCGAGACTTGAATTCTGGGTGATACTGAACACCAACATAGTATGGATGTCCGTCAAGTTCGAAGATTTCACAACGCTGCCCACTGTCGTCCTTTCCAACGAATTTCAGACCAGCTGCTTCGATTTGATCAACGAGATCAGGATTGATTTCGTAGCGATGTCGGTGACGTTCGTGAACTGCGTCATGACCTCCATAGAGCCGCTTTGTGACGCAGTCATCAACCTGGAAAATGGTTGGCCGGGAACCAAGGCGCATCGTTCCACCAAGATGCGTCTTTGAAATTTCTGGCATGAAGATGACTGCAGGGTTGGCAGCATCGGCATCGAATTCGGTGGATGTCGCATTTTTGATGCCGAGTACATTTCGGCAAAATTCGATGGTTGCGACCTGTAATCCAAGACAAATACCGAGGTAGGGTACGTTGTTTTCCCGGGCATATTGTGCTGCAAGAATCTTTCCTTCGATACCTCGGTCGCCAAAGCCACCTGGAACCAGAATGCCGTTTGCATGACGAAGCAAATCCCAAGCCTCGTTGTTGTTTGAATCCTCGAGATCACTTGCTTCGATCCAATCGATGTTGAGTTTACGCTCAACAGCAAGGGCGGCATGCTGCAAGGACTTGATGACGGAGAGATAGGCATCGGAGAGGTCGGTGTACTTACCTACCATGGCAATACTGACTTCTTCTGTGAGTTCATCGAGACGATGAGCCATGGCTCGCCATTCATCGAGGAGACCTGTTTTGTCACAATCGATCTCAAGGATGTTGCAGAACCCTTGTTCTTCAAGCATTAAGGGGACATGGTAGATGTTCGGAACATCATGTGTGGAAAACACAGCCTCTGGGCGAACATGGCAGAAGGCTGAGAGTTTCTCACGGGTTTCCTCGCTCAATGGTTTGCTTGAACGACAAACGAGGACATCAGGCGTAATCCCAAGTCCCATCAGTTCCTTGACAGTATGTTGTGTTGGCTTTGTTTTTTGTTCACCAACGGGTCCCATGACGGGTACAAGCGAAACGTGGACAAAGGTGACATTTTCTCTTCCAACCCGGAATTGGAATTGGCGAAGGGCTTCCAAGTAGGGGGCGCTTTCGATATCGCCAACTGTACCGCCAAGTTCGATGATACATACATCGGGCGTCTCTTCACTTCCATCAGCGGATCGTTGTGCAACATCGATGATCCAATCTTGAACAGCATCGGTAATGTGCGGAATAACTTGGACGGTTTTCCCGAGATAATCACCACGACGCTCTGCTTCAAGAACCTTGGAATAGACCTTTCCGGTTGTGAGGTTGTTATCTCGAGCAAGATTGAGGTCAAGGAAACGCTCGTAGTTTCCGAGGTCGAGATCGACTTCGCCGCCATCATCGAGAACGAAGACTTCACCGTGTTCGAACGGACTCATCGTCCCTGCATCGCTGTTGAGATAGGGATCAATTTTGATCGATGTGACTCGCAATCCAGCACTCTTGAGGAGAACGCCGATGCTACTTGCTGTAACACCTTTGCCCAGTCCACTGAGCACGCCCCCGCTGACAATTACGTACCTCAAACCTATCAACGGGATTTCAAGCGGTCGCGCATACCATATCAATATTGGCTATGACAATCGAGTCTCGTTCATCTCTACGTTCAAGTATCGTCAGAGAAAGCACGGTGTATGTCGGGGCTATCTGGCGACAAAATACTGGTCACTGGAGCCCTCGGTCAGATTGGAACCGAACTCGTCGAAGCATTGCGAAAGCAACACGGAGCATCATCTGTCATCGCTTCTGACCTTCGACCTGTCGACCAAGTTGATTCGAGTGAAGGTCCATATCTGACGCTTGATGTGCTTGATACAGATTCAATCATCAAGGTCTGCAAGGATGAGGGTGTTGGCACCGTCTATCACTTAGCAGCATTGCTTTCTGCGACAGGTGAAAAGAACCCAGAACTGTGTCGGAAGGTCAACGTCGGTGGTACAATTTCTGTGTTTGAAGCAGCGAGAGTGTGTTCAATGCGCGTCTTTACCCCTTCATCGATTGCCGTCTTTGGACCTGATGCGCCAAAGCATGCACCACAAATCACAGATCTCAATCCTACGACCGTATATGGCGAGACAAAAGTTGAGGGTGAACAGCTTGCAAAAGAGTATGGAGAGAAATACGGGCTTGACATACGTGGCATCCGTTATCCAGGCTTGATTTCGTACAAAGCACCTGCTGGCGGAGGCACGACCGATTATGCTGTCGAAATTTTTGATGCTGCACTCAGTGACGGACACTACGATTGCTTTGTTCGGCCGGACACTCGATTGCCCATGCTCTACATGGACGATGCAATTCGAGCGACACTGATGTTGATGGATGAACCCACTGAGAACCTTGGAGATTCGAGAGCTGGTTACAACATTGACTGTTTCTCATTTACTGCAGAGGAATTGGCCAACGCAATTGCAAGCGAAGTGGATGGCTTTACGTGTAATTTCACTCCAGACGTTCGTCAGAATTATGCGGACTCATGGCCGGACTCAATCGATGGTTCGGTCGCAAAGGAAGAATGGAACTGGACGCCGACATTCGATCTTGATGCTATGGTCAAGGCTATGCTTGATGGGCTATCAAAGAATCAGTGAACCTGGTCCAGTGTAATCACTGTGAAATCCACTTGTAGGTACGTGCACCTTCGTTGGCTCCGTCCTCACCGATTTCAACCAGAGCGAATTCACCACGGGGAGAGACAACGCTCTCTTCTTGCAAGCCTTTGTGAAGATTCTCGTAGGTTATTTGGTCGATAGCAACACGTCCAGCGAGTCGTTCGAACAACTGCCATCGGGCGACGACCTCACGCCATCGTGGAGCGACTTTGCCTTCAAACACCTTGGCTTTAGCACCTGAGCCATAACCACACAGTCCGAACAGTTCACCCTCAAGTTTCGAATTGTCCTCCAAATCGGATTCAAACGTGGACATAAGTGCCAAGAAGATTGAACCGGTGTATTGATTTCCAATCAAGCTTGAAGCCCGCTGACCCTTCTCAATGCATTCTTTGTGGAAATCCATGTACTCGGGCGTCTTTGAAATGGCTCGACGATACCCATCCATCTCTTTTTCCCATGCCATGATCGCTTCAGGGTCATCGGATTCTGGTTTTGCAGGTTGTTCGCCAATTTGCTCGATGATACCTGGCCACATCGGCGTATTCATACGATCATGACGGAAGACGTCAGGAAACATTCTCTTTGCTTGGAAAGCATAAGGGAGATGCATGATGATACGAGACCACTGTTCCGTGAATTGCGTATCAAGTTCAGGATCCCATCGCTTATGTTTGATCGCACGCTGACTGAAATTATGGAACGCTTGTCGAACCGCTTGCTGGTAACATCGGTTTGAGAATTGTCCATCAAACACCGGTTCATCTCGATGGACGCTGACAGATTCTTCCCCATGAGCAAAGATGCCAAGCCGTCGAACGGTCGACTCAGGAAGGTGCTTGACCATTCGATCAACGATCCCCTTCTTGACCGATTGACCAGCTTCTTGTGCCAGCGTCATTACGTTGGAAATCACTGAACGAATGCTAACGTTTCGCCG
The DNA here is from genome assembly GCA_029979085.1 of Methanobacteriota archaeon. Classification (GTDB taxonomy): domain Archaea; phylum Thermoplasmatota; class Poseidoniia; order Poseidoniales; family Poseidoniaceae; genus MGIIa-L2. Next base: position 5,874 of record JAPOIF010000053.1, on the reverse strand, counting down.
TGGCTTGAAGAAATCATGTACGGGTGTTGTCGAGACGCCCCAACAATCTGGTATTTCGAGAAGCCGAGGATTCTGACGAATCAGCAAGGCGCCTCCACCAGCGCCTTGGGTGTATTCTCCGCTGGATTCAAGGTCGTATTTTGCATTATCAGAGAAGATAACGATACCAATACGGTCATCCTCTTCGCTTGATCTTGCTGCCCAGTCGAGTGTAGTGTGGAGTGCATCCACGGCTCCAATACAGGCAAAGGTCATGTCAACAACATCGCAGTTTCGGAAACAATCCTCGCCAAAACGATCTTGATAGCGTTGCGTCAGCATATCAAGAATGTATGTTGCAGTTGGTTTTGCCCCATCGAGCGCCGATTCGGTTCCAAGATACATTCGACCAATATCTCTTGGATCAATGCCGTTTCGATCGATAAGTCGCATCACAGCCATGGCTCCCATTGTTGCCGTATCTTCGTGGACATCAGGAATGGCCATCGCCTTCAAACCCAATCCCTTGTTCAACTTTCCATAGTCCGCACCACGCATTTCAGCGAAGTCACGCATGTCCATGTACAAGCGTGGAAAATGAATCGCAACATCATCAATACCGACATTGACCATGTCTATCCGGTAATTTTTGCATATTTATATGCTGGTTCTTCATTAAACCCATTTGATTCGACTTATCGACGGTCTGGGGCTGTTCCATCAAGCGAGGCTTGAACATCATCAGGTACGCTAATTTCTTGCTTTGCCCAAAGGACATCGTCAATGCGAAGAACAGCGATGGTCGCTTCACTTGCCCCAGAAATGGCTTGTCCGAGGACACGAGAAGGTTCAACGATGTTTGATGTTCTCATGTTCTCAGGTTGACGCGTGACGACGTTCAAACCGATGCAATCATCATCATCCTGTGTTTGAATGGAAACGATTTGTAGAAGCGTATCGATGGAATCCATGCCGGCATTTTCTGCAAGAACACGGGGAATGGTTTCAAGCCCATCCGCAAAGGCTTCGATGGCGAGTTGTTCTCGCCCGGGTACCGTCTCAGCATATCGACGCAACCGTCGCGCTAAAGCAATGTAGGTCGCACCTCCACCAGGGATCAATTTTGGATCTTCCTTCAAACGGCAAGCAACTCCGAGGGCATCTGCAAAGCACCGCTCAACCTCCCCAACGACGGTATCTGTACTTCCCGTGGCGACAAATGTTGCACCACCCTCATCGGTTTCAAGAATCCAGTGATCGACATCTCCCCATCGTTCACACTGACTGGAAATGAAGACACCAACATCGACCTGTTTGGCCTGATGAATCGAAGGCACAAGTCGTGCTCCACATCCTCGCGCAAGAAGTTCCAAATCACTCTTTGCAACACGGCGGAATGCTTTGATTCCAGCCTCAGCAAGATGTGCGTGCATGCTATCATCGATCCCTTCTCGACAGGCAAGAAGGGTCACATCGAGGTCAACCAGCATCTTCACTTGCTCAAGCAAGCGTTGTTGCTCTGCATCACGGAAAGATTGCAGCACGCTTGTTGACGTAACGTTGAGTTGAACATCGGTTGACAGTGAACGAAGTTCAAGCCCTCCATCGACCAAGAGAATTGAACCAGCACCGAGCGATGAAGGCATTTCAACATGAGCTCGCTTCTTCGAGAGTGCAAGACCTGTAATGAGTTTCGATTCTTCGAGTGCTGGACCACTTCGTGTGATGACTTTGACACGTGTTGGATCGGCAACGACCTTTCCGTCTGATGTCATTGCAATCGCTTCGGCTGCTTCAACAGCACATGCAGAAATTGTAGATTGCATTTTCTGATGGAGTTTACCGGCAAGAGATGTCATGGTTGCAGAGAAGATCTCGTCTTTTGATGCTTCAAAGGAGAGCGAATCCAGTTGTTCCTTGCAAAACGCTTCAGCCATGCGATAACCACGAGCAATCGTTGCAGGATGGACGCCTTGGACGACCAAATGCCATGCGTTTTGGAGCCACTCAGCAGCGAGAAGAACCGTGGATGTTGTTCCATCGCGAACGGTTTGATCTTGGGTAGCACTTGCTGCGATGAGCATGTGTGCAATCGGATGCTCAACCTTCGCCGATTCGAGAACAGTGATGCCATCGTTCGTGACCATGCTTCGTCCTTCATCATCGACGAGTAATTTGTCGAGACCCTTAGGTCCAAGCGTTGAGCGAACAGCACCTGCAAGAGCCACAGCAGCCTGTATGTTCTTGCGAAGCGCATCCCGGCCTGTTGTACGGTCCGTTTCCTCAAGGATCGGAACATCGCTCATGGTCGCACCAACGGAGACCTACACATAAGTGCGATGTTCAGTCTTCTTCATCAACGACTTCGAAATCAGCGTCGACGACGTCATCGCCATCAACATTGATTGCACCATCGCCCTCGTTGTTTTCTGCTTCTGCCATCTCGGCGGCAGCTGCTTCGTACAACTTGGACGAAATGGCGTGCATCGATTCTTCAACTTCCTTGACTTTGGCTTGAATTGCGGCCTCATCCATGGCTTCGTCATCGATTGGCTTTCCATCGGCATCTTGGACGAGTGCCTCAAGTTCTGTGAGTTTCTCTCGAACAGGTTCAAGATCGGAAGCATCGAGCTTGTCTTCGTTCTCGTCGAGCGTTCGTCGAGTTTGGTAGACGATTTGGTCGGCCATGTTTCGCAACTCAATCTTCGCCTTTCGTCGCTTGTCCTCTTCCGCAAAAGATTCAGCTTCAGCAATCTTTGCTTGAATTTCGTCTTCTGAAAGCGAGGTTTGGGATTCAATCTTAATGGATTGTTCCTTGCCCGTTCCCATGTCTTTGGCACTAACGTTGACGATACCGTTTGCATCGATGTCGAACGTAACCTCGACTTGTGGAACACCGCGTGGAGCCGGTGGAATGTCCGTCAAGTGGAATTGACCAAGTGTCACGTTGTCCTTAGCAAACTCACGCTCACCCTGCAAGACGTGGATTTCAACAGCAGGCTGGTTGTCGCTAGCGGTCGAGAAAATCTCGCTTCGTCGTGCAGGAATCGTGGTGTTTCGCTCGATCATGGTCGTTGTAACGCCACCAAGTGTCTCGATACCGAGGGTCAATGGTGTGACGTCGAGAAGAAGGATGTCCGAAACCTCGTCATCTCCAGCGATGATACCTGCCTGGAGTGCAGCACCCATAGCCACGGCTTCGTCAGGGTTGATGCCCTTGTATGGCGCCTTTCCTGTTTCCTTTTCGATGGCTGATTGAACAGCTGGAACACGTGTCGAGCCACCAACGAGGATGACCTTATCGACGTCACCTTTCTTGACGCCAGCGTCCTTCATGGCTTGTCGTGTTGGTGCCATTGTATCCTCAATGTGCTTTGCAATGAGGTCTTCAAATCGAGCACGAGATAGGGTGATGTCGAGGTGCTCTGGGTTACCGTCCTTCATGGTGATGAACGGGAGATTGATTTGGGAGGATTGTGTTCCTGAGAGTTCAATCTTCGCTTTTTCGGCAGCTTCCTTGAGTCGACTCATGGCCTGGTTGTCCTTGGACAAATCGATGCCCGTTTCACGCTTGAATTCGCTGACCAGCCATTCGATGATTCGCTCGTCAAAGTCGTCACCACCGAGTTTGTTGTTTCCTGCGGTCGCTTTGACTTCGATTTGTGGTTGTCCATCAACGTCGTAAATTTCGAGAATGGAGACGTCAAAAGTCCCACCACCAAGGTCGTAGACGAGAATGGTTTGATCATCGCCTTTGTCTGCTCCATAGGCAAGTGCAGCGGCAGTTGGCTCGTTGATGATACGGAGAACGTCCATACCAGCAATTCGTCCAGCGTCCTTGGTTGCCTTTCGTTGTGCGTCGGTGAAGTAGGCAGGGCATGTAATGACAGCTTGCTTAACTTCGTGACCGAGGTAGGCCTCAGCATCTGCCTTCAACTTCTGAAGAATGAATGCAGAAATCTCTTGCGGCGTGTAATTTGTACCATCAATATCGGTCTTCCAGTCGGTTCCCATGTGTCGCTTGACAGAAATCATGGTTCGATCTGGATTGGTGACGGCTTGTCGCTTGGCTGTAATACCAATCAGCCGTTCACCGTCTTTGCTGAATGCAACGACGGAGGGGGTTGTTCGTGCACCTTCTGCGTTGGCGATGACGACGGGTTCTCCGTTTTCGATGGTCGCTACACAACTGTTGGTTGTTCCTAGGTCAATTCCGATTACTTTGCTCATATTGTTCATCTCCTTTTCATAGAATTGGGATTCCTCCATCATCGTCGTCATCGTCGTCATCGTCCGCTAGGTCGATGGCGATGTCGCCGCTTAGGGGAATGGTGTCGTCACCATCTTCTGATGGCGGAAGTGCTGCGAAGGCATCCTCTGGAGGAATCAATCGCAGGGTAATGTCGAGGATGCCGTTGTTGAGCGTAAAGTCAACAACGTCCTCGCAAGCATGTGGGAGTTCGATTCGGGCAATGGGTGCAAGTTGAGTGGTTCTGTGAACTTCGACGAGCGTCCCTCCATCGATGAGATTCAATTCAACTTGATCTTGCTCGAGTTCTTTCTTGGCGAAATCAACGGTGATGGTCATGTTCCATCCTTCAAGGTAGACATCGTCTGCTGGTAACACCATATCGTCTTGCTCATCACCCTCAGGCGTCTCAATTTCGACAGGGGATGCATCGACACGGACGTCAACACCCATGTTCTTGAACAACTCATTGAAATCCATACCTGGCTGGAAGAAATTCTGGAGATTGCTCAAGTCGAAATTGAAGTTTACATCACCTTTAGCGATGCGTTCTTCATCGATGCCCATCTTCTCAAATTGGGAGCGGAATTGCTGGAGAAGGGAGCGCAGTTGCTCTCTCGACATATTCATGCCCATGTTGGAAAGGAGTCGTTCGAGTTGATCCAACATCTTCTCTTCCCAGTCGTCACCAGCCATCGATTCCACCACTACTTAACCTGAGGTTACATAGTGGCGAGTGCGGAGTGGTATATGAACCTGACTTTATGTCCAGCCCCTTTTTCTCGTGTGTACATGGGTAGCGAACAAACAGACCCACTGCAACCCCTTCCAACCGTTTTTGGGAGTTGGATGGGTAATCGGATAACCCCAAGCAATCTATCCGAATTATTTTGTTGGTGGATTGTGTTCATTCACACTTTTTTCATCGAAATCATCGTTTTCATCGTCTTTAATCCCACTTTCCGGATGATCAATTCACCCGTCAAAAAGATAAGAAGAGAAACTCCAAAATCTCCGATGATGTCTACAAGGAAAAACAACCAACGATGGCCGGAAGGACCAGCAGCAACTGCATAACATCGAATCATCCATGCTCTATGATTTTTTACTCTCCCTGCAAGAATCGACTTTAATGCCATAATTGGCGAAAAAACGAGTAATGTACCCCATAGTAGATTTGTAAACACATTGAAATTTGAAAATCGGTGAGGGAATATAACAGTCATCGAAAGAGCACTTATTCCTGTAATGATGCCACCGAGAATGAAGGCATATCCGGCTTTTTTGTGTAGCTTTTTTCGTTTTTTTAATATGTTTGAATTGAATGTAATTGGAGCGCTAAACATGAGCAATGAACCACCGATCATGTGCCCAAGAAGAGTCCATCCTCCATTGAAGGCATGCTCGGTACGATGTAGTCTGTCGCCGCATCCTTCATTCTCTTCGATTTCTACAGCCTGAGGGTCGCAGTTTTCGTAGAGTTCATTTGGGTTATTGAGATCATTACCGACTACATTGCTTGTGAATGCTGAATTGAATACAATCGGGAGTGCGACAATAAAAAGAAGTACTGAAACCATTCTCGGGCTTAGGCGTTTTCCCATGCTTTTACATCGTGCCTTTGTACTTAGTCAAGTGGGGATGAT
>JAPOIF010000052.1 GCA_029979085.1 Methanobacteriota archaeon | reverse complement strand
CGAGAAACACGCACGTCAAAAGCACTGTCGAGCGGAGCGTCATCGGAATCCATGAACCACATCGCCCCTTGGAAGTGGAGCGTTTCACCCGCAGCAACCCAAGCGTTGTCAGGGACATCATCTCGGACAAGGTCGCCACCGTTATCTCGCACCTTCAACCAGCCGAGGCCGAAGGTTTGGTTGACACGAAGCCCTTGTTCGCTTCGAAGGTCGAGTGGTGCAAAGCCAGCTGAACCGCTGTCATCCAAACATCCTGTACTGAATCGGACGTTGTTTTGGTCAGGGAAATCGCTGGTCACACGGAACAACCAGTGAATTTCGAGAATACTGTTGTTGAGAATGGAGTAGGAATTGCCGTCCATGACAACGTAACCATCAGGGTCGTTTGGTGATGGGAAGACGTCCCCATCTTGCCAGAACAACGTTGGATTGGAGGCAGCAGAACTCGTCAAAAGGGTCAATGTTGCTTCACGAATCTTGGTTGCACTTTCGCCCACGATGTGGCGTGTAACAACTTCGTATGGTTCGGTACGCTCGTGGAGAATCTCACCTTCGGGAATCGTAATTTCGAGGTTGACCGTCTGAATCGTGTAGGTTACGCTAAACGAAGTTAGTGTGAGAATTCCACTGCTGTCCGATGTGAGGTCGATTGGGATGTCTACAAATCCGGAACCAGTATCAGGGATACGATCGTTGAATCCTTTGATGATGGCATGGGTCGGGCTATTGGCATTGATGGTTTTTGGACCAACCAGTGGGCCATTTTCTTTCCAGCCCACCGTTGGGGTCAATGGAGGGTTGAAATTCGCCGGGATTGGATATGGTGTGTGAATCTCAAACCCAGGGTTGTCAGGAGCATTGCTGTGGAGGGCGACTTGGATGTCATGCAAGACAGGCGTGTATGCTGAGTTGCTTGTCGAGAATGAAACGCGAAGACAAAGGTAACCGTAGCTGGGTGTTGTGAACGCCTTGGTAAGTCCAGATTGTCCGAAGGATGTCAAACCACTGCTGCACAGGCTCGATGTACTTCCACCCAATTGTACGGAAATGGAGGTGCTTGCTGGAATGGTTGCATTGTAGTGAACGGTTGCAGCAACGTACGATGGGAATGGATTGTTGTAGTTTGAACGTACGTAGAAATTGCCACTGCTGTAGTAGTTTGTTGTGTATTGGATGGTCACTTGATCGAGAATTGGGGTAGCGGTAGAGGTTCCATTGAGCGTTGCTCGCCAGGTGATTTTGTTCCCGCTGCTGGCGAATGTCTTGGTTGAACCGACGCCAATCGACTTCCAAGTTACACCATCATCGTTGGAAACGTCGATGTCGATCGATGTTCCAGTTGGCATGTATCCAATCGCACTCTCCAACTTGATTTGGTCAACGGCTCGGCTTGCGGTTGTGGTTTGGCCATAGACTGTGGTCGAGGTTGATGTCGGCGTACGACTGTCGGTGACAACACCATCGCCCCACATGTGGATTTTTCGTGATACAGTGTTACAGTACGAAGTATGGTAGCAGGAGTAGTAAATCTTGCCTTCATCATCGGACTGAGTGATGCCATAATGTCCACCGTTGGGCATTTCTTGCACGCCCATCTTGGTGAGACTGAAACCATTCATGCTGAAGTGATGATGACGGGAACCTTGGACGTTGTACTCATTGACAATGACACGCGGTAAGTCGACAACCAGTCCAGAGTTTGGATTCCCTGACGTTGAAGTGGTCTTGTAATTGTAATCGGAAGCAGAACCAATCGACCACGTCGAGTTGATGGAACTCGGGTTAGTTGGATTGACTTCCATCAAGTATCGGTTGTAGGTTGGATAGGAGGACGAATCGTAGTAACTCACGTACAATTTTCCAGTATCGTCGTCAAAGTCAACGCCAGTGAGGTAGTTTGGGTACCCGTAGTTGGTGTACGAGGAACATTGCCACTGCGTCTTTGCTGCATTCAATGTCCACTTCGTGAGATAGTAGTACTGGTAGGAGACCGTCCAAATGTTCCCGTTTGGATCCACTGCTGCATCGTACCAGTAACTCGAAACGGATGAAGTACAACCAGATGTGCTGAGGCTTGCCGTACCGAGCAGTGCTCCCGTTGTTGCATTGATGCGTTGTATGCTTGGAGCGGAGTACATCGAGGTACTCGAGTAACGTGTTGCATGAATTTCATGTTCTGAAACGGGGACGACGATACCTCGATAGTTCCAACTTGCACTCGATGAAACCGAAAGGTCGGAGAATTGCTTTGTTACACTGTTGTAGCCTTGGTCGCCAAGAGCGACGAATTGTCCAGTCGTATTGATTGTGGCTGAATTTGTTGTTGACAAATCGTTGGTATTGCGGAACGTCACCATGTTGTTGGTGGGGTTGCCTCGAAGCGAAATCTCATCGTTGGCCGTTTCGAGATTGGTTCGAGAACCATACTGGAAGGAACCTGTTTGCGAGTTTGACCATGTGCCTGTTCCTGCACCACCGAAGTCTTTGTTGTCGGTTAGATTGCTCCACGTTGTCGTACTTGCTTCCCCGAGGAAGTTGAATTGAGCCGAGGTCACTTCAGCTCCGAACGGGAACGTGATCACACCAGCAGAGCCGTTTCCTTGCCCGTTGAAGGTGTGTGTGTACGAGGTTGATCCTCCTTTGAATTGGGTCTCCGTTGTGGCCGAAGAAGCGAGTGGCGCCATGACCGATAAAAAGAACAGAAGGACGAGGAAAACCGCTTTTCGCATAGTGTACACACCCAGTGTCCACAACTATGTTCCCTAAGCATATCAACGCATCGGCTCGTGGTCACTACGCATTGTTCCGTAACCGTCATGAAGAACAGCGTTCATAGGTGCACCCGAGGGACGAACATGGCAGGTCTTTTTTCTCGCTGGTGGGCAGCTCAACATGGACGACAATACTCCATTCTTGCAACGCTCTTTGGTGCCTTCGTGGTGCTTTTCTTGGCAGCATTATCTCAACTGTTGTTTCTCCAAGAATCTGCAACGTGGGGCGAATACACTGGAGCAGCGATTGGCCTCCTCGTCTTTGCCGCTACCGGTCTTATCTTCGTCACACCTGAGTTCTTGGTCTTCAAAGGGCATGTGAGCACTCTTGACGAACTCTACGAGATTCGCAGTACGGCTGAATTGAAACGGCGACGCTCAGAAGGTGATCGTTCAGCCGCTGCGCTCGGAGCAGGTCACGAGGAGCGTTGGAATGCGTTCCTTCAAGAACGTGGCATGCGACGTTAAAGCGGTGGCGATTCCTTGCAACCTTCCGACTCGACAAAACTCCTGTTCAGGGAGATTTTACTCGCTGGTGGAATGATTGTCGTCCTCATTGCAGCGTTGTATGCGCACACAGGATCGATGCCACCATTGGTCGTTGTTGAATCTTCGAGCATGGTTCATGACCCAGATGGAGAAGTAGGAAGCATCGATGCAGGCGATCTTGTTTTGGTTCACAAATCCTCATTCGAGAATATTGTAACCTTTGCTGAAGCTACCGATCCATCCAATCCGTACTATGGATACGAAGCGCATGGAATGGAAGGAGATGTCGTCATTTACCGGAAGAATGGGGAAGCGTCGACACCGATCATTCATCGAGCGATTCTGCGTGTCGTACCTCACGATGCCTATCCTGCGACCTCGACAGCAAATCCATGCCCAACTGGGGGAACCTATGACGCTGAGTGGAGCATTGATGGAAGCGAAGGTGCTTGTGTTCAAACATGGGACGTTCCGGGAACAGATGTTGTCAATCAAAGCAACATTAGCATTCAATTCGATGGGATTGACGCTGGTTTCTACGATTGTGAACGCTTTGTCCATGCTGGTGTTGAAGCCCATTTGGTGGTCCACAACTGGGTTCCGAAACACTCAGGGCTGCTCACCCTTGGTGATGCAAACAAATGTTCTGTCGACCAAGGTGCTGATGCTGTCAACGGCTCCTCTGGTTTGCGTACACTTGATGGAGGCGTATTGGGCCCAGTCCAAGAGAGCTGGCTTGTCGGTCGTGCAGGTGGTGAAATTCCATGGCTCGGAGCAGTCAAACTCATGGTCAGTGGTTCGGGACCTGGGCTGGACTACGTTCCCGGTTCATCACTGCTGTACCTTTTTGCCTGCATTGGAGGCATTCTCATCTTCCCAATGGTGGCAGACCCGTTGATTCGTCGCATCTTCTCAACATCTCCTGAAAACATTCAGGCTCAGCAAGAGAAGGCTCTGTTGGTTGCACTAGGTGTTGATGAAGAGGAATGATTACTCCTCACTCTCAGCAACGGCTCGATTTCGTGTGAGTTCTTGAGCAGCATTATCGAGACTTGTTTGCGTCATGGCGAGCAATTCTGTTGCATAATCGAGATTTGATTGTTCCAAATATCGCTCAATGCTTGCTTTCGAGCGTCGAATGGTCGCCAATCGTTGTTCGGAGCTTTTTGGTCGAGTTTCTTCGCCTCGCTGAGCCATTAACCACTCTTCGAGAAGAGCTTGACCCCACTCAGGAGCTCGGAATCTCGCAGAGAGGATGATCTCTGCATGACGATGTCGAAACCGTACACGAGAGTCTCGAGTTCGATTGGCTTGAATGGAACCAGGGTTCCATTGATCGAATGGAATGTGGAGGTGATTATTGCAACGTAAATGCCCCGTTTCGTCAATTGTTGCATCAATAATCAGAGCACCTCGTTGAAGGCGAATGAAGGCTTGGACGATGTCATCTTCAATCAACCATTCAGCGATTTGTACCGAAGATTGCCCCCATTTGTCGGTCGTCCATGACTCAATGGCGGCACGATGCAACATGGCCTGACCTTCAACTCCCCATTCATGAACCTTCACATCCATGAGTTGGTGCATTGATTGATATGGAAGCGAGCGTTCACACCAATCATGGCAGCATCATGGGGCGCAGTCGATTTCGACTGGCGACTTATTCCACTTCTTATCTTCGCGTGGTATTTGCTGCTTAAGCGCTGGGAGCGAGATGGCGTTCTCGACCGATGGAATGCAACACGTGTCTTCGGATTCGTGTTGATGGTACGGACAAAAAAAGGGCTTGATCTTCTTGAGAAGGTAGCTAAACCACGTCGATTTTGGAGAATCTACGGAGAGATTTCACTCTGGGTCTGCACCTTTGCCATGCTCATGGTTGGCGTTGTCTTTCTGCTTGCTTTCGTAGGAGCCCTCCTTTCACCACCCGATGTACCTCCCCCGACTGCAAGCGAGTTGGTTGCAATCCCTGGTATCAATCCAATGATACCACTTTGGTGGGGATTGATCGGATTCGTTGTAGCATTAGTCATTCACGAGTTTGGCCATGGTTTGCTTGCTCGTGGCCATGGCATGCGAATACGTTCGTTTGGCTTGCTGCAACTTGGCCCACTACCGCTTGGTGCTTTTGCCGAGCCCGAAGGTGAAGAACTGTTCAAAGCACCACGTCGGGAACGGCAACGTATGTTTGCTGCAGGGCCAGCAACGAATCTTTTTGCAGCATTTGTCCTGTTGTTGCTGATCGGTGGAATTGCAGGACAGTTCGCATCCGGTGACCAATCCATCCACGTCACGGGCATCGTCAAGAATCAAGGAGCAGACCAAGCCGGTATGCAACCTTGGGATACGATTGAAACCATCAATGGCGAAGATGTCGTTGGATTGGAAGGATTTCGAGACATGATCGACCAGTACAGTGCAGGAGATTCGGTGCTCATCGGCGTACTCCACGAAGATGGAACAAGAGAAACGGTGAATGCAACCTTTTCGGACAAATACGTTTACTACCAGGATATCGGATTTTCTGAAGATCAATTAGAATCGTTTTCAATCGAACAAGGCGACCCGTTTTTGGGAGTTGAGGGTCTTGCAGAAAACACACAAGGCATCGATCGGCTCGCCGGGCCATTTTCTCCAAACACCGATTACACGGTTCCTCAACGCGTCTTGTTCGCTCCCTTCCACGTTGTAGCGACGATGTTCATCCCGTTCCAGTTGCAAGGTGTTGCCATGCATCCGAACGAAGAGGCCATGCTCGAAGCAGACGATTCTTGGTTTGCAGACTTGGTTGGTAAGGAGGGTCTCTTGCTCCTCGTCAATCTCATGTTTTGGATCATGTGGGTCAACGTACTTCTCGGTTTCACCAATTTGATACCAATGGTGCCGTTTGATGGTGGTCATATGTTCAAGGACATGGTGCATGCTGGATTATCGCGAATACGTGCGCTTGGAAAGAAACTCAAATTGTGGAACTTCCATCCGTTATGGATTGATCAAATTTCAAGGAAGGCAAGTAATTATTCATCGCTTGGATTACTCTTTATGTTACTGTTTTTGATATTGATGCCTTACTTCTGATCAACGAATGATGGTTCTTCGTCGCTGAAGTTCATCGAGGATAGAGGCCTTGTGAGCGGACTCAACACTCACCTCTTCGTCAACAACACTTCGCTTCTGAATGTATTCGAGAGTTGGGGAGTGTTCGTTATGTTGACAAACGACGTGAATGAATTCATTCAGTGGCATTCCCTGCTCCCAGTCGATGAATGCACGGCCCTTTCGTGTTCGAGGTAGAGCAGGAATACGTCGGGCAAGAACGCGTAAACGCCCCTCAAGTGTGGAGGTCTCCACCCGGAAGATTCGCCAGGAGTCGCCTCGAGTTCCCTTCAACCGATGAGCGTACAAGGGCATGAGTCCACAGCGTTCCCCTTCGTAGGCCAGAGCGTTGTACTGGTCTAAAGTTCGGCCGCTGAGATAGATCTTGGTTCCCTTGGTTGTCTTGACCTCGATCGGAAATGAAATGTCGCCTCTCAAGGCGAGCAAATCTCCACTGCCCTCAATTCCTGAACCCGCTGCACGAACCACAAGAAACGGACGTTTGAGGACGAGTCGCATTTTCTCTTTTTCTTCAACCGAACACGAGCGTATAACGGCTTCAACACCTGCAGGAATCCCTGCGAGAACGTGGCGCAGTTCTCGCTCGTACTGGCTTGTCATAAAACCAGATTGTTGTCAGCCGCCTTTATTGACTTCGGTGATTTTGCGACAAACCATCACCGTTCAGGTGAACCTTACGCATTCCAATGAACTTCGTCTGTTCGTATCCTAAAACAGCGATGAGACATCATCTCATACTGTTTCGGCATATCCCCATGTATGAGTGGTGCTGGAGCTAAAGTTGTCACCCCAATAGCGCGTTTCATCGATTAAATCCCCTTTCTCATTGTAGGTGTACGTCGTTAGATCCCCATTATATGTTGACGAAACTAAAAGGCCATCAGCATACGTGTTGTTTGTGTATGTTGGGTTATACCAGTTTCCATTGTAGCCATAAGTGATGGTCACCTGAATCTGTTGGCCAGCATTATTGTACGTGTAGTTGGCGTACGTTGTCGAATTCCCATAACCGCTGCTCTTGATTTGTTCCAGCAGCCCATCGGAATTGTAGTATGATTCTACGGTAGCATATGCGGATTCTTCTAAGATTTCTCGACCTTCGGAATCATATGTATAGTTCCAATATTCTTCTCCATCTCCACCCTCGTAGTATGATTTTTGTTGCATCAAAAGACCGTTCTCATACGTGTTTTCCCAAAACTGAAGAAAGATATCTTCAAGGGTTCCAGTTGAATTATTCCAATCACCTGAACCACTTTCCGTTAATACTCGTTGACCTTCAGCGTTGTAAGTGAAATTGCTGTAACCACCGTATCCATCTCCACCCCACCGCAATGAGTAAATCAGATTGCATGAGGCGTCGTACGTCATGTTTGTCATCGTGTAGTGGTTGTTCCGCATCATTTCACTTTCATGCTCCATGGTGGTTATTGTTTGGAGGATAGCCCAGCATCGTTCTGTACCATCTTCTGCGGTTTCGGTTCTTGATGTGGAATCATCACCTAGACATCCAGACAATGGTAAGAGAATGAACAAAAGTATCAAAAAAAACGTGGTCGAGTTTGTATTTCGCATGGTTATTTTCAACATTCTATTGGACATAAAACATCCGTTCGAGAAGTCGTTTGAACTGGAAATCAACAATGGCTTCTGAAAATGGCCTCTGGATGAAGGTTCGAATGAAGCGTTGGGCATAGATTTCAATCTTGAATTGAGACGGAGAATTATAGGGCAGCATGGCCTGGAGACGTTTGTGCAAAAAATCGTGGTTCGCACAGATGATTTCCAACTCGCGTACCGCATTATGCACATGCTCCGTTCACGAAACATCGATGTTGAACAACGTTCACTAAAGCAACCATTGCCTTCAAAGGATTCGATTTGGATTGGAACTGTCGATGAAATTGCAAGCAAATCATCTGAAGGTCGACCGATCGCTGCAGATCTTTCGTCGCTTGAAATGGCACTTGAAGCTGCAATTTTTGCACTCAAAGGTTCGCAAAGAACACACCGCTTTGTCCTCGGTGTTGATACTGGACCACGTCCTGGTCTTGCTTGGTTTACAGACGGTGTACTGATCGATACCAAACAAACCGAATCCGTGAAGGAGTGCATCGAAACAATTGATTTGCTCATTGAACATCACGAATTTCAACACCTCCTTATTCGAATGGGAAAGGGTTCACCGTCCCATCGCAACCGATTGGCCAATGCTATGCTTGAACGTGGGTACGTTGTCGAACTGGTCGATGAACGAAAAACCTCCCGAGGTCTCAATCGAAACCAACACAGTGTTTCAGCCATCCGAATTGCGACGTTAGCGGGTGAACGAATATGGGAAGTGGTTGACTTGCAGCCAACCGAAGGTGAAGTGAAGGAGATTCAACGTCGAAGCCGAATAAAAAGTCAAGGACGTGTGACAATTTCATCCGCATTAGCACGAAAAGTTGCATTAGGTGAACTGACGTTGACTGAGGCCATTGAACAACTCACTTGATACGGACACGGTAGCGCTCTCGTCCGTTTGCATAGAGTACGATGGCTCCTGTCGATGAGACGGCGATGGCAACGCCTTCCGTTAATTGTGAAATCGCCCGTGCAGCAAGGTGTCGGCCACCTTCTCCTGATTTCGGCGTCAATCCGGATGGAACCTGGATGTAACGTCCTGCATCACTGGCAATACCTTCACGATTGAACAAAATCGCTCCATCCAACCAAGCGAATTCAGCAAGCGTCTCATGATTTTCCTTGTTTCGGACGTCGCGCTTTGCTTCGCTATGCCCTTTGAAGGGGTTGAGCACCATCGCTGTTGAATGTCCACGCATCTTCTGGATGTTGCCGATGGCGAAAAGCGCCCCGATGGCCGTCCCTTCTCGACCCCGAGTCCCAATAGCTCGTGAGAGCTCAAGCATTCGAATGAGAACATCCAACTCGATGGCCTGTTCTTCGGCAATGGCCGTGAGACGTTCTGCTCCAAGCATTTTGGTGTCGACCATAATGACGCCATCGATGGGTTCAGCCAGGACGATAAGCAGTCGGCCTCCTTTTGCAATCCATCGCTCACCCATCCCTTGCAAGACAAGATCGTACAGTTCGTTGAGGATGGACAGACCCTTTGAAGAGAGCCCTTCTTCAAGGACTCGTGCATCGATGTTGATTTCTTCCAACGCATCACGGACACGACTCAAACTTGTCATGACCCGCATCGGCAGATTGGATGGTATGAGTTCAGCAATCGAACGAACTTTTCGACTGTCATTGGAGACCATGAGGATGGCGTCGAACGAGGTTGCAGATGATTGAAGGGCGACGCTCACCATGTGAGGAAGGTCGCTCATGGTATAGACCTCAGTCGTTTGTGGTGTCAATACCTGGTAGCAAGTCGTTGATTTCTCGGTACACAGTACGCATGTTGGAGATGAAATTTTTCTCCTTGACAACGATTGTGAACGTCTTGACGCCGGGGTCTTCTTCAGCATCGAGAATTCCAAGGAGCGTTTCCAAGGTGAGACGTGCACCTTCTCGATGTGGGTAGGCGAACACGCCCATGCTCAATGGTGGAGAGATGACGTTTTCCATCGTCCCAAGTTCCTTGAGGGTTGCAAAGAGGTTGCGATAGGTCTCTGGAAGCAAGTCTCGTCGATTTTCATCCTGATTGGGTCGACGGCAATCAGGGCCAACGACGTGAATGATGTGTTTGAATCGATCACCAAGAGCGAATGGCTCGGTGACAACGTTATGGGTCACTGCACATGGAGGAGCGTTGATTTTTCTCATTTCAAGACAGATGTTTCGAGTTGCTTGGGTGAGCTCCTGTCCGGCTTTTTGATGAATCATGTTGTCAAGCCCTTCCCGGCCTGAAAGACGATTGTTTGCTGGAGTGATGAGGACATCACCTGAGTGATTCCATACATCGCCTCCAACGACGCGGAGTGTGCCCCATTTACACGTTCGTGCCATGTACAACTCTGCCATCAATTGGTCAGAAGGGGCCACCCTTCATATTCTTTCAGTGTTTTTTTGATGAAATCCTTGATTTTTGATTAAAATTTCATACCCATTCAATCAATACTGCTAAACTGCAATTTGCTATCGACGGCACATGGCAGGTCGAGGGACGAGTTTGTTTCTCGTCTCACTTATGCTGGCTTCATTGTTCACAGCCTTGCCACCGACTGCGATGAATGCAGAGCAACGAACCAATTTCGATGAGCATGAACACCTTTTCAAAGGCTTTACGACTGGTGAGAACTGGCTCAATTTGAACAATCAGACTGTCGCTGTTCCAAATGGCTTCAATGCTCTTGATGTGTACGACTACAGTGATGTTGGCGTTTTAATCAACAACAAATCCGAAGCCAGCAAAACCATCGGATGGGCCTTTGTTCAAGCCCGAAACATCAGTCATGAGCGTGTGTTCATTTTTGATCTGGAGGGGACACCAACCGCTGAAACCATCAATCGAAATCAATTCAATACGTACTTCGCACTACCGTTTTTGGAAATGTTGAACAATCGGAGCAACGTTTCTGACATGAATTATCTTGTGACGAGTAAGGGTATGCCTCTTCGAGTTAACGGTGGTCAAGACAAAGCGTCCTTCGATCAAGAGTTTGCATTGCTCGGAGGTTCATACAACAGTACCATTGGCGGTAATTACTGGTCGACACATTCCTATGGACCATTATCGGGGGGAGACTTTGAATCCTTTTCCAGACAGAAGCATGGCTTCTATCTCGTGACAAGACTCACTGGCTACACAGTTGAAACTGCGCTCGAACTCATCGAGAAAGCCAACAACAGTTTGGGTGAAAGCGGAACCTACGTTCTCGATTTGGCAACAAATCGAAACGGATCAGGCTACAAGTTTTGGAACGACGATTTGTATACAGCGAATACAACGCTATCAGAATTGTACAATCAATCGGTGTTGTTCGATGAGGAGACAGGTTTCGTCACCAATGTGAGCAACGTGATGGGGTATGCATCGTGGGGCTCAAATGATGGAAACTGGGGAGCAAATTGGGGCCTC
>JAPOIF010000051.1 GCA_029979085.1 Methanobacteriota archaeon | reverse complement strand
TGTAACATGGCCGTTCTATGGACAAATCCATGGAATTGATCCACTGACTGCACCGCTTTCCCTGACGCCAGTCGCTGGTGGATATGCTGCAACTGCAGATTGTGTTGACTTGTGGCCATCCATCGACCAGGAGTTGCCAACGCAAGAGCAAATCAACAACATTGAAGTTGTCTTCTGGGTTGTTGGCGCTGATTCAGCAGGTTCTCCTGTTCTTGGTGGTGGCCCAACGGGTGACGGCTCGGTTGCTCCGATCTACTCCGGCGAAGCTCGTTACAATTCATTGTACAACTTCATCTACGAAGAAGCGAGTTATTCCGTCAAGGAAATCGATCTTCTACCACGTTCACCTGAAGTTGGTGACTCGATGACGCTCACTATTGAAGTGGTCAATACAGGTTCGAAGGCCGGAGAAGTCACACTCAGAATACAGTCGGTTGTTGACGGTGGAATTCCTGTGACTGAGAAGACGGTCACATCAAGTCTCATCGCAATCGATGGCGAAGTTGATGTCGAGGTGACCTTGGAATCCTTTGTTAATCCAACAACTGGAATGTATTATCTCGTCTTTGATGATGTTACTGGTGAGTTGCTGTACAACGGTTCAAGCAGTGGTGACAGTTTCAACGTCAAGATTGCAAGTGATAGCGACGACTCTGGAATGCTGATGTTGATCATCGTCATTCTCATCGGCCTCATTCTTGTGATGGGTATTGTCGGACTTGTCGTCATGCGACGTGGAAACAACAACACGGATGACTACCTCTACGAGGATGAGGAAGACACCAAGGCATATGCTTCTCTTCCAGGACAATACGAACAACCAGCTGCAGCACCGCCTGCGGATGTTAGTCCGGAGATGGCTGAAGCCATGCAGAAGTTCCCACAATGGAGCCAAGATGAGATTCAAGGCTACTTTGACCAAGGATGGGACATCAACTCCCTGCAAGACTGGTTGAACAACCAGTGATGGACGTGACCACTTGAGTGTGGAATTGTCTTGGGAAGACATTGTCTGGGACGACCCAGATGGAGGTCGAATCGTCCTTCATGGCGTTCTCCCTACAACCGTTCATCCACAAGCGCTCAGGCCTCGAATCGAATGGCACGCACTTGCTTTGCTTGAAGGTCCAGAGATAGAGGATGTATGGCAACTTGAAGAGGAGTCGGAAAAGGAATCGCCAGGTATCAATCTCGCCTCAGCCATTTTGGGAGGCGGCCTTGATTCTGCAATGATTGAAGATTTGACGCAACTCGATGAAATTCAAACAGGGCGATTCCCTGACCCTGAACCTCGACGTTTGCACCGTCTAGCGCTTCGACATGATCGCCCAGTGTATTGCATCGAACCCACACTTGACGATGAGGCATGGGAAGAGCAACGAACACAGGAAGCGAAAGTTTCCACACATTGGAGGAAACTGCTTTCGATGGTTCGCATTGGCAAGAAATGGAAAAAGGCCGTTAAAGTACGGATTTTTGATGCGGTTCCACCGCCAAAAAACGTTCCAAAGGATATGGCAGCGGCTTCAGTTATTACGGCCGCATGGTGGGATTTGACAGAATCTCGAATCAATCCGACGCTTTCGAAAGCTCGGGACGAACGTTTTGCTCAACGTCTGCGTGGGGCGCTTGCCGCAGAGAGAGCCAAACATGGATCTGATGCTACGATTCTCCTTCCAATGCTCCAAACATGGCGGCCTGCGATTCTTGCGATGCTCAATTCGAATCCACAACCAGAGGAGATTATTTCATCAACAGGGCCTTCGGAACAACAGGGGGAGGAAGAATGAGCGCCAACATTGACGTGACCGTTGAGAATCAACTCGTCCGCTTTGTCGCCCCTGAACCCATCGATGGCGAGGCTGTAGTTGAACACCTCGAAGGTCAACGTGTCGGAAAGATGGTCATCAAAGCCCTGCGAAGACCACGAGCAACGCTTGTGATCGATCCAGAAGGACGCATTACAGTGCACGGAACGCACCGAGTTGAAGCAGCCCGAGATGCTGCTAAGGAACTTCTTCTTCGTCTCGGCAAAGACGATACTGGGCTGAAGACTGAGTTAGGTCCAATCATTGCTTCGTTCTTCTTCAATACGCCGATCAAGGTGCAATCCATTACCGGACAACTTGGTGCAGGAGAAGGTCATTATGATGATCGTCTTGATTGTGGAATCATCAAGGACGAGCGACACGATCTTGTTCTCCATATTTGGGGGAATGGGCGATGTGTGGTCACAGAAGGTCGACATCCGAAGATGGTTGCAATGGCTGCCGTCTATTGGCAATCCAAGTTCAAGGATTTAGGAATTGCAAACTTCTGAGGAATCAGCATGGTTGATGCTCTACGGCCTTGGAAAGGACCGATTCTCGACAATCATTTTCATCTGAATAGAAAGGGGCGATTCTTGGAAGCCGCTCGGGATTTCAAGAACGTTGGCGGAACGCACCTCGTCTTGGTACACTGTCCTGATTTTTCATCACCTCCTACCTCACTGAACGAGCATCGAGAAACATATGCTGATACGATTGCTATGGCCGATGAAGTTCGAAAAGAACACGATCTCCACGTTCGTGTCGTTCTTGGACCCCATCCAGCAGCCTTTGCTCACCAATTCATCAATTGGATGGAACAAGACGGTGAGAAAGGAATCGAACGGGCTTGCGAAAACTATCGAGACAGCATTGATGCTGCACTCGAGTTTGTTCAAGAGGGTCAGGCACACGCGATTGGTGAAGTTGGTCGACCGCATTGGGAGGTTTCTGATGAGGTTTGGAATCTGTCCAATCAACTGCTTGAGGAAACCATGGTGCTTGCAGCACGAGAAGGAATCCCACTCCAACTTCACGTCGAAGGTGAGTTGGAGTCGACCTATCGCGATCTTTCAGAAATGGCTGCGAGAGCGAACCTTCCAACGCACCGACTCATCCGGCATTACTCTCCTCCTCAAATCGATGAATCGATTACCCGGGGACTAACCTCGAGTGTTCTTGTCGGTAAAGGTGCACTTGAACCACTTCTCGCAAGTTATGAGATGAACCAGACCGGGTTTATGCTTGAGACAGATTACATGGACGATCCTCGCCGTCCGGGAGCCGTTCTCGGTCCGAAGACGGTACCAAAGAGAACACAACAATTGATTGAAGCGGGTATGGATGAAGAGATGTTGTGGAAATGTCATGTTGATGTTCCAAATGCCTTGTATGGTGATGCTGAATAATGCTATCACTTGTTGAAAAATCATCCATCACATTCATGAAACTCTTCTACATCGAAGGTTCATGGCAGGCAAGGAAAGAGCGATGGCTACCTTGCTTGTAGCATTCTTTCTCCTCACCGTTCTTCCGATGCCGACTTCTGCTCAAGGTGTAGTAGGGAGCATCTCGCTTGAATGTGGCGATGACCCGGAGTTGAACGTTAAACCAGGCCAGTATCAAGATGAGGTTGTTGAATGCACCGTCACGAACGATGGAACAATTCTTGCTGAGAACATCGACATCACTGAAGAATGGGATGGGGTCTATGTGAACATGGCCGTTTCAGAAGATTCATTCACATTGGATGCTGGTGAATCAGCCGATTTCACGGTAACGTTCTCTTGTGATGAACGAACAGATGCATCGATTGAGTACGAATTCACCATTACAGCGACCGTCACCGCTTGGGGGCAAATCCCCGTTGAAGGTACACCACTGTCTCAAGTTGCCAACCATTCGGGTGATGTGACCATCAAGGAATACGGACTTGTCACACTCGATATTCCTGATACATCCTCTCGAAACATGCAAACGAGCGAAGAGATTTCCATCACGTTCCAGGTCGATAACGATGGAAATGCAGACGACACCATCGAAATCCGAATCACCAATGCCAATGAGCTTGAACAACTTGGATTCGTTATGCAAAGCGGAGATTTCCTTGCTGCAAGAGATGTTCAATCAGGTGGCGTTTCCGAACAACTCGAATTTATTATTCGCGCACCTAGCGATGCAGAATCTGAAATTAGGAACACGATTGTCATCGAAGCAAGCAGCACACTCGATGATTCGAAAGATATCGTTGACTTTGATCTCATCGTTGCAGCCGAAGAAGAAGCAGGAAGCTTGGGTGCTGGACTCTCGGAAGTAAGCACGGACGACCTTGCACTCTACGGAGCAATTGGCGGAGGCGTTCTGTTCGTCATCTTCCTTCTGGTCATCATTGGGCGAGTCTCAAAGCGCTCCTCAAAAAATAAGATTGAAACTGAGGCGGCAGTCGAAGCACCAATCGAAATCGAAGATGAAGATGAACTCGATTTCGACCTTGATTTTGAAGACGATGAGTTCATTTCTGACGACCTCGATTCAATGCTTGATGATTTGTAACGCCGTCCGCTGGTTTTGAAACCTCTTGGAAGCCGTTCTTTTGCAAGAAAACAAGGGGAATACTCAAAGACGTGGTGTGCCCGGTAACACCTGCTAAATGAGGGGTGCGGATGCTGGGTCTAAAGGGAAAAACCGCTGTCGTTTTTGGAGTTGCAAGCGAAGATTCGATTGCATGGGCCATTTGTCAACAACTCGCTGAGGCTGGTGCAGACCTCTTCCTTGGCTATCAAAAGCGCTTCATGTCCCGTGTTTTCCAATTGAAGGATAAACTTCCAGCCATCAAGGGATTTTACCCTCTGGATGTTGCACAAGATGATACGACGAGAGAATTCTTTGATGAATTCGCAAAAGAACATCCTGGACGAAAAATCGACGTATTGGTTCATGCGATTGGATTTGCACCACGAAGTTGTTTCGATCGACCAATTCTCTTTGTTGAAGATGCAGATATCAATACGGCGATGACCATCTCTGCCAATTCATTGCAACGATGCCTCAAGTTTGCTATGCCTCATTTGAGCCAAGGCTCTTCCACAATCACACTTACATACGCCGCTTCGACTCGATTTGTACCGTCCTACGGCATCATGTCTATGGCAAAAGCAGCGCTTGAATGCTGGACACGTGAACTTGCTTGCCATTTGGGGCCACACGGACATCGAGTGAACAGCATCTCATCAGGTCCGATTCGAACCATTGCAGCATCGGGCATCCCGGGATTCGATCGAATATTGGATCACGTTGAGGCCAATGCTCCTTTGCGTCGAAATGTCAATCAAAACGATGTAGCAGGTACAACACTCTGGCTTGCAAGTCCCCTTTCTGCAGGCGTTACAGGCCAATGCATCCATGTCGATGCTGGCTATTCAATCACCATGGTGCCGCAGAGCATTATGGACGTATGAGGTGGAACGATGAGCTTTACGACCGATGACGGAAAACCTTGCGAAGGACTTGAACAAGGTCCATTCGAACCAATTGCTGTCATCGGCGTGGCAGCCATGATGCCGGATGCCAAGGATTTGACATCCTTCTGGCAGAACATCATCGACTCACATGTGAGTATCAAAGAAATCCGAGAAGGACGCTGGCCAGGTCCGGTAGATCATTTTTGGACTGAAGGAAAGCCTGGCGATATTGCACATGGCTTTACGTACGCCAAGATTGGTGCTTTTGTTGAGGATTACGAATTCGATTGGCGTCGTTGGAGACAACCCCCTGGTACGATTCCTCAGATCGATCCATGCCAACTTTGGGCAGTATCCGTTTCTGCTCAAGCCATCGAACAGGCTGGTTATGGTGAGGGCGAAAAAGAATTTCCGCGAGAGCGTGCAGGTGTCGTGTTTGCAAACGCTCTTGGTGGAGAAAATCGAAACATGTCAAACATTCGAGTTTGGTCAAATCATACGGCTGAAGTCGCCAAGGAGCATGGCATGCCAGCATCTTCGAAAGATGCCTTCATGGATGCAGTCAATCAAAACGCTCCAAAGGTCGACGAAGATACCATGCCTGGAGAATTGGCCAACGTCGTTTCTGGACGTGTAGCGAATCTCTTGGATTTGCAAGGACCAAATCATGCAATGGATGCTGCGTGCGCCTCATCGATGGCGGCGGTCATGGATGCTTGCCGGCTCCTACAGACACGTCAAGCCGATGTCATGCTCGCAGGGGCAACGGATCGGACGATGGATCCAGCAACCTATGCCAAGTTTAGTGCAATTGGGGCGCTTTCACCGACTCACTCGACACCGTTCGACGCTCGAGCGAACGGATTCGTCATGGGAGAAGGCGCAGGCGTCATGGTTCTCAAGCGTTTGAGCGATGCCATCGCTGATGATGACACCATTCATGCAGTCATTCGAGGTATTGGTGGCTCAAGCGATGGGCGTGGAAAAGGTATCACTGCTCCAAGTCAACGAGGACAAATCCAAGCGATTGCTCGAGCCTATAATCAGGCAGGGTACCCAGCATCCTCGGTCGAATTGGTCGAAGCACATGGCACCTCAACCAAGGTTGGCGATGCAACGGAACTTTCGACCTTGACTCGGCTCTGGACGGATGTTGCTTCAGGAGACAACGTCGCAGTTGGCTCAATAAAATCTCAAATTGGACACTTGAAAGCAGCCGCTGGAATTGCTGGAATCATCAAATCCGTGATGGCGCTCCATCATCGAACCATTCCTCCTTCGGCTGGGTTTGAAACTCCGAATCCAACCGTCGATTGGGAGAACATTCCTTTCTTTGTTCCAACATCACCGTTGGAATGGCCTGAGCCAGAATCGCATCCTCGTCGAGCAGGCGTTTCTGCATTTGGATTCGGTGGAACGAACTTCCACATTGCTTTGGAAGGATACAGTCCAACTTACCATCGTACAATGGCAGAAGATTGGCAACAACGTTGGAATGCGTACTCGAAATCCTCCGCTTCAGCACCTTCAATTCTTGATCCTGCAGCAACGGCGACGATGACACACGAGCAGTTGAAAGCCATTGAAGGAGGTATCCTGCTTCTTTCCGGTGACTCCATTGATGCACTCTCGAAGGCATTGGAATCGACCACATTCAGTGGCACATTGTTCGATGAGGATCCACGTGGCCTCCGCCTCTCCATGGCACTCCAGTCTGCAAGCGCTTCCTTTGACCCAAGCCATCCTTGTCGACTGGCACTTATTGCGACCTCATGGGCAGAATTTGAGAAACGAAAGGCATTGGCGATATCATCCATTGCTGACAATGGAAAATGGGGCTTTTTGCAAGCACAAGGGGTTTTGATTAGCGATCAACCATCCATGCCAGAAGGCGTGAAGATCGCCCACATGTATCCTGGTCAGGGTTCGCAATACGTCGGGATGACATACGACCTCCATCAACGATATGCGCCTGTACAAGAGGTCTGGGAGGCTTCTGATGCAACCATGGTCGAAGTTCTCGATGGCGAAACGCTCTCATCGTTCGTGTTACGTAGTGGTTTAAACGACGAGGAACGAAAAGCGGCGGAGCACAAGCTCAAGCAAACAGAATACACACAACCTGCTATGTTAACGGCAGACCTTGCTATTGAGCACGCCCTCAATGCCTATGGACACGTACCAGATATGGTTGCAGGGCACTCTCTTGGCGAATACGCAGCGCTGATGGCCTCTGGTATTCTCAACATGGACGGTGCACTTCGAGCAGCAGCCGCACGTGGAACCGAGATGGGATCGGTTGAAATTGATGACAAGGGATTGATGGCGAGTGTGACCGCTCCATACGAAGATGTGGAGCGAATACTCGACGCTGCGGATGGCTACGTCATCGCTGCCAACAAGAATTCACCAAAGATGACCGTCATTGCAGGGGCAACAGAAGCAGTTCAAAACGTGATGAAAGCCTTTGAGGGTGAGGGATTCAATTGCGTCCCACTCGCAACCAGTCATGCGTTCCACTCCAGTATTGTCGCACCAGCAAACGAACCACTGCATCGATTCCTTTCATCCCTCGAAATCAATTGGCCAAACATTCCGATTACAGCCAATGTCGATGGAACCTTCTATCCAAACGATGGCCCGGATGCCAAAGAAGGAATACTCTCCAAACTCGCTCCTCAAATGGCATCGTCTGTTGAATGGACTTCGCAAATTGAGACCATGTATGAAGCAGGAGCACGAATCTTTGTCGAGGTTGGTCCAAAACGAGCGTTGACGATGTTTGCATCACAAATTCTCGAGCATCATCCTCACCTTGCAGTGATGACCAACCATCCAAAACAGGGAGGTATTGCTTCATTCCTCACTGCCATTGGCGCTCTTGCTCTTGCAGGACGTCCTCCGAAATCCATTGAAGGGACATCAAGCGTCTTCAGTGAAGGTTTCCGCGCAGGACCAATTGAAGCCCATCAAGAAGTTGCACTTCCAAAACGCTCCGATGAGGAAGAGCTGCGAGTACGAGCCCGACCTCTCCCGAACAAAGGTGGCGCAAGCCCATCACCAGTCACTGCTCCAGTTTCTTCACAGAACATTTCCGTTGCTGTTCAAAAAGAGGCAACCGTTGCGGACTATGTAGGTGATCGAATTGCTCAGCATTGTGGTTACCCTGCGATGTTCTGTCAAGGCATGGTGAATCTACGGTTTGGCCTCGGATTGTCTGACCAATCCATTCAGAGCATCATCTCTACCATCAGAGCAGAGGCACAAACCGACGCAGAAGTAGACGTTCAATCCTCAACAACGGCAGCCGATATCGAGCGATGGGTGCGCCAACCACCATCCGGTTGGTCGCCACGAGTTCATCTGGCAAAAACTACCACTTCAACCACAGTTGTTCATGCTCAAGCAACACATGACCCCGTGATGCAACGAAGGGCAGATCCGTACGTCGTGACTGGAATTAGTCTCGGTCTTCCTGGTGGGGAGAAGGTCTTCGATGAGGATGTTTTCGAACGCCTTGTACGTGGTGAAACCTGTATTGAAGAGGTTACTGATGAGTACAAACAACGCCTCCTTGACAAGAACATCAAGCGTCTCATCAAGGGTCGGGACGGTTCAGTTAACATCGAGCAAGCGACAACCTTTGACGACATTCCACAGCTTGCTGGTGTCAAAGGAGCCTTTGATCTCTCCGAAGAATTTGGTATCGATCCAAAGATGGTCATGGCTTGGGACATCACAACCCAACTCGCTATGGCATCGGGAC
The DNA here is from genome assembly GCA_029979085.1 of Methanobacteriota archaeon. Taxonomy (GTDB): domain Archaea; phylum Thermoplasmatota; class Poseidoniia; order Poseidoniales; family Poseidoniaceae; genus MGIIa-L2. Next base: position 2,618 of record JAPOIF010000051.1, on the reverse strand, counting down.
TTCTTGCCCTTCGGGATGCTGGTATTCCATTGACACCCGAAGAACAAGTTGGAAAGGGAGGATTACGGCTTATTCGAAATTGGCAAGTGCCGAACATTCATCGTGACCGAACGGGTATCGTCTTCGCTTCGTGTTTCCCAGGCGTGCAGATGGCCATGAAGCATGCAAAGACCGATGGTGATGATGGAGAAGGCAAGTTCGATCGACGCTACTTGTTCCAAGTGCTCACCATGGGTCACTCCCAATTTGCTCAATTCACCGGTATTCGTGGTCCAACCACAACCATCAATCTCGCATGCGCTTCAGCAACAGGCGCTTTCCAAATCGCCGAGGATTGGCTCGCTACTGATCGAGTCGACCGAGTTGTCATTCTCTCAGCTGATGATGTAACAGGAGATGACATGTGGGAATGGATTGGTAGTGGATTTGCATCCACTGGTGCGGCTTCGACCAGCAATGTCATCGAAGAGGCGGCACTTCCCTTTGACAAGCGACGAAACGGACTTGTTCTCGGAATGGGGGCCGCATCGTACGTCGTTGAACGCAAGAGTTCGGCAGATGAACGTGGTGTCCAACCCATTGCAGAATTGCTTGGTGCAACAACCGCTAATTCGGCCTATCATGGAACTCGACTTGATGTCGAACACGTTGCAAAAACCGTGGATGAATTTGTGGGAGATATGGAAAACAAGTGGGGCTTGGATCGCCATGCAATTGCGAAAAACACGGTCTTCTACTCACATGAAACATATACTCCAGCCCGTGGAGGAAGTGCTCAAAGTGAAGTCAAAGCCCTGCGGCAGACATTTGGAGAGAGCACAGATTCCTTGGTTATCGCCAATACCAAAGGATTCACTGGACACCCAATGGGCGTCGGAATCGAAGATGCAAGCATGTTCTATGGCCTCTTGACCAAGCGCATACCTCCAATTGCCAATCACAAAGTTGTGGATGAGGAACTTGGTAATCTGCATCTTTCAAAGGGAGGAGATTATCCAAATCTCGAGTATGGTCTGAGATTTGCAGCAGGATTTGGTTCACAGATTGGGCTCTCCTTTGTTCGAGCGTGGCCAATTCAAGGTGAGCGAATCGATGGGAAGCGATTGTTGGCATGGTGTCGAGGCCTTGCAGGAACGGACGACATCCAACTCCGACTTCTCGACAACAAACTCGTCGCCTATGTTGATGGAGACAACAATCTTCACGGAGGAATCCAAGGTGAAGTCTACGACATAACAGCATCATTTGAAGGCCTTCCATCAGACGTTGCACCGGTCGTGGAACCACCAATTCAAGCACCAACACCTGAACCTGAACCCCAGAAGGTCGAGAACGCTCCTGCTCCTGCGGTAGCAGAGGTGCCAGCAAGCGGCGATATGGTTCAGACTGTCATCGATGTGGTTGTCAAACATACGGGCTATCCAGCAGACTTTGTCGAACTTGATCAAGATCTAGAAGGAGAACTCGGGATTGACACGGTTAAACAAGCAGAGATCATGGTTGATATTCGTCAACATTTCAATCTCCCTGTAGATGAGACATTCGTTCTCGCTGAGCATCCAACGCTGAATCACATGATTGGCTACATACAACGAATGCAGGGAGGAGAGGTTTCCACGCCTTCGCCAGTTGTTGTCGAGGCGGAGCCACCTGCGCCCGCTCCTGCACCAGTCGTCCAAGCACCAGAATCTCCTGCTCCAACTGCCCCAAGACCAGTTTCGGATGAGGCTATGACACAACAGGTCATTGACGTCGTGGTGAAGCACACTGGCTACCCTGCGGATTTCATCGAACTTGACCAAGATTTGGAGGGTGAGTTGGGTATCGACACGGTCAAACAGGCTGAAATCATGGTCGATATCCGTGAATTGTTCAATCTCCCAGTCGATGAAGACTTCTTGCTTTCTGAACATCCAACGCTCTCGCACATGATTGGTTACATCGTTCGAATGAAAGGTGGCGAGGTGGCTGTCAGCACGCCTGTGGCTACACCCGTTGAAGCGACGCCTGCGCCAACGCCTGCTCCTATTGACGTACCAAGTGCGCCTATGCCAAGCGATGCGGGAATTGAGTCATCACTCATCGAAGTCGTCGTCAAGCACACAGGATATCCCGCAGATTTCATCGAAATGGATCAAGACCTAGAGGGCGAGTTGGGGATTGATACGGTGAAGCAAGCCGAGATTATGGTTGACGTCCGAGAAATCTTCTCACTCCCAGTCGATGAGGACTTCTTGCTTTCCGATCATCCAACGTTGAATCACTTTGTTGCCTACATTGTGAAGATGAAAGGGGGTTCAACTCCCGACCCAACACCAGTCGTTGAATCTGCTGTACAAACCCAGTCCATCGACGCAGTGCCTACGATGGAACATGAAGGATGCCGTCGATGGCAGGTCGAAGTCGAGGAAGCTGAATCCGTAGCATCTTCACTTTCACTTGATGGAACCGTTGTCATCACGGATGATGGGTGGGGTATTGCCGAACAACTCTGCTCACGACTTGAAGCACGTGGCCTGTCTACAGTTCGTATTGGATTTGAGGTCGGTATTCGAGATGTATCCATTCAATCCGAGCAGGGTCGCACAGTACATCGTGGTGATCCAGCAAATCCAGAA
>JAPOIF010000050.1 GCA_029979085.1 Methanobacteriota archaeon | reverse complement strand
GTCACGTCGGTTGGTTGCACCGATAACGACAACGTTGTCCCTTCCTTGCATACCATCGAGAAGTGTCAACATCTGAGCAACAACACGGCGCTCAACTTCGCCGCTGACATCTTCACGCTTTGGACAAATGGAATCAATTTCGTCAATGAAAATAATGGCAGGTGCCTTTTCACTTGCTTCGTCGAAAATTTCACGCAGTTGTTTTTCTGACTCTCCGTAGTACTTGGAGATAATTTCAGGGCCGTTGATGGCCTTGAAATGTGCGTTGACCTCGGTGGCAACTGCCTTTGCGATCATGGTTTTCCCAGTACCTGGCGGTCCGTGAAGAAGAACCCCTTTTGGAGGGTCGATGCCGAGGCGTCGGAACAATTCCGGATGCTTGAGTGGCAACTCAATCATCTCTCGAACTTTCTGCAATTGCTGGCCGATGCCTCCGACATCCTCGTACGTGATTCCTTCGGATTGACCAACATCTTCGTCGTCAATGGCTTCGTCCTTGATGATGATGTCCGTATCGCTTGTGACCTTGACGATCCCTTTTGGCGTGGTTTGGACAACTGCAAATGGTAGTGCCTCAGCAAACAATGTCATTCCTGGAATGAAGATTCTGTCGCCGGCCATGACAGGCCGCTTGGAAAGGCCACGTCGGGCAAAGCCTTCAATTCCTGGCCCGAACTTGACCTTCTGCTTGTTGGCCATAACTGGGGAAAGCGTTAGCTTGGTGCATTCTTTTGCCTCAGCCTTGGAAATGGTAACTCGATCACCCAGACTGACACCAGCGTTCTTTCGAATGATACCATCGATGCGAACGATGTCCATTTTGGAATCTTCAGGACGGCTGCGCCAGTAAATGGCCGCTGTAGAACGCTTCTCACCCTTAATTTCGACGATATCGCCTGGTTTGAGGTCAAGGCCATGTTCACCAGAAATTCGGGCTCGACCATGACCTACGTCGGAAGGGATGGCTTTTGCTACACGTAAGGATACTTCATTATCTTCGCCGGACATACCTCTTCCAAGTCCCGAGAGTACTAAAACCATGAGTTACGAAAATCCCGTCGAAATTCCTTGCGATTGAATCGTAGCCTTCATGGAGGGAGTTCAACTCGATTGCACTATGACCCATGTTCTCGAAGCAGGTTTAACCTTCCTTGAAGCCAGCAATCCAAAAAATCGCCCAAGCGTAAAGGGATTCAATATCATCAACGGCCAATTGGCTGAATCCAGCGATGGTGCAACGTTTGAATCAAAGAATCCTGCAAACTTGAGCGATGTTCTTGGAGCATTTCCTCTTTCGACAAAAGCAGATGTTGATGCGGCATTGGATGCGGCTCACGCTGCGTTCCCTGCATGGTCGGCAACACCGGCACCAACCCGTGGTCAAATCATTGGCAACATGGGTCGTTTGTTGATGGAGCACAAGGACGATCTCGTCCGTTTGCAAGCTCGAGAAATTGGTAAGACGCTGAAAGAATGTGGAGGAGAAATCCAAGAAGCGATTGATACATGTCTCTTTTTCCAATCCGAAGGCCGACGATTGTATGGTCAAACCGTCAATTCTGAACTGCCTGACAAGGAGTTGTTTACGTACCGACGACCTCTCGGTGTTTGTGGAATCATCAACGCTTGCAACTTCCCATCTGCTGTTCCATTTTGGAAGATGATTCCAGCCATCATGTGCGGAAACACGTGCGTTTGGAAGTCGCCTCAAGACTCCCCTCTGCTTTCTTTTGCGCTTGCTCGAATCATGCACCAGGCTGGTTTGCCTGATGGCGTCATCAACCTCGTTCATGGAAAGGGAAGTGGTGCTGGCCAACACCTCATCAACGCCGTTGATGAAGGACGCGTCAACAAGATTTCATTCACTGGTTCGACCGCTGTTGGAAAGATGATTGGAGAAGTTTGTGGACGAAACCTCGTCTCCTGCTCACTTGAACTTGGTGGAAAGAATCCACTGGTCATCATGCCATCAGCAAACATCGAAAACGCAGTTGAAGGAGCCTATTGGGCTGGTTTCGGAACCGCTGGACAACGTTGCACATCGCTTGGAAACCTCATTATCCACAAGGACATCTACGATGAATTCGTTGCGAAATTGATGGACAAGGTTCATTCAACACGTATCGGAGATTCCTTGGAGCATGAAGGTGTTCTGTACGGTTCGATGCTCTCAGAAAAATACGCAAAGGATTTCCTTGAAGTCATTCAGATCTGTGAACAAGATGGAGCGACCAAACTCTACGGTGAAGGTCGAATCACATCCGACAACAAGCCGTCTGGTTTCGTTGGAACTGCGGAAGACGGTGTGTTCATGTGGCCACACGTCTATGCTGGTGTCACCGAAGACATGCGTTGCTTCCATGAGGAAATGTTTGGCCCTGCCATCACCTTGGTCAAGGCTGATGATTTCGAAAATGCACTTCACCTTGCGAATGCAAGCCCGTATGGATTGTCTTCAGCCATCTACACCAACGATCGACTCGAGGCCTATCGCTTCAAGACCGGGATCAAGGCCGGAATGACTGGAATCAACAATTCCACAACCGGTGCAGAAGCTCATCTTCCGTTCGGTGGTGTCAAGGGAAGCGGCAATGGAACACGAGAATCTGGAATCTGGGTCATTGAAGCCTATTCCTACTGGCATGCTGTCAACGATGAACTCTCCGGAAAACTCCAACTCGCACAGATGGATGTTGAAGAAATCGAGATGGTTGAAGCAGAAGTTCGATGGGATGAATTGGTCTAATCGTTCAAATCGCGTTTTATTTTCTTTCAAACGCTGCAAGGGGTCGAAGGGCCAACCTCAAAGACCCCTAGTTGTTGGGTTAGGATAAGCCCCCTGTAGGGGCGGATGTGAACCTATGGGAGAAGGCATCAAACTCCCCGTGATTAACGGGCTGGGACGTACCGATCGAATCGACAATTGGTGGGCACAACCCTTCTGGATGGGGCTTGCTCTCACCGCTGCGCTCATCTACACTGCATGGCGATTGATTTTGTTCCCAGAAAGCATTTCCTACCAACTCGAAGGTTCGACGGTCGTCTCTCCAATTTTCTCTCCAAACATCCTCGAGTGGAGTTTGTTTGGACTCAATGAATGGGATCATCCAAGTTGGGTCAACGCAGCCATTCTTGTTCTTTGGATTCCATTCGGATTCCGAGGAACGTGTTACTACATGCGTCGCGTCTATTACCGGACGTTCTTCCAATCACCAACAGGTTGCTGGGTCGATGAGCCAGACATCAACAAGAAGATTGGATACGGGGGCGAAAAGCGCTTGTTCATCTTCAACAACCTTCACCGTTACTTCCTCTACGCGGCCATGATCATCATCGTCATCAAGTGGTGGGATGTAACCCACACCTTGCACTTTGATACAGGCTGGGGCTTCTCGTTTGGTACCTTCATCATGGCGACTGAAGCATTCCTCCTCACCATGTATGTGACATCCTGTCACGCTCTTCGCCACCTTGCTGGCGGTAGCCTCGACCGGTGGGTCAGTGGAATCTCTGCTTTCCGTGGTCGTCTCTTCAAGCGAATCAGTGTGTTCAATCGCTCACACGGATTCTGGTTCTGGACAAGCCTTGGCTTTGTCTTCCTTGGCGACCTTTGGACCATCGCCGTTGCAGAAGGGCACATCAGTGACATGGCCTTTGTTTTGGTGGGGTGAACAAGATGAGTGAAACATATACCAAACACGAATACGATGTCGTTGTCATCGGTGCTGGTGGTGCTGGTCTCCGTGCTGCTATCGAAGCTGCTCGAAGTGGCGCCAAGACCGCTATCATTACCAAGTCGCTCCTTGGAAAGGCACACACGGTCATGGCCGAAGGTGGCTGTGCTGCAGCTCTTCAGAATGCCGATCCTCGTGACAGTTGGAAGGTTCACTTCCACGATACCATGAAAGGAAGCAAGTGGCTTGCTGACTGGCGCATGGCTGAATTCCATGCAAAGGAAGCCCCTGACCGAGTTCGAGAACTCGAACAATGGGGTGCAGTGTTTGACCGGACGCCAAAACTCTTGATCAATCAACGCAACTTTGGTGGCCACACCTTCCCACGTCTTGCACACGTCGGTGACGCTACTGGACTCGAAATCATTCGTACGCTCCAAGAGCGAGGCATCCACGAAGGCATTGACATCTTCATGGAGTACACCGTTCGTCACCTCTTGAAAGAAGGTGACCGCGTCACTGGTTGTGTCGCCTACACACGTGTCGATGGCGACTTCCACGCTTTCTCCGCAAAGTCCGTTGTTCTGGCAACAGGCGGTAGCACTCGATGCTGGAGCGTTTGTTCCGGATCATGGGAATACACTGGAGATGGGCACGCATTGGCTCTTTGGGCAGGTGCTGAACTTCGGGACATGGAGTTTGTCCAATTCCATCCGACTGGAATGGTCTGGCCTCCTTCCGTGCGTGGTATCCTCGTCACAGAAGGTGTACGTGGAGAAGGTGGTCGATTGACCAACAGCGATGGAGACCGATTCATGTTCAACTATGTTCCAGAAATGTTCCAAGGCGATCATGCGGAAACGATTGAAGAAGCCGACCAATGGGTCGAGGAAGTTGTCAGCGGGAAACTTGCAACTGTTCGACGACCCCCTGAATTGCTGACCCGTGACGTTGTTGCCAAGGCCATCAAGGCTGAGGTTGAAGCTGGACGAGGATCGCCTCACGGTGGAGCGTTCCTCGATATCTCACATCGTGGTGAGGAAGCCATCAAGAAGAAACTCCCGTCAATGTATCACCAATTCATGGAATTGGCTGGTGTTGATATCACCAAGGATGCAATGGAAGTTGGTCCAACTGCTCACTACATCATGGGTGGTATTCGTGTCGATGCTGAATCTCAAGAAACAACCGTTCCTGGTCTTTACGCATGTGGTGAGGCTGCATCCGGACTCCACGGAGCGAACCGACTCGGTGGAAACTCACTGTCCGATTTGATTACGTTCGGAAAGCGTGCTGGTGAATTTGCTGCCAAGCGAGCCACCGATCTTGCACAACCAAGCATCGATAACGACCAAGTCATGAAGGCGATTGAGGAGATGATCGCACCTCTTGCTCGAGAAGGTGGAGAAAATCCTGGAAAGATTTACGATGAAATGCGTGAGATGATGCAACACAAGGTTGGAATTATTCGTACCAAGAACGAGTTGGAAGAAGCATTGGATGACCTTACAGCGTTCAAAGAACGTGCTATGGCATCCTTCCCTGGTACAAGCCGACGCTACAATTCGGGTTGGCACCAAGCCCTCGATCTCATCAACATGGCTGACGTTTCCCATGCTTGTGCACTTGCAGCTCTCACTCGAGAGGAAAGTCGTGGAGGCCACACTCGTGAAGATATGCCAACACCTGAGGATGAATACTGGGGCAAGACACTCAACATCATCTGGATGGAAGAAGGCGAAATCAAGATTCGACAGGAATCTGTCGAAGAGATGCGAGACGATCTCCAAGATGCAATTAAGGAAGTCAAAGCCATGATTGCTGAGCGTGCCAAAGAGCAAGGAGGTGGCAAGTGATGTCATTGAAAGGAAGAAAGCAGACGTTCAAGGTCGCTCGTGGAGAAGACGGAGAAACCAATCTTGAGGAATACGAAATCACACTGGATGAAGGCATGGTCGTTCTTGATTGTATGCATCGTATTCAACACGAACAAGAACCCGACATGGCAGTTCGCTGGAACTGTAAGGCTGGTAAGTGTGGTTCTTGTTCAGCAGAAATCAATGGTCGTCCACGCTTGATGTGTATGACTCGAATGAGCGATGTTGTGGCAGAAACACCTGAGGGTAAGCCAATTGAAATTCGTCCAATGAAGACGTTTCCACACATCAAAGACCTCGTCACTGATGTTTCATGGAACTACGATGTTGCTCAACGCATCGCTCCAATCAATGGTCCAGAAACCATGGATTGGGAATTCAACCAAATGGAAGCTGACCGTGTGCAACACTTCCGTGAGTGCATTGAATGCTTCCTCTGTGTCAATACATGTCACGTTCTACGCGATCATGAGATGTTTGATGGCTTTGCAGGGCCTCGAAACCTTGTACGTCTTGCACAATACGAAATGCACCCACTCGATACGGAAGATCGCATTCCTGAAATCAAGAAGGAATTCGGTATTGAATACTGCAACATTACACGATGCTGTACGGAAGTCTGTCCTGCAGGAATTCAAATCACTGATGATGCGATCATCCAGTTGAAAGAACGTGTTGTCGATCGATACTATGATCCTCTCCAACGCATTTGGAGAACCATCACACGACAAAAGGTACGTTACTGAAACATGCTGTTCAATGCGGCCTAGTAGCGAGCAAATATTTTATTATTTGAATGGATAAAACAGTCCACAGAGGCATGACCATGCTAGTCCAACAACGAATGCAAATCCTTCTCATTTGCGCTACACTCGTGTCCTTTATGCCTTTAGCATCTGGACATGGTGATGAAGCTTCATCCGGCTTGGCAAATTATCATATCCTTGGGATTGCATTAGCGACTTCACTTCTTGCATATGTCTTGGCTAAGAAAAGTTTTGTTGCAAAGATGCACGTGTTTAGTCCTGCTATTTTTGCTCTTGCTCTCTTCACTGGAGTAGTCCACATTCTTCTCGGTCTCAGTGATCGCCTTTTACTCATAGGAGGCATAGGCGTAGTAGGGTTCTTGCTTCTTCCAATCATTGTTTCAATGGATCAAAAGAAATCGAAGTTTACCCAACTCGGTCTCAGCGGAGTTACGGTCGCTATGTTCATCGGATACTTTGTTGCAAATCATGACCTACATTACGTGCTTGAAGATTATCTTGGAATTACAACAAAATTATCTGAAATCGCTCTATTGGTAGGCATTTACAGAGCAAAACCCATTGGCATGGAAGAAGAATAATTCAAGGTGGCCTTACGATGAATCAGAGAGTATTGCTGGCAATTGCACTTCCACTGTTTTTGCTTTCAGGAATGCACGTTGATGCATCCTCCCATGGAATGGACGGATATTCTGAAACAGGTTGTACCTGCCATGGTCAAAATCCAGGCGTTGATACATCCGTCACCATCACAGGAATTCCTGAAACCTTTGATCACGGCGATAAATACCAGCTGACCATAGTACTGGATGGTGGACCAAGTGAAGCCGCACAAGGTCATCGAGGCGGATTCAATTTGAAGGCATCAGCAGGGACGCTTGAGCCAACAGATGCTTCGACGTACATTACTGAAAATGGAGAGCTAACGCATGAACACAGTGGGGCAAACCAAAGATCCTGGATTGTTGACTGGATAGCACCCACAAGCGAAGAAGCAGTGCTTTTCACCATCGCTGGAAATGTCGTCGATGGCGATCATCAGCCAACAGATGGCGACGATTGGGCGCTTGCAAGTTATGTTTCAAATGGAACTGAGGTTACATTTGCAGACCGTTTGAGTGACTCCACTGGAATCATTATCACAGTACTTCTTTTCGTAATTCCTTCAGTGATGCTCTACCGTAGCAAAAAGAAATAGTTTGCATGAATCGAAGTCCTCATTGCTCATTTTTGTACAGAATACGTGTCCTTATGCTGTCAAGAGGACTGATGATTTGGAATCTGTTCTCCACGTACACAATGGTCAACTACCGATTCAATACGCTTCAATTTGGTGCCTCGTCGCTTGGTTTTCTCAATCCAAGTGATGATGCTTTGACGGTAGGTTGAACTCGATTCGCGCCAATAGGATTGGGCACGAGCCCTACGGAGTGCTTCAAGTAATTCTTGTGGCTCTGTAACGAACTCTCTCGATCCAGAATCTCGACTCATATGTGATAGAATTCTCTTCAAATATATCAATCATAGTTTTTTGAGGAAGATCTCAACCTGAAACGTATGGTTCATTGAGTTGATTCTTCACCACAACAATATGACATTATCATCGCCACCAGACCCATCAGGATTCATGGCAGATCTTGGAATTGAACGAACGCTGTGGAAACCAGGTCAATCAAGGCTGGAACTCACACTGACTGAAGCGCATCTCAACAAAGGAGGTGTTGCACACGGAGGCATTCATATGGTGCTTTTGGATTCTGCATTGGGCAGTGCATTGGTTGCATCCTTGAAAGTCGAGGAATGGTGTGCAACTACCCAACTCTCGACAAGCTTCCTCTCTCCAGCACGCCCTGGTGACCGGTTAATTGCTGAAGGGAGAGTTGTTCGGAGAGGTCAACACGTCGCTCACCTTGCAGGAGAAGTGAGAGTTGCGGACCGAGTTGTAGCCACAGCAACAGGAACGTGGGCAATATGGTCATCACGTCCGCCTTCACTCAATGGAAATTGAATGGAAACGAAACCACTCACGAAGAAAAAGAAAGGAAAAAGCCCCACCAAGGACCTGAATCCTTGATGGGGCGGAGAGCCACTTTTGTGGCAACACTCGTCGAACGAGTCAAAAATCAAGAGAGATTGAGAACCTCAGAGGTGCTCAATTCCGACCTTCTTGACGTTGGCCTTCTTGATCTTGTCTGGTAGCCAAGCAGGGCCGCCAGCAGGCTTGTCAACCATACTGATTGAGCCTGTGAAAACGTGTACACGCTTGGTGCCACGCTCTCGTAGGCGGATGTTCGTGTGTCCACGGGTTGCAGCTTTGAGGGCTGCTCCTCGTGGTTGCTTGCTCGCAAATACTTGGCTCGTGTCTTTACCGTTCTCCATGAGAACGAAATATTTCTTGTCTGACATTTGGATTACCTCCAAAACTCAATCACAACTTCTAGTTATTATAATTTGCGCCGAAAAAAGGCTATACTGCGCCACATATGCTTCTCAGTGAGCCTTTCCAGAAGTCAAAAATCGGCCAAAAAGGGCACTGCGAGACTAGAATTCTGCCCCTGCGAGCGTCTTCGAATCGAGGATGCCTGGGATTTGACGAATGGATTCGACAACAGCTGTTGCGATCGATGACAAATCATCAGCGACCAATTTGACGATCAGATCATAGTCACCAAACAAGACCGTAACATCTGCAACGCTTTCCAGATCCTTTAGAGAAAGGTACACATCATGTTCCTTGCCTGGAACGACGTTCAACAAAACATACCCGACTGCCATGGCGACCAAACCCCCCTTGTTCATTCAGAATAATATGTCATCGGTTCCATTTTCTGGAGATATGAGGCGAGAGGCATGTTCCTCTCGAAGAGTCTGCCATTGTTCGTCTGACCAATCATCGGGTTTGTCACCATTCAACCACGCTACAAAGGCCTCTTCAGTCCATCCATCTGGGATTGGAGGAGCGCTTATTGCCATACTCATCAGCGATGCTTCAGCTTGTGCAATTGAATCCGAGGTCAATTGCTCGAAATCATCGAGTGATTCATCCGATGCCCACTTCTCTTCTGTTCCTCGTCGTCGAGCAACGATAACTGTCGTTAACAAGAGGATGATAAGGGCGACTCCTATCATGAACCAGGGCATGGAAGATGATTGAGCAGCAGTTGTAACCTCATCCACAGTAGAGGTGTTGCAATTGATTCGGCAAACATATGGTTCGACTGAGATGTTTTCACCAGAAGCCCAAGTTCCTGTTTCCCCATCAGAATCCTCGCATCGAACATCGACATGGAGGTAGTCGGTCGACTCGTTCAAGTTTCGAGGAACAGGCCAACGCATCTGGTTGAATCCATCAGCATCCTGTGACTCGATAGGGCGGAAATCCTTCTCCCAAACAGCACTGTTGTTGTCATCGAAAACGTTCAGCGTACAACTGACATCTCCCAATCCATCCAAATCTGTAATCAAGAGTTGAATAGAAAGGTCGCTTCCTGCTTCAACCGAAGGTGGTGTCGAACCTTCAATGATAGGCGGAGCATGTCGGAACAGCATTGGTATCTGCATTGAAGCTGGATAACCATCAATGGTTGATGCAATCAGTTGGATGGAACCTTGGTCGGAAGCAAAGGAGCCGTCCAACTGAAGTCTGAACCAATACACGTCATCCCCGGTCTGTTGAAGGCAAGCATCGTTGGATTGCACCCAAATCGGTTGTTGAATCATAGGTGCATTGACCGACCAGCCAAGTTGGCGCAAGGACAGTTGAATGTTTTCCAGTGGCCTATCGCTCTCGATGACCGCACCAAGTACGGCAGGATGACCAAACATCAGTTCACTGATCGAACCATCCTCATTGCAAGGCACCATCTGAACAATTCTTGGCGCATTGAGAACCAATGGAATGGTCGACATCTTTGAGGATTCAACACCTCGAGAGTCTTGTAAATGAACAAGGACATTGATTTCCCCTGCTTCGAGGAGTTCATCTGGTGGTGTGAGTTTGACCTTCACTTCGCCATCGTTTACCGTCCCTTCGGCAGACAACACCTGAAGCCCGAATCCTGGCCAATCAACCTCAATGTCTGCCAGATAGGTATTGCTGAAATCATCAACATCGGTGACAACAATGCGTAGATACTCATCACCATTATCGACAATACGGTCAATGCTGCCATTGGAATTGTTTTCAAAATACAATTCGATTTGTGGTTCGACATCCTCAACACGAATGGATCGTTGAGCAACCAGACTCCCGTCTCCTTTACGCATTTCAACGTCAATGAGACCAACTGATGAACCGTTCTCAACCATGAACGATGCTTGGTAACAATGGTGATTGGCATCGCCCATATCAATGTAGACCAATTCACTCAATTCACCTCTTGAAACCAAGAATTGAGGTTGTTCAGTCCCATTGTTATGGTCGACATCAAGAACGCAGCCAGTCATCGTTTGCTCAACGCCACGTTGGATGCCCATTGGTGAAGTCGCAGGCAATTGTGTTACGCCCAGCCAACTTGGGTCAGCATTCGACATGTGTGGGCCAAACCATGATGCGGGAGCGTCAACAATCGTTGAAACGTTTTCAGCAATGCGCACGGATTGCATAGCAAGACCATCCGTAGCCGTCACATGGAGCGCCAAGTGACCTGTTGTAACATTGATTGGAAGCGTAATCATCGCTTCCCACGTTGTCCCGTTGTCGTTGGAACCCATGCTACCCAGGTTCCATGTTGTGTTGGTTGCTGAACAGTTTGAGCAGAGAACACTCCAGCCCATTTCGACCGATTCAACTCGCTCATCATCGGATGCTATGACAGTACAAAGGAACGAGTCGCCACGAGCATACTCATCCTGATCGCAGCCAATCGAATCAATGACTGGAACATCATTGACCCATATTCGCATGATGATGAAATTGTTCAACGTGTTCCGTTCAAAGGAGCTCGAATTGTCATGGGCATATCGAACACGTACATCCAACCATCCTGCTTCAGTAGGCGTAATTGGGATTGAAACCGACATACGGGAACCAGGTTGATCGCCCGCAACAACACTCACATTTGCCGAAGACATAAGCACAGACCCTTGCAAATTGACAACATCGATTTGACCTTGTCCCGCAGACATCCCGATGTTCTGTAGGCCAATCTCAATCTGTCCGGTCTGTCCGACGGAGAAGTTGTTGAGTATTCGCGTATCGAGAAGTTCGACATCATGCAGCGTACTGACATACGGAGCCATTTTTGGATCTCCAACCACGACGCCCATCCATGAAATGTAGGTGTTGGCGGCTGCATTTGCCTCTGCAAAATTGTAGCCTTGTGCATACATCGAGAAGAGTACACTTGGCTGACCGACTGCGGTGAGGTAGGGTTCGTAGACGTAGCCTTTGACCCCACTTACGCCATCCTCCAACAAATCCGCAACAAGAGACTGTCCATAACTGGTGCCAAGTGTAAACGAACGTCCTCCTGTCGAAACGGCGGTTTCTGCAATCGAACCGTTCATCCATGACATATGAGGCCGGATAGCTCGAAGGCTAAGGCTATCGAT
>JAPOIF010000004.1:35113-39826 GCA_029979085.1 Methanobacteriota archaeon | reverse complement strand
AGTGCTGATGGCGTTGTCAGCATTGATGTTTCAATGGAAGCGATTGAAGTTGTCGATACTCAGCCCTATACCTCTGCTACGGCATCTGCTTCGATGGGGACGGCGATTACGGTTGAACTTGCAGGCCCGACATCACCTGTCGATATGGATGCGAACGATGCGATCGACATCAACATCACCTTGAGTGCAGTCGATTCAGTAAATCCTGCACACCAAGCCTCACTCGAAGGAACAACCATCCTTTGGGAAGCGTTCAATGATTCCTCTCAGGATGCTTCAATGAGTGGTTCAGAAACAATTTCAGGAGGTAAAATCCGAATTGCCTCATCCTTTGAGAACATGTCCAGAATTGAATTCTCTGTTGATGCTGGAAATCGAATCATGTTTGGAACAACATCATTGACTGTTTCGCTCAATGAGTACACTGTTCCAACACAGAGCAACGAAACGAATCAAACGGAACCAGAATGGGTTCCCACTTCCATTCAATCCGTCACCATCGCCTGTGAGAGTTCAACCATTCTTACAAATCAGCAAGCAGTTGATGATCCGATTGAATGCCTCGTTGAAAATCTGAATCCTTTTGCAGTGGATGTTGTTGTTTCTGTAACAGAATCACCGTCCTTGTTCAAGACCCCAGGCGCAGTCAACATCGCCGCAAATGGAACTGCGACTGTAGCGTTTACTCCAAAATACGAGGATCCACTTTGGGCTCGACAGAATGACGCTGGTGTAGAAAATCAATTCTCCATCCAACTTCGTACAAGCTCTCCTGACTACGATCTTCCAGGCGAGCCTGTGTTGGAAAACGATGTTGTTACTTGGACTGCCGACCTCTTTGTTGAAGTCCAAACAAAGCCTGATGCGGATGAAAAGAGTTCCTCAAATGCGGCTCTCATCGGCGGTGGGATAGGGCTTGTCGTTCTTGCAGTCGTCGGTTTCATTCTCTACCGACGTGCATCAGCCGACTTTGATGATGGATCGTTCTATGAAGAGGAAGAAGATTTCACTGAAGAAGTCGACGAACCGGTTGAGATTCCACAAGGTAAACCTCTCGATGAATTTGAAGACAAGACGATACGCGACGAACCTGAAATCACCGAACGACCAAGCGATTCGCTAATCTCAGAAGTGACAGAGTCTGCGGATGAAGATTCAGAATCGGAAGCTGAGGCCGAACCTGAAGACGTCGAAGAAGCAGGGGCCGAGGAAGAAGACGATGGTATCTCAGTCGATGAGTATGGTACAGAGTGGTACGAAGACGAGGTCGGACAATGGTGGTACCGAGAAGAAGGCGCCGAAGACTGGTCTGAGTACAATGAGTGAGTGCCGAGATATTTTTCTAACACGAGCCGACCAGCGAAATGAGGCGTGAGCATGAAGCAACAATTTGGAACGTATGACCTGGTTCTTCGTTCGGGAGTTGACCCGACAACAGGTGGCGTTGCAATCTGCGGTTTTACCACCGCAGGCATGGTCGGTGTTATCGCTGCCTCACACATCATTGAATCACTCAATCTTACCCAATTGGGAACCGTCATGGATGAAAACTTCCCTGCCGTAGCTCTCATTCAAAACGAAGTCCCTCGTCACCCAGTTCGCGTGTATCAAGGCGATGGGATAGGTGTTTTTACCGCTGAAATCCAATTTGATAAAGAACAGGATATTGCATTTGGATCAACTGTTCTTGAATGGTTCAGAGTTGGAGGGTTTGATCAACTTATCATTATTGATGGAATTCTCAAGCCTGAGAAGCAAATCCATGGAGAGGGATTGTTTGCAGTCGGTGCAAATGAGACCGCAAGAGCGAGATTGAAAACACTCGATTTGCAAACAATTCAACGAGGTGTTGTTTCCGGGATTACCGGATTCCTTCTCAGCGAGGGCGACCGCCTCAATCTCGACATTACCGCACTTCTCTCAGAAGCAAGCCCAATGTATCCCGATGTACGTGCAGCAGCGGTTGCCATCGAAGCGATAACGGAGATGACCGGAAAGGAAATACCGCTTTCAAAGATGCTTGAGAATGCTCGAAGTATTGAACAATCCGTACAAGAGATCATCGAAAGTGCTACGCCATTGTTGCCTCCACCTGATGAGGAAATCAACGACCCATCATTCGGTTGATTCAAACGAGCGAACCGCGTCAATCACTGCTTGGAAGGGTGCTTTTGTTGCAAGAAACGGACGTAAGTCTGGAACACGTGCGGTTCGATGTCCTGCTTCGTTGAGGGCATCGATGAGTCGCTCCATGGTTGGTAAGGAACCAACTTCAGCCATGCGGGGCAATTGGTCGTAAGCCAGCAAGAGATGTTCACCAGATAACAACGGTGCGGCTTGTGCAATATGACGGACGGAACGGCGTATCTCTCGTTCAGCATAGACTTGGTCCGAATCCGCCCATTCAAGACCGTGGCTGCCTCCTCGTTCGATGTCTGATGGCTGTGCAAGGCAGGTCTCAACAGCATACTCTTCCGTTAAACGCGAGCAGATTTCTTCATTCCACAATGGACCAATCCACAGAGGGCCACTCGCCTGTTCCAACTCTTCCGGTGTTGGATGGTTGGTGAATTTGTACGGTTTACCTTCAGTCCGAACTCTCCAACCCATTAGTTCACGATTTCGATCTGCGCCTTGTTTGCTCTTTCGAACACGAACAGAAACCCGGACATGATGTCCATCGAACAAGGCGAGGATTGGTTCGATTGCTCGATCGAGTTGAGCTGCCCTTGTTGCTATTGTTCCAAGTAAGACGCGCACAGCATCATCGTGTGCGTACAAATCAACGATGCCTTTGTGACCGTATCGTCGCATTCCCGATGTTGCCGACGACCCTGTTAGTGCGGCAGTATCCGTGGCAGTAACTTCGAGAACGCCAACTCTCCCCAACGCCTGAAGGGCTCCGTCAATGAACGTAATTGGCGAACCAAATGGATCCACGTCAATCCACTGGAACGATCCTTGAACCATGGCCATTCGCGCATCAGCCTGCTGAAACTTAATGCCATTTTGTTCGATGAATTCAGGTTGAACTTGTTCATCTTCGATAGGGGTGATATTTCCAACAAATGCATCCGATACCATTGACGCTAGAGCCCAATCCAAGGCATTTGTGTCCAAATCATTCGCAGTAATATGGAGTCGGTGTTGATGTTGAGGATTGATTTCGTTACGCCATCGTCGAACACGAATACCAGTTGCACACAGGGCATCCAAAGCTCGGATTGGGCGGTCTCCGTTGACCCATCCATGTTCTAAGGCATCTTGCAGTAACAACACTGAACGTGTACGCGCTGGCGCCATTGCAGGATTCATGAAACCAGTCCCAGACTTCGCTGCAGGGCCCCTCGGCATGTGAGAAGGGCGAGACTGGTCGTCTTTGAGATGGACAAGGGTGCGCCCTTCACACCACAAATGACCGGGCCAGCCTTCAGGAGATTCATCGCCTGAGAAGGATTCGCCCATGGTTGGACGAGATGATTCATCTTCTTGACCGCACCGCTTCAATAGTGCTCAAAGAAAATCGATGAATTGGAATGTGTAACCTTGTGGCCATTGTCATGAACATATCCAATTACAGCCGCAAGTGGTTCGTATTGTTGAACAAATGAAAGGATGGAATCGGCCTGATCCTTGGATACTGCAAGAACCATTCCGAGACCCATGTTGAACGTTCGATGCATCTCCAAATCTGTTACGTTTCCTTGGCTTTGAAGCCATGAGAATTCGGGAGGAATTGGCATAGGTGTCTCGATATGCCATCCAAGCGCATCATGCAAGCGAAGCAAATTGGACAAACCTCCTCCTGTGATGTGGGCAATTCCATGAACGGCGTGTACTGAGTTCTGAGTAGATTTGAGATGATGGAGCAATTCGACGATAGGGGTACAGTAGATCTTGGTTGGAATCAAGAGAACGTCGGCGAGTGTTGGATTTCCTGGAATGGCTCGTCCTGGGAATCCCGCATCGAATGGACACGCATCCGTGTAGGAAAGACCCATGCGATTCACGATGTTTCGAACAAGTGAGAATCCGTTCGAGTGAATACCGGATGACGGCAATCCAATCAATACATCTCCCGATTCCAAGTGTTCACCAGTTATTGCAGAGTCCTTGTCGAGAAAGCCAAGTGCAGTACCCGAGAGGTCGAGTTCAGTAACAATGCCTGGTAACGAAGCAGTCTCTCCACCAGCAAGTGTAACATTGGCTAATTGGCATGCCTTTGCAAGCGATGCTCCAACGGCTGCATGCACTTCAGGATCTGGTTTTGGGACAGCAATGTAATCGACAAATGCGATTGGCTCAGCTCCAACACACAACAAATCGTTGACGTTCATTGCCATGCAATCAATGCCTACACTGTCCCAATTTTTGACGGCCGTAGCAATCTGAAGTTTACTTCCCACACCATCGGTCGCCATGGCGAGAAGGTGACTGCCAAATTCAATCAACCCGCCAAAACCTCCAGGCAGATCGACAGGAGCTCCAGGCGTCCCCGGTTTCCGCGATGACCGCGAAAGCGAACCGATGAGCGAAGCGACAGCAGCACCCTCAAGATCGATGTCAACTCCGCTCGAGGCGTAATCCATTGGGTCGCTCATATTTTTCCCAAAACAAGACAACTCATGAATCAATCGTCTCGTCAATCAACAATCGAGCAGCACTTACAATCTCCTTATGCGATTCAGCAAGCCGATGCCCATCATCCACTTG
>JAPOIF010000004.1:33076-35017 GCA_029979085.1 Methanobacteriota archaeon | reverse complement strand
TCAGGCATCCGCATCGCAACAATTGACGCAGCTAACCCGCCGTAACTTGACCCGGCGAGCACGACCGATTTATCCCGATATTCCTCGCAGATCATTTGCAAAAGGCCAACGCGCTCGTCGAGAGGCATTCCTTGGAAATCAGGTGCAAGAACCTCAAATCCTGCTTCACGGAGTGACCGAATCTTGCTACCATTCGGCGAGCCTTCCATACCATGTGCGAAGATAATCATGGGCATTGCTCTCATCATCCCGATATGAACTTATTGAGTTCGGCGCTTTTCCACTCCCTCAACCAAAGAACGCAAAAGATGGCATGAATACACCTGTTTCTCCAGTGGAAATGAGGGGGAGCAGAAGTTGGGATGGAACCATTAAGAACGGTGGCCATCCATGTAGAACTCCTTGGTGTGATGTGAGTATGATTCAGGACTTTGATTTGACAGCTCGATGGTCGACTCTGCTTCACTCTCACTTTACCGAAGACGTGCATAATATTGCCCAACTCTGGCCAGATGTTCAGAGTCTTGAGGTTTCGTATCGAACGATTGAAGGATTTGATCCGACCTTTGCTCAAAGCATCCTTGAACAACCAGATCTTCATGACGACGCATCAAACCGTGCACTCAGAGAATTACTTGCTGATGTGGGATTCGGAACGGTGAATCCATGGGTTCGAATCGTCCATCTCCCAAGCGATCAGGTTCGAACGGTTTCACAGTTACGTTCAGATGATATTGGTCTGATGATTTCCATTGATGCAGTCGTTACGAAAATTTCTGGCGTTCGTCCAAGGATGTATTCTGCAACCTTCAAATGTGTAGCTTGTGAGCACCTCATCACCATCCAACAACCAAATGAACAGGAATTGATCAACCCGATGGAATGTTCGCAAATCGATGGAGGATGCGGCCTTACCAACCGTCAAACTCGATTCCATTTGCTCCAAGAACGTTCAACACTGACCAACTCCCAATTCATTGAGTTGCAAGAATTACCAGAGCAGGTTCGTGGTGGCGTTCAACCCGAGCGAATCTCGTGCATTGCAGAACACGATCTCACAGGAAAAGTCAATCCAGGTGATCGCGTCAAGGCCAATGGCGTTTTGTTCATTCGCTCGCAACGTAAGTTTGGAAAAGACACCCCAGTGTTTGATATTTTCATGCGAGTTCAATCCCTTGAGCGACAAAATCTCGCTCTTGAAGAGATTGTCGTAAGCGATGAGGAAGAAGCAGAAATTCGTTCATTTGCTGCTGACCAAGACGTTTACAAACGCATTTCGGAATCGATTGCCCCCTCGATTTTTGGTATGGAGAAAATCAAGGAAACGCTGATGCTTCAGTTGTTTGGAGGTGTTGCACGGCTCAACCCCGACGGAACCAGAAACCGCGGTGACATCCACATTCTTCTCATGGGCGATCCAGGGGTTGCAAAGTCGCAACTTCTCGCTTACATGGGGAACATTTCTCCCCGAGGGCGGTTCACTTCAGGTATGTCTGCATCTGCAGCAGGTCTGACTGCTGCAGCCGTTCAAGATGCAGGTGCTGATGGAAGATGGACACTTGAGGCTGGGGCACTTGTTCTTGCCGACCAGGGTCTTGCTGCGATTGACGAATTCGATAAGATGAATCAGGCCGATCGGTCGAGTATGCACGAAGCGATGGAACAACAGACAATCTCGATTTCAAAGGCTGGAATCAATGCAAGTCTTCGAACCCGTTGCGCTGTTTTGGCAGCTGCTAACCCGAAGGCTGGACGATTTCAACCCGTATCTGAAGTGCCATTTACAGGACAAATCAATCTCGCTCCGCCACTCATCTCACGTTTCGACGTCATCTGGCTGTTGACGGACGAACCTTCCGAAGACAAGGATGCAAAAATTGCAGGACACATCGTCGATAACAGACTTTCCGGTACAAGCGAACTTCTGGTCAATGAAGGGTC
>JAPOIF010000004.1:0-32978 GCA_029979085.1 Methanobacteriota archaeon | reverse complement strand
ACAAGGATGCAAAAATTGCAGGACACATCGTCGATAACAGACTTTCCGGTACAAGCGAACTTCTGGTCAATGAAGGGTCAAGGCCAGACCCACGAAAACTGAGTTCTGTCATGACGAAACCAAGCCACACTGATGGGCACCTCCACCGGGAATTCATTCGCAAATACGTCGCTTATGCGAAAAGAACCGTTCATCCGAATTTGGATGAAGAAGCAAAGAAACACATCATCGATTACTATGTTTCAACCCGGAAACAATCCGGCGAATTTCAAGATTCAGTTGCCATTACCGCACGTGCTCTCGAAGCACTCGCCAGACTTGCGGAAGCAAGTGCCAGAATTCGACTTTCTGAAACGGCCAATATTCAAGATGCAGAGAGAGCCGTTCGTCTCACCAAGACTTGGCGTTATGATCTCATGGGAGAGAACTTTGATGAAACGGCCATCGCTTCCAATCAGAAAGGTAAGGCTCGCCATGCAGAGCGCACCATCCTTGATATTGTTGAGCGTCTGTCTGCGAATGGTGAAGGATTTGCACAGCTTGTTGATGTTCTGAATGAAGCAGAACGCCTTGACATATCGAGAGATAAGGCCGAAGAAGTCATTGACAAACTCAATCAAAACGGCCGGTTGATGCGACCAACGGGCTACGATACCTTGCAAATTGTTTAGATGCGAGCAATCATCTCTTGAAGGGGTGATGCGTGGAGCGTTCATGGCAGATGTCGCTCTCCAGGAACCTGAGGGTGATGTGACCGATGCATCGACCTTCGATACTGAACAATTGGGATTCATGTGCGGTATTGAAGTTCATCAGCAACTTGCAACTGGCAAACTCCATTCACGTCAACCGTCCATGCTTTTTGATGTGACCATCGATACGGTTCCAAACGATTGGCCACGCTATGCCCGCAAACTTCGTCTTGCGAGTGGAGAAGGAGGTAAAGTCGATGTCGCTGCCCGTTTTGAAAAGCAACGAAATCGATCGTTTGTCTACATCCAATCGCCGAATTCTGGTTTGATTGAACTGGATGAAAGTCCACCACTCACACATGATTCTGATGCGCTTGATGTAGCACTTACCGTTTCAGCAATGCTTGAAGCGAAGCCTGTCGGGGCAGTCCAAACCATGCGAAAAACCGTTGTTGACGGTTCAAACACAAGCGGGTTCCAGCGCACCTCACTCATTTCAACCGATGGCAAACTCAAAACTGAAACAGGCGATGTTGGAATCGATGTTCTCTGTTTGGAAGAGGACAGTGCTCGCAAACTTGACAGTGTTTCAACCGACCACGGCGAACAGGTCATCTACAATCTCGATCGTCTAGGTGTTCCCTTGATTGAGATTGCAACGTCACCAGATATCCAATCGCCAGAACACGCAAAAGAGACGGCTATGGCTCTCGGACGGACATTGCGAGATACTCGTCGTGTACGTCGTGGACTTGGCTCCATTCGTCAGGATCTGAATGTAAGCGTTGCATGTGGCGATCGAGTTGAAATCAAAGGTTGCCAAGATCTTGCATGGATTCCTCGAATCGTGCGTTTGGAGATGGTTCGACAAGTCCACATGTATCGACTCGCAAATGAGCTTCGTTCATCGCTTGGATTACCCTCTTTACCACCGAATCGAGACCTTCGCGATGATCAGATTGAAGCCAACGTAGCAGAAGTTGTAGCGAAGCACCTTCCTCTCGAATTTACTGATGTCACTTCTTCATTCGAATCGTGTGAAAGCCGAATGGTTGTGGAAGGTCTCGCAAAAGGCTACACAATGCTCGCCCTTCCTCTGAAAGGCTTCAATGGGAAAATCGGTTCCAAAACACTTGATGTTGATGGCGCCCAACTTCCTCGTCTTGGTCGTGAATTAGCAGGGGCTGCAAAACTTGCGGGCGTTCGTGGTGTTTTTCATTCTGATGAACTTCCTGCGTACGGCATCGAACAAGACCATGTCGAGAATGTTCGTAACGAATTGAGGCTTGAAGCAAGCGATGCATTTGTGCTCTGTCTTGCTCCAACTTGGCAAGCGCGTCTTGCACTTGAATCGGTTGGACGGCGTGCACGATTGGCGTTCCATCGAATTCCCCAAGAGGTTCGAAATGTCGTCGTCAAGAAAGGAGCTCCCGATGATGGAACGACTACACCCATGCGTCCTCTACCGGGTGGTGCACGTATGTATCCTGAAACGGATGTACCAACAATCTCCATCGATGCAAAGCACTGGCAGCACATCATGGAACATCTGCCAATGCGTCAAGATGAGCGAATGAAGCGACTTGCTCAGACTGAACTTTCAGAGGATCAATGCAAACAACTGCTTTCACGAGAACTCGATGATGCATTTTTCGATCATCATGAATCGAAGAGCAAGGCCTGGGGTACATTGCTCCTCGAACACGAATCGGTTCAACCAGCCGTCTTGTCTCAAATCCTCTCGGTTCGCGAGGAAGGTGGCATTACACGCGAAGGTATCGAACAAGTTGTTGAGCACTTTGCTCATGCCCGTCATCTCACAGTCGAAGAAATCCTAACCTTTGCACAAGAGAACGACCTTGTCCCAGCCGATGTTGGTGACCTTGAATCAATTGTCGAGAACATCGTCTTGGAACGTATCGACTTCGTGAAAGAACGAGGAATGGGGGCAATGGGGCCGCTCATGGGCGTTGTAATGGGGGCTTGTCCTGGTGTCGACGGGAAAGAAGTGAGTGCAGTCCTTCGGACAATGATCCAGAGGCATTCATGATGAGACTCGCCCTTCTTCTCCTTGCATTGCTCATGACTCCACTTGCTCAGGCTTCATCAGAATCCTCATGGACACATGAATTTGAGTCTGGTTACATTTCAACACAATCACTCATTGTGGAGGATACGATCTTCGTGCGAACCTCTGGATTTTGGACTGGCGAGGAACGACCGATTGTTGCAGCATTTGAGGTTGAAACTGGCAGCGAGATGTGGAGATATACCTCACAAACATCACTTCAGCACGACATGGCTCCCCTCCTGTTCGTCAAAGGGGGTTCTGGTGCTTGTGGAACATGGAACGATCTCCTGCTCGTTGGTTGGACGGATGGTAAAATCACAGCTCACTCGCCAACAAATGGTTCAATTGTTTGGCAAAATCAAACCGAAGTCGAACTTCTTGGCATAACCGGAAAAATGGCTCTCGAAGAAGATCGAGTGATCGTACCAACGCGCACCGGACTCTCAAGTTTCTGTCTTGCAGATGGAACTGAATTGCTGGATGTTGACACCGGGAACATCGGTTGGAGGAACGGCGTCACCATCACTGAGAAAGGCTATGTCTATGGTGATGAATTTGGTTATCTTCACGAAGTCGATCGTAATGGAATCGTATCAAGCACGTACCTTGGTGAAGGAAAAATTCGGCATGCTCCATTGGATACACGACATGGCTTGTTCGTTCATCTTCAAACCTCGCAAGGTTCGACAATGTATCTGAATGGCTCAAACATTGGAATTATGGGCGCTTCACCAGCCATGCCACTTTTTCACAATGACCGCATTTATGCTGCGACCAGTGATGAATGGATTTCCATTTCTTGCGACGCTCAATCATGCTCAGTTGATTCGATTGAGCCGTTTCATTCCAATGGTGAATTGGCTCTACGGATTGTTGATTCGGATGTCGAGGTTTGGGCGCCATCAAACACACCCAGTGGTGGCTGGGGCGTCTTTAATGAAACCTCATTGGTTCGGTATGAAACGACCGTATTCGACACGTATGGAACTGCTGCACCGGGTTTCGGTTCCGGAATTATCGCTTTAGGGAACGATGCGGGGATACTTTCCGTTCAATATCAAGCGACGACTGAATCCTCTTCAGAGCCATCAGATATTGATGCTGTTGGCTTGCTTCATTACTTGTCCATTCTCCTGTTTTTCCTTCTCACCTGCACCTCTTTTGCAATAAAAAATTGGCAACAATTCGCAAAGACTGGATCCGCCTTTCTCCTTGTTGTTGCAATAGCGGTCGTGCCAGAACTCTCGGTAAAACTCGCTGAACAGACAGCATTTGAACAGAGTGTGGAATGGGACGCATCGTGGCCAGATGAATGGAAAGAAACGCAAGTCATCGTGTTCGAAATTGATGGTAAGGAGCATGTGATTGGAGGATTGGAACCGCAAGATACCGTTTACGAATTAACCGAGTTAGCGTGCGAGTTGTTGGACATTACCACAGAAATCGAACAACAGTATCTCGGAGCTTACCTTGTCTCATTCAATGGAAGTGTTGGTGATGGGTGGGAGTTCACCATCGACGGGAACTGGGCGCCAATTGGAATGGAAGATGCACAACTCAATACTGACTCAATTGTAGAGTGGCGACCAGTCTGAGCGGTAACACTCAAGGCTTGCCGCTGGGTGGACAGAACATGTTGAGCGCAATAGGCACCCATGGGCCTACCGTCTCACCGTTTGCGATGGGGCTGCTGAATGCCGTACTCTTCGCCGTTGCAATTTGGTTGTTGGTGAAACCACAACAGAAGTCTGAAACATGGCTCTGGCCGTTGTTTTTGTTCGTTGGACTCGCATCCGTTTCACGCATTGCAATGAGTTTCATTCCAAACGTGATGCCCGTTACCATCATGGCCGTTATGATTGGTTCTAAGTTTGGTGTTCAGCGAGGAATTTCCTTCGCTATCCTCGTCACACTCGCAAGCAACGCGGTGCTCGGACATGGCTGGTGGAGCCTCTTCCAAATCATCGGATGGGCTTCAGTTGCAACCGTTGCATCGGTTGTAAAAGTCCATGATGTGGAAGGTAAACTCTTGTTGAATCGACTTGCCTTCGCTTCCTTGTGGAGCGTTCCAATCTTCAGCATCGTTGTTTCCATATCGATACTCGATTCGGGCATGTCAATGATCGAGTTCGGTCTTTACATCGCCAACGGATTGCTTTACGATGTTCTTCATTTCCTCGGCAATGTCTTCTTTGCTGTATGGTTTGGGCAATGGTTTGAACGACTCCTTTCGATGAATCAACCACAAGACCGGCTCGTCCAACAGGAGAATGAGCATGTCAGCACTTTCTGATCCACCTACAATGGCATTCCTTTGTCGGGTTGATCTTCAACTCTCGCCTGGAAAACTTGCCGTACAGTGTGCTCATGCTGCCGTAGGCTCATTGCAGCAAGCGAAGAAAACACATTCGAGAATGGTTCAACGCTGGGCTGAGTCCGCTTCACGCAAGGTTTGTCTTGCTGTCGAGGATGAGGACGAATTGGAATTTTATCTTGAACGTGTTCAAGAAGCATCGCTCCCATTCGCTGTCATCAAGGATGCCGGTTTAACAGAAGTTGCTCCAGGAACAGTCACCGTCCTTGGCGTTGGGCCAGGTCCGCGACATACCATGGACGCCCTGTTTCGAAATCTGAAAGCATACGAATGAGGAGGAATACGATGGGTTTCCGTAGTTTCATTCATCGCATTACCGCACCAAAATTTGAGCGGTACATCCATCGGAACCAATCACTGAAGATGGTTTTCGTCATCAATCATGACCTGAAAATGGGTAAGGGAAAGATTGCAGCTCAAGTCGGCCATGCGGCTGTGAAAGCAACACTCAAATCTGGCGAACATCGACCAGAACTCCTCGATGCTTGGCTTGCCACCGGCCAGAAAAAAATCTGTGTGAAGGCTGATGACGCACGGCATATGGAGCAACTCGAACAGCAAGCGAAGAAGCACCAAGTGCTCACATCAAAGATTCACGATGCTGGCCATACTCAGATTCCAGCAGGATCTCTAACCGTCCTTGCATTAGGCCCTGATGACAATGAGAAACTCGATCTTTTGACGGGAGAATTGAAACTTCTCTAAGACGATTCTTTGAACATGGGCAACGAGGTGGAAGAACCATGCGAGACATCAACTCCAATCGGATTGACTTGCGTTCGGATACTGTCACCCAACCTACCATTGGCATGCGAGAAGCCATGGCAAAAGCAGAAGTTGGAGATGACGTTCTCGGTGACGATCCTACTGTTCAGCAACTCGAATCGATGGTTGCTGAGCTTTGTGGCAAGGAAGCAGGTTTGTTTGTTCCATCAGGAACCATGTCAAACGCTGTGGCATTGAAAACCCACACAGTTCCAGGGGACGAAATTATCACCGAGCGTTACAGTCACATCTACTTGTATGAGGGGGGAGGATATGCTGCATTATGCGGCTCGAGTATCGCCCTTCCACAGGGTGTCAATGGGCTACTTACTCCAGACCTTGTGGAACAATCCATTCGAAAACAGAAAGGTTCACAATCGCATTATCCAGATGGAAGCCTCGTTTGTGTAGAGAACACAGCAAACCGTGGCGGAGGAACGTGTTACGAACAGGATGTCCTTGATGCCATTGCTTCGGTTTCCAAAGCGAAGAATTGTGGAACGCATATCGATGGGGCTCGTATCTTCAATGCTTCAGTTGCAACAAAGACACCGCTCTCTCGGATGGCTCGTGATTATGATTCTGTTTCCATTTGTTTGTCGAAGGGTTTGGGGGCTCCCGTAGGTTCAGTCCTTGTCGGTTCAGAAGCATTCATCGAACAAGCTCATCGTTGGCGAAAGATGTTTGGTGGTGGAATGCGCCAATCTGGTATTCTTGCTGCGGCTGGAATTTATGCTCTTGAAAACAACATTCAACGAATGGAAGACGACCACCGTAGGGCCAGAACCATCGCTCAAGCAATTGATGAAATGGATCATGTTTCAGTTGATATTGATGCAGTGCAGACCAATATGGTTTACTTCTCCTCAGACAACCATTCTGCAAATGAAGTCTCTCAGATTATGTCGAAAGCAGGTGTCGATATGTTCGATATTTCACCTACACATTGCCGAATTGTTACACATCTCCATATTACAGATGAAGATGTCAAGAACGTTATCGAAGTGTTGTCGAACCTTGGTTGAAACTTTTTAACACCTCGACAGACAAAATTTGTATGATTGGGGAAGCCTGTGGCATCTGCCAAAATGAAAAAATCGAAACAAATTGTTCAATCTGCATCCGCTGCGTTGAGTTAACTGAAGAGACCAAATGGGCGCCATCGCTGCCTTTGGAAGTGCATCAGCGAATGGCTGATGTTTTAGGCGGCCCGGTTCGTTCACTGCGTAAACGATGGGCAAATCTTGAACGTTTTATGTTGCATACGCCCGATGTTGATTGGGCACGACTTGATGACCCAGAAATAGATCCGGTTCGAATGTCTCCTTTCCCAGAAGAGGAGGAAAGAATCTTCATCGAAAAACTCGAAAACGGTAGTGGTATTTCTGGATATGAAAAAGAACGGCTAGAAGAAGGTTTCATCATGTCGGATGGAACAATTCTTTCCTTTGTTGATGGAAGAATGTGGGTTGATGGACGTTCTCATGAGGCGAGAGTTCCAACCGAACAGTATCTTCTTCTTCTCATGAATGTTCAAGAGCGTAAAGGCTGGGACTTGACCAAACTGTTCCTAGCACTCAGCGGGTTGTATCAGACAATCGATTTGCACGGGCGTCCGCAACGATACATGCATCGTTTCCATCGACTGTTTGGGCAAATTGAACGTGAGCTCCTGACGCCCTTCGACGCCTTTGCACAAACCTCGTTTCTCTTGGATCAAAACGAACGGCGGAAGAAGAAATCAACGATCCCAATGGAACAAACGTGCTCATATGAATTGATGAGTCGCCTCTCAGGACGCCGCCCTCGCCAGAGGCTCAAGTTCGCTCGACGCTTCATTCGTAATGGAGAGAACAAGACACTTTTGCCTTCAAAGTGGCCTTGGGCTCAACGCTGGGCTGAAGTGAATAGCCAAGCCGGTCACTCGAATGTCAGCTTCCCCTTCATGGTGAACTCGAAAGGTGTTCTCTGTTTTCGAACCCTTGCCAAAAATGGAAGCGTCCGCCGTGCGCCAATTCCATTCAATCCAGGCTTGCTAGCTGGATTGGTTTCGTGGGGCTCATCACCTCATGCATCAAAAGAAGGTGAATGGCTGATTGCCACACAGATGAATTGGACAGCACCATATGAAAATGCAGAGACTGCAGATGTTCCTTTCCGACGCTCGATGCAATTCCTCAGGGGAGTTCTTGAACAGTTTCCGAATGATACCTGGGTTCACAGGGATCGATTGCTTGTGCGAGGAATGCTTGGGCATTTTTATGAAATCCGGATCAGCAGGGGAGCTCACAACGCTCCTTTCAAAATTCACGGTGTTGGAAAAACGAGGACGCAACGTCACTCCATTTGCATTCACACCGGTAAATATCACCGAGACATACCGATTGGCGATACCATTGCAATCGTCGTTCTCTCTCTTCTCTCGGACGTTACTACTGGAAAACGAGTCAACAGTCTCCAAATGCATCTGATGACACAGCCGCCTATTGGCAACCCACAAAAGGATACTGGGGTCGACCCACAAACGTTCTACAACGCACGCGATGGCGGATATCGGTTCCCCTTCCACCCTGCTTTTTACCACGAAGAAGAAGGGCCTGACCGGATTGACCTAGATTCTCTTGAACTGATGAACGATGAGGCCATCGTTGAAGATTGGAGAAGACGCCCGCTTCGCGATGCAAGTTACGATCAACCTGGCCACCTCAATCCGGCGTTTGATTTTGAACTCGATTTTGATAATGACAGAATCCAGGAAGGCGTGTTCTATCTTCAGAGAGAAAACCGCCGCTTCCAAAATCTTCGTGGTAACGTCATTGAGTATCGAAATCTCGTTGAAGGTCGCAGAGATGATGACGAAGAACGGAATCATGTTGGCGAAGATCAGTTTCATCGTTGGTATCATACGATGCCACTTGTTTGGGAGGCATTATCATTGCAACCGATTGGACACCAAGTCGAATTGGGAGGCATACGCGGCTTGTTCCGCATGCAGGGATGTCGCTTGCGACTAACCATCCGATCGGCTCAAGAAGAAGATGCATTACGTCGGATTCTCGAAATTCTTGGATATCGACATGCCAGGTATCGACAATTGAATCAAGTCTACATCCGGCGAGATTTCCCAATTGCAGATCCCAGACAGGCTCTTCGAGAGTTGATGGAGCCGATGACGGAGGAATTTGGCTTTGCCAATATTGATGATTACGTCCTTCGCTTTATTGAAGTTGGACGCCCACCAGACCGAATGCCTGAGGTTGATGCACGTTTGCATGCCAACATGGTTGACTTCTACTGATCGTTGCGGTGCAATGCCACAGCGAGAAGTGAAAGTACGGTCAACGACATCGAAAGGAATGGTGCATCCTCTGTATCAGGTTCTGGTTGTGGGTCGTCTTCAACGAGAACCGGTTCAATGTATTCTTCGAAAACGAGATGCACTTCGAGATCCTGATCATCATAAGCATCCGCATAGGTGACGCTCATCGTCCCTGTTGAGAAGCCGGTAGAATCGACAACACCGACGTCAATAATTTCTCTTAGTACGTGAGGATAGTACTGCTGATTGTTTGTGCCTTCAGGGAAGTAGGCAACGGTCTCAACCATCCAAACTGAGACATTGTAGACTTTGTCTGTAGAATGGTTGAACGTCCAGGTGATCGTTCCTGAGTTTGTGCCAGTAGGTGCCCAAATCATCGACATCGCCCCAGCTCCAGCATCGTTTGGGCGCTGTGCTAAATCGGTGTAATCAGCGACGAGAGAATCTCCAACAGGTTTGCTCCCAGTGATGGCGTGGAGGCCATTGAATCCTGCAATTGGTGGCGCCCAAGGGGTGAATTCACCGTATCGGTCGCGGAACCATTGATCAACAGATTCGGAACCAAGCGGATCTTCTGGGTCGTAGATGTTTCGATGTACTGCATAGATTTGCATGTTGACACTCAGTGCTACCTCTTCCATAGCTTCCTCAACATCCACGCAGTTTGAACACCACGTAGCCGTGTAATCTTCGACGATTGCGGGCAAGTCATCAAACGAACTGTTCACTGCGATAGACTCGTTGGCCATACCATACAGTCCACCGAGCAGCAGCCCAGAGTCCAACTCTTCAACCTCTGCAGAGCTTGCAGATGGAATGAGGCATGCCAAGATGATCATGGACAGCGCAACAGCAGGAATACGAGACATGAATTCTCGCACAGGCAACCCCCTTATGAGGGAATCCTATGTCTGATTCAATACTCCTTCTGCAGAACACCATAGTCAACAATTTCGCCTGAGGCGACCTTCTTGAGGAGTGCCTTGAGTCGATTCTTGATGGTGTTACGACATCGGCCAATCGCTTGGGCAATGTTCTCGAGTCGACCTTGTTCAACACCGAAGGCCTCACAAGAAATCTGAAAGAGAATTGCACAGAGAACCTTTGCTTCGATGTTCTCTTGCGAGAACGGAGAGCCGCCCAACGTTGGCTCACCTAAGCGAAACAGTCGCTGTTTGTAGTCGTCCATGATTTGGGATTTCAGGGATTCATCGAGCCCGTCAAGAAGTTGCTTAAGTCGGGCAGTGGTGTTTTCGATTTCGGTGTTTCGCAACTCAAATTGAACGGTTCGACGGTCGGCTCGCTCTTCAATGAGTTTGGCCTTTTCACATAGGTTGAGGTACTTCATGACGACTTTTGCAGCGTCGACGACTTGTTTCAACGTCAAACCAGTGCCTTCGACCATCTGAGGCCAATCGATGTTCACCTTTCCAGTTCGCTCTTGGTGGGCTCGCAAACAGGCCAAAGCAAGCAATCGCTCGTTGTTCTGGGTGCTGCCTCCACGGGTTTTCTTTCGACATACGGAGTTCTTTGGAAGGATGATTTCCTCCTCCGATGCAACGTGCTTGAGAGCCTTTGCTTCAGCTCCTTTGAGCGGAACTGTCGCCAGTGTGATGACCTTCTTCGCCTTCATTGCGTTGTCCTTACCAGCCAACTCTTTTGCAGCATCCATCGTGGCTTGAGCCATCGGATGCATATCCTTGATGCCCTGGTTGTTCAGGTTGCTTAGGATTTTCCACTTGCCTTTCGCTTCACCTGGCTTACCAATGTATGAACCGAGTCCGTTTCCTTTGGAACCCGTCTTAATTTTCGACTCATCCTTGGTCGGCGTGTTGAATCCGTTCTCACCCCACATTGTGCCAGCGTTGTCATTTTCAGTTGCCGACGCATGATCGGCGATAACGAGGCCACAATCATTGCAGGCGACCTCACCTCGCGCGATGTCCACATTCAAGTCATTACTTCCACATTCTTCGCAGTTTTCTGTCAATTTTCTTCCTCCATGTTCTGATTTGCACCAACATGATTAAGTCAGCCTCCTCGTTTGGGTAGGTAGGTGGGAGGGGCAGACCGACACGCCGGAGTATACACATGCCCTGCGAACTATTTAAATCTGCGCATTCATGTTGGATATTCGGTAAAACATGAACAATTCATGTTACAAATTCGATTATCCGACAAATCGGGAAGAATAAATCCAAATCACTCCTTTGAACGGAAAAATAACAAAATGCGCGTCCGTTTACTTTTATACCGTCGACTCTTCTTCTGAGAAGTGGGGGATAGAACAGTGAACATTACATTGGAATCCTGTCCTCCAAGCACCATCGTTCCTACTTGGTTGTCTGAGAGTATCGCAAACGGCAGAGATGACATTCTGATCATCTATCCCAATGAGGTAACACGGTCAAACTCAATCGAGTCTATACTTGAGAAAACAGGTACTGTCGATTCGAGTAGACATACGACACTGCAACGCCTCATGAAAGCCCTTGCCATCGATTATCGACTTCCAGTCTTGATTCCTCGAACATCAATTGGTCTTGTTCAGACGCATGAAAAATTTGTCTCTGCGGCATTGGATCACCGTTTCCCGCGACTCCATCCAGACATCACCCGTCCCTGGACACTTTCAAAATCTGAACGACTGCTTAAGCTACATTTGTATGCAACAGACCACCAAATCCTCTCGAAATGGGAAGGGGATCCGGGGGCATACGAAGCAGACCGAATTCTCTCTACATTTGAGAAAGAAGATTTCCTTCACGAACACCACTTAACGTCTCGACTTTGCTCTCACCTCTTGGATACAGAGAGTCCAAATCCGTATACAATCGGAACCATTTCCGGAATCGTGTTACTCAACCATCTACCGGACTTTTCTGAGAACGAGAAGCGTTTCTTGAAGGCACTATCATCTCGCTGTCCAATTCACCACGTTTGTGTTACCGGTTCTTTCCGTCTCGGCTATCATGGCGCTTATGTCGACGATGAAATCAAACCGATTGTTGAGGAAGAAAAACTTCCATTATGGCTTCCAGCACACCACATCAATAACGCACAACCAAAGCTAGACGATTACCCGACAGACGGCATTCACATCCTCAGTTTTGACCGAGCCACACAGGTGATGGATGCTGCAATTTCTGCTTTACAGTTGTACAAGGTTCACTCTGGAGGAACTGTATTGCTTGTCGATGCAGACAAGAACAGGCACGTCGATTGGATCCGACGTTTGGGTCAGATTGGCATGACATGCAATACACATGTGGATGTTGTGGGAAACACTTCAGCAGTTCAAGCAATCTTACGGTTTTTATCGATATCTCGAGGTCAAGATGCATGGTCTGCAACGAGGTTGTTCGACCTTGTTCAATCTCGCGCATTCCCTATTTTGGAGAAGATGTTTTCAGACCTTGAACACCCTATTGCAAAGGATTGGCGACCCAGGCCACATTTGGATGTACTAGAAAACATTGGGCGGAGCTTCCACGTCCTTGGTGGAAAGGGAGCATTACAACGCTGGCTTGGATCTTTGTCCGTTGCAACCCCCTATTCGATGGATGAGTATCGGCGAATGGAAGAATCGCGCGCCCTCGAGGAAACCCAATGGTGGCTGCACTGCCTTGCTACTTCTTGGTCAGCCCTCTTGAATGAACAGGAATGCAAGTATCTCGGAACAGAGTGCATCGGAACCTCATCGAAAGCAACGCTTCCTTTGCCCAAAGCAAGCAAAATTCCTAGGGACGTTCTTACTTTGATTCTGCAAGCATGCGACTGGGAGGAATTGTTTGGACGAACCAAACAGTATGACGCTTCGGTTGGAGCAGTACAACACTGGATTCAGTCGATTGATTCATTGCTTCAACATGATTCAAGTATCGAATTTGTAGATTTATGTCGTCTCGCCTCTGAACAGACCAAGGCTCCCATGAATCGTGTTGACCATCCTGATGTGAAAATTTGCACGCCTGTTGAAGCATACGGAATGGTATCGGACGTCACGATGTTTGTTGGTCTCGATGCGGAATCATGGTCGATGAAGCCTGAACGGATTCCTTGGATTGATGATTTCGTCCGCGTTGAATTGGGATTAACGGACGGAGATTTACCGATTCGACGTGCTCGCCATCTCTTCAAATCCTTACTCAGTACGAGTCGACAAGCAATTCTTTTTGATACCGAACATGATGAAGCAGCCGGAAATTCAACACCGGTCGCAGAGTATCTTTCAATGGCCGAATTAAGTGGGAATTTGAGAGAGTTAAGGAAAGCACCTGACTTTATTCAGCCTTCGATTTCAGATGGTGCTGGGTGGTCGATGATGACCCGCGAGGACGGAAATGTTGTAACCTATCGAAGTTCAATGCTTTCGATGAATGGTACCGAGGTTTCACTCCAACGAGCAGAACGTACCCTTCGAGATCAACAACAGCAGGCGGGACTTGAACTCAAATCAATGCGTCAAGCAAACACGGTTGTCCAATCATCCAATTCAATTGCAACCCGCCATGAACGCGAAATTCATCTTGATCGATTTCGCCGTCAACCAAAATTCAAACCGTTGGAAAATGGAAGTACGATGGGCTGGTCAACCCGTGAAAATTTGCTCACAACAACGAATCTCATTATCCAACCCACCGTCTCCCAGGCGAATGTTGTAGGAGGCAGATTCGCCCCCACCTATCCACATTTAGGCTACAAAAGGAATGGAATTTCGAGAGGTCCTTCCATCGATCCGAGGCCATTGCCTCCACCTCAGTACGATTCTGAGAGCCTCAACGCTATTCTTTCTACCCGAACAAGGGATGATGATGATGGAAAGGTTTGGTCAACAAGTCGATTAAGTCCGTGGTTTCTTTGTCCTCGTCAGGCTTGGACTGAACAAATATTAGATGCGACAGAATCAATTCCTGAACCCTCTGAGGACATCGCCCCTCTTGCAAAAGGTACACTGATTCACTTCATTGAGGAGCATCTTATGACGATGTTGGGGATAGAGGTCGGAGGCCAGCCACGTTCAGAAGGGATCCCAATGCATGTTGGCATACCACTTTCAGAGAGTGAAATTTGGGAAAGTCTACTCGGGCGACTGTCTGAGATTGCTCCATGGTTAGCGAGAACCAATGCCGTTTCTGTTCATCGTTGCAACGATCTCATCGGATGCTTGCCTGAGGATTGGATTGCGTGGATTGATGGAACCAAAACATTGCCTATTCGTGGACGACTAGGCCGTCTTCTTCTTTCGGATTTAAGTCTGACATCTTCAGGTCCAATAGCGAGCGAATGGGCGCTTCAACATTCGGGCGAACATTATGTTGAAATCGAAGGGTTCGATGATTCGATGACCTCTTCTACCATCAATGTTCGAGGCCGCATTGACCGGGTTGACCATCTTCTTCTCTCAGTTGACGAGTTGGAACAGTTGAATGAAAAAGGCCTGTATGCAGAGGATGCGGAACTACTTCCACTCATCTTTAGTGGTGAAGAACCTCCAGCGAAACGGTTCATCATCATTCGAGACATCAAAACGATTGAAGGGCCGAAACTCGGGCAAACGGGAGCACGTCACACCTCTGGATTGTT
The DNA here is from genome assembly GCA_029979085.1 of Methanobacteriota archaeon. Lineage (GTDB taxonomy): Archaea > Thermoplasmatota > Poseidoniia > Poseidoniales > Poseidoniaceae > MGIIa-L2. Next base: position 18,171 of record JAPOIF010000004.1, on the reverse strand, counting down.
CAAAGAGATTCAACTTGCGATGTATGCACGCGCCTGGGAAATCGCACATCCCGGAGACCGGGTTGTCGGCGTTGGAATTTCTGAGGTTGGCGATGATACAGAGCACTTTGTTGAGATGGATCCAAGTTTTCATTCCCTCACCTCACACCTCAATCTTGGCACAACCACCACTTTTTCTGGCAACCATTTCCGGATTCCGAATGAGGATTCCAGTCCGCAAAGCAACAGTTTCCGAGCATGGATGAGCTCCCGAATTACCGCTGCGTTGCGAGCGCGAGACGCAAGCGCCCTAGGATGGAACCATCCCACACCAGGATCCCATTGTTCCTATTGTTCCCTTGCAAGTGCCTGTCCATCAGCATCGATTGGAGGTGAGTTGAAATGATTTCATTCAACCGTAGCCAGCGATTAGGTTTGAATTTAGACCAACACATTGCGTTGGATGCTGGAGCTGGTACAGGGAAAACGACTGTGATGGCAGAACGCTATGTACAACATCTTCTTTCTGCTGAACAACGTGCTACGTATGTTTTGCCGCCACCAATTCGACAGGAACCATTTGGTTCAGGAAAAGTGTTGGCAGCAAAGCGTGATCGAACTCCGTTGAACGAATGGAAAGGACTCTTGCCACAAGAGATTGTAGCCATTACCTTCACCAGGAAGGCCGCTTCAGAACTACGTTCACGAATCCGTCAACGAATTCAATGCCTACGTGCAAATCCTGTCAAAGAACAAGACCGTATGGGTGTCCATGACCCTAGACTTCGTCATCAAGGCGACGTTTCAATGCTGATGTCGCTGCTTGAAGCAGCACCAATTTCGACAATTGACGCATTTCTTTCAGAGATTCTTGCCCCTCACATTGATCTGGTTGCCATTCACCTGAGTCGAGAACAATTACCTGAGGAAAAAGCACCACTTTTGCGCAGTCAAGCGCTTAATGCGGCATGGAGGATTCGTAACGCCCGAGATGCGATCGAGGCAGGAATGCTTCAATCTGTTGACGAATTTATTGCTGCTCGAAACCGGCTAGCGATACGACTTGGAGGTCAACAGAGCGCCCAAACTGTGTTGCAAGGCCTTCTCGAGTCGTCCCTCTTCGTTGAGGAATCAAAACGCCGCCTTCGCTCACGTTCAATACGCGCAAACTTGCCTTGGGACGGAACAAATCCTCCTGATGATCGCTTGATTGAGGACATGATATTGCAGGAATGCCATCACTTGATTGACCCTGTAGTTGAGGATGTCCATCAGATACTCAATGAATGGGTCGATGTTTTCCTTCAATATCACTCGATTTTTGTTGCACCGGCACAAACAGAAACAACCAGTACCCGATTCAATCAACTCGCACATTTAGCAAGAGAAACACTCCCTGATGCACCGACTGAGCGCCTGCAATGGTTGTACCAAGTCGTATCTTCTGCCACTTCACTCAACCAACTGAGCGAAGTCAAACCGACCATCCTGAAAGGGGGGAACTTCCCTCGGAACAATTCGCTTGCGGGTTGGCCAGCAGGTCTCATGACATGGTCTTCTGTACTGAAAGGAAAGGATGAGAAGGCTCTCAAAACTCAGATTTCAACCGCTGCTTCAGATGCTGCACAGCGATTGCAGGATCGTATCCATGACCCAACGGATGGCCGACTCGTATTCATGCTCTCCAAAGTTGCATATTGTCTCAATCCATCACGGTCATTTGCTCATCGGGATGCGAATGAGCGTTACGATTACGAATCGCTTGGCCTTGAACTAAGCTCTGAACCTCCTCAGGCAAATCTGCGTGTTTCGAGAGAACTCCAAGTCGAGGTATTGAATGATCTCTATCTCGTTCACTCAGGTTGTCAAGATTTGCTTCGACATCTGAAATCGCAGGAAGAGGCTCACGATTTCGATGATGTCCAAGTAATGGTTGGCGATTTGCTCCTCGCACGTTGCCCTGCGATTGTTCGTCATTGGTATCCTGCAGAGGCTGTTCAAGCGTTGGATGACCTTGGGGATGAACCATGGTCGGATGATCACATTCGAAGAGCCCTTACCATTCTACAAGGTGACGAACAGAAACATCTTGATTTGCAACGACGATATGCGCTTTTGAAACAGATTCGCGCACGTTATCGAGCCTTCATTATTGATGAATATCAAGATACGAATCCTGAGCATGCACGTCTTCTATCGCGACTCTGGGGTCGTCGAGAAGGAATCTCGGATGAACATCCAGCACCCGCCGGACCGTGGGATCCAACCATCTGTATTGTTGGCGATATGAAGCAAAGCATCTACCGATTCAGACAGGCTGAGGTAACGGTCATGCGTCGTATGGTTGCATCCATTCGAATTGCGAACAGTATTGAAAGCAATGAGTCGAGATTGGTGTCTTTTACCCGAGAGGGGCATGGTCGCGATCCTCGTCCTGTGGGCGCGGGAGGTGAATCTGGGTCGTTTATTCAGGCATCAGATTTTCATCGCGACGAACAGTCAGCACCCTGGGATTACGTTTCCTTCGGCATCGATGATTCGGGGTCGGCCATCGAAGACACGATCAAGCAAGAGAGAGCAGAAGGCCACATTCAGCTCCGAACAAATTTCCGAACGGCTCCAGGTTTGTTACATACCCTCAACAATATCTTTGACGATACATTCGACTCCCGCCATCATCAATTCCCTGGGGATTTCCATGCGACTGCACAGCCTCTCGAAGCAGGCCGAGAAACCTCCAATTCTGGTGTCATTGAATGGTTGCTTCCAACGCAAAACGACACTGGGGAATTGCCATTGGATTTGATGGAAGGATACAATCTCTTTGATGCAGGAAATGCGAACTTACGCCATCTTGAACATGAACTCATTGCTTCGAGGCTGGATGCATTGGTTCGAGGTTCACCGACTCGAATATGGTCGTCCGAAGATGCAGCATACATCGAAATTGAGCCAGAAGAAACAATCTCTCCAGAAGACGTCATGATTCTCGTCCATTCCCGGAAGCACATTCCAGATTTGATTGCCCGTCTTCAATTGCGAGGTTTGCCCGTTATGGCGGATAAGCAAGGCGAATTACTCAAACAACCGGTTGTTCAACCCATGATGGCTGCCCTAGAACTTCTTGCCAAACCAAATTCAAGACATGCCGCTCATTCATTCCTGCGTTCTTCAATTATCGGTGCGTCTTCCATTCAAATCGAAGAGATACTCGAAACATCTGATGTTGACAATTATTGGCAACACGCATCAGAGTATTTTGCTTCATCACGGCAAGGCTCTCTTTTGTCAGCATTTTCGCAAATGGTTCAACATGGTGCAATCTACGAGGTGTTTGAAGCGGTGCTTGATTACAGTGATTTGCTGATTGCATATCCCGACGAATCTGAGCGCCAGGTTGCAGAAATGTGGTATGCTTTAGTTCAGAAAATCGGAGCAGACACAGGTCATGAACCTGCAGCGATTTTGGATCAATTGAAGGCCTTTGCAACCCTTGGAAACAAGGGGCCACAAGCGAGTTCGACTCCGACGAGTGGGGCGATTCAAATCATGACCATCCATGGTGCAAAGGGATTGCAAGCACCTGTTGTCATCGTTACAGGGTTGTTTGAAGCAGGTCGCAGAAGCTCAAGCATTGAAGCGCAGAACAACGTGTTGATTACCCCCGATGTTATTGCTGGAAGGATTCAGCCTTGGAAATCAAAGGATAAACCAGAAGATGCTCTTTGGATGTTGGCAGAACAAATGAACAAGGCTCAGAATCAGGCAGAATTACGACGGCAGTTTTACGTAGCCTTAACCCGAGTGAAAGACCGACTTATCTTTGTTGGCGCACCGAATACTCCATGCTCAATTGATGAGAATTCAATGGTTACGATGAAAATAAAATCCAAAGGAAACAATATGGGTGATTTGATGTTGGATGGATTCCGATACATGGGACTCTATTCAGGGGCTGAACAAGCATGGAGCCTGGAGGGCGATGTACAAGGCCAACCGCTGACTGAATACGGTGAACAAGTGTTGGAATTCAATCCGTTCGCTCTTTTTGCAGAGAGCGGATTCATGGCTTCATCGCTTCAACAATTGCGCATGTATCATCACCCCGCTTGTTTTTCAAATCAAAGCCCAACCTCTGTACTCTCGCATTGGATGGCTATGGAAGAGAAATTATCAGATTCAGCCGAGACTGTGGAACCAGAACAACAACTCGTCCGTCAATCACCAACACTTCGCATGACAGCACATGGGTTGGATACTGCCAACTCTTGTCGTCGCAGATATTGGTTATCGCATGTGAAAGGATGGCGTAGTGAGCCTTTTGATGTCGGTAGATCTTCGGAGAGGCCCAGTACTGAAGAGGAATTGAAAGATCGATCAGGTGGAGAAGATTTCGAGCGATCAGCCGTTGGTTGGCCTTCGGCAACGTCATTCGGTTCAATGTTTCACCGACTGGTCGAGATTGGATTGGCGAATCCAGCAACACTCAAGGCTGAACATTTCAATCTCAGTCCTGTTTGGTTGAATGGCCAAGAAAATCGCCTCCTAGCGAATAAAGAAATCGAGGATGCACTTCAATCACAGTCCGAATGGCATCGCCTCTCTGATGACGAACAAAAGCAAACACGAGCTAGAATTCTTGAACTCGCAACCTTGTTGACGAACGGTTCTCTTGGAAGGATGGCCGATGGTGAAGAAGTGAATGGTTGTCAAATCGAAGGGTTGCGCACAGAAGCCTCCTTCTTCTATGACCATGAAATCGAATTTGAAGGCCTTATCCGAACACCTCTTACTTCACTCAAACAAACGCATGTGACACGCATTGATTCCGTGAAAATACTCTTTGAAGGACAAGCAGATCTTGCTTTAGCAGGTGTCCAAGGTGAACAACCTTGGCTGCAGATTGTGGACATTAAAACCTCAGGTGGACGTGAGGAGAAATTGGAAGAGCACCCATTGTATGAAACTCTGAAAGAACCATTTTCGCTTGAACCACAGAATGACTCTGAACGAGAAATGCTACGAAACCACCGCCTTCAACTCACCCTCTATTCGATGGTCTTCCGTCGCCAAGAGGAAGGTAAACCAGTTGATCAGCAAAGAGTCGTACGACCTCCTGCATTGTTGATTGCAAGCACTGGGCGCCTTGTACAAATGCCTGCAGAAATGTACGAAGAAGCTGAAACGGAATTACGCAGCCTTCTTGATTGGATGGCACGCTTGACTGCAGATCCAAACGGCATCGATGAACCAAAGCGCCTTCCTATGGAATTCATGGATACGTGTAAGAAATGCCCATTCTTCAAGGGCGATGTACGAATGTGTGGTCCGCAAGGGATGAACTTAGGATTTAACGCAGACCTTTCTTCCCAATGATGGCCAACGTGCCTGGTTTATCTGAGGATTGATTGGCTCGCCAAGCGTGAACATCACGAAAACCAACATCCTTCCACATCTCAATCCACTCACGTTCAGAGAACGTGGACATGTGTACATCGAGCGCTTCTGGCCAACCAAGACTTTCCTCATGCTCGGCATAGTGATCGATACCGATGACTACCCAACCATCTTCAGTTAACCATTCATCATGAATCAATTGCAACATCTGCTTCGGGTCGTGCAAATAATAGATGAATTCCATCGAATGGATGAGGTCATACTGTTGTGGTGGTTTCGTCTGTGGAAACAGTGCAAGATGGTATCCATTGTTCGAATCAATTGTTTTTGCTTTCACAATCATATGTTCTGCACCATCGAATCCATCGGCTTTTGTACAATTGTCATGTTGAGATGCCAAGCGAACAACCCAACCGTTTCCACAACCTAAATCTGCGAATGAAAATGAATCACGCTCTGAGAGAACACGTCCCAAAGCAAGGTCGAGCATTTCCCGAACCGCGGGGCCATGGCCGCGTTCCATCCCCTCATCTTTGCCTCGATGTGCCCAGTCGTTGAAGACGTCCGTCGCTTGCTTCATGCACATGCCAGCGTATACGCCGAAAAAAGGCATCGAAAGCAACATCATCCTCATTCACATCCATTGATGCATGGGGTCAGAATCCATCGATGACGTCTTGTATCCAAAAATCGAAGCATATGCAACTGGAATGTTATCCGTTTCCGAGCGACATACCATTGCTTGGGAGTGTGCAGGCAATCCAGAAGGAATACCAGTAATCGTAATCCACGGTGGACCAGGGGGAGGAAGTCAACCCTCATATCGACAATATTTCGATCCACAAAAATGGAACATTATCCAGTTTGATCAGAGAGGCTGTGGTAAATCAACGCCCTATGCTGATCTCGAAGACAACACAACCATGCATCTCGTCTCAGATATCGAGGCTCTTCGCAAGCATTTCGATATTGAAACATGGCATGTCTTCGGTGGTTCTTGGGGGTCAACACTCTCGCTGATTTACGGAATTTCGCATCCTGAACGTGTACGTTCGTTCATACTCCGAGGCATTTTCATGTGCAGGAAATCGGAACTGCATTGGTTCTATCAAGATGGTGCAAGCCATGTCTTCCCTGATGCATTTGAACCGTACCAACAGCATATTCCAGCGGATGAACAATCCGCCCTCATCCCTGCTTACTACAGCCGATTGACTAGCGAGGATGTCCAGATTCGACGAAATGCTGCCAAGGAATGGACGAGATGGGAGATGGCGACAAGCCGACTGTTCCCAGACCCTGAGTATCTCGAAAAGGCGGAAGATTTGGACTTCGCTGTAGCATTTGCTCGTATTGAATGCCACTACTTCATCAATGGAATTTTCGTAGAAGACAGTTACATTCTGAACAATACGGAGTTGATTCAACATATTCCTGCTGTCATCGTCCAAGGTCGATACGATATGGTTTGTCCAGCCAAGAGTGCATGGGAATTGCATAAGCAACTTCCCAACTCCGTTTTGCACATCATCCCTGATGCAGGTCATTCGATGGGCGAAGTATCAATTGCAAGATCCTTAGTCGAAGCAACAGACACTGTCTGATTGCTTGAGATGACGAATCCAGCATTGGAATGAGAAGGTCGTAATCATCCTCAAAGAGGCGTCGTCTTCATAGGGTAAAGGCGACTGGGTTGAATTGGAGGCATTCCTCCGGGTGAAATTATGAGTGAAGAAGGAACCCTCACCCCCGAAGTTCGAATCGGTCAACTTGAAGAGGCCTTGGCCACAGAAACCGACCGTCTGAAGAAACTCTTCGCAGCCTATGAAACTCAAGAAAAGGAACTCGTGGATGCACGAGCAGAGATTGAAGTTCTTGAGAAAGAAATTATTGATAAGGAAATTGAGCGAGAAGCACAAGAATCGCTCATTGCAGAGAAAGATTTCCGTATCCGTGAGTTGGAAATGAAGGCGACCAAGGCTGACAAGCGCGTCGAACATCTTGAACCAGCTCTCCAAACGATGGAGGAGAAGTACTCTCGTGAAAAAGACCGTCTTGGCAAGGTCTTCGGAATCGCAGAAGAACTCGACAACGATCTCAAACTCGCTGTTACAGAAATGAAGGCTCGAGACGATTGGTATGTTGCTCACATGACGCTCTTCGAAGATCTCAACAAGGCTATCAAGGAACGATATGAAATGATTGAGCGGGCAGTTGAAGCCGAGCGACAATCACAGCACATGTCCAGAGCCTTTACTGAGCGAATGGATGAAATGGTCGAGGCACGAGCTGCAGAAATGACCGTTGAAGAGGCTGAAGCCCTCATCGAAGATGAATCTGCAGAAGAATCTCCAGTGGTTGAGGAAGCTCCTGCTGAAGAGGGTGCAGTCGAAGAAGCGCCGGCCGAGGAAACCGAAGCGGTTGCTGAGGAAGAAACTCCTGAAGAAGAGGCTGAAGCGCCTGCTGAAGAAGAAGCTGAGGCACCTTCAGCTGAAACTTGGAATTCCGATGTCGACCCTTGGGCTGACAACTGAGGTGGAACAACTTGGCCGGTCTCGCCCGTGGAGGGCATGCACCTGTCGCAACGTTTGCACTTTCGGGCATTGCAATCCTCATTGGAGGCATATATCTCGATCCGTTGAACGGCTTGTTGCCCTTGTTTGGCGTTCTTTGCCTCATGATAGCCATTTTCTTTGCAAACTTCTGGAGAGATCCAGATCGGCCAATACCTCAAGATTCTGGCATTCTGGTTTCACCCGCTGATGGGCACGTGATGTTTGTCCGTCGAGAACGAGCAAATGGTCGCCGACCATCACGTACTGAACGTGAAGGAGGCAAGGTAGAGCACGATGAGTTTACAGGTGATTGGTATCCTGAAGCATGCGAAAACCCACTCTCATTTGAGACCGAGCAACGATTTGTTGCTGCAGAGGGCGCTCCGCAAGAAACGGATGTTTGGCGGGTCGCCATCTTCATGTCTCCACTTGACGTTCACGTCAACCGTGCACCCCGTGCAGGGAATATCGTTGCCATGGAACATCGCACTGGAAAAGGGCGTCGACGAGGGCCGTTCGCACCTGCTTATCGCAAAGAGAGTGAATTCAATGAGCGTGTACGAACCGTCCTTGAATCCGAGGATGGTGAACGCACTGAAGTGATGCAAATATCTGGGGCACTTGCACGAACAATCGTACCCTGGAAGGGCATTGACGACACCCTCCGTCGTGGTGAGCGGTACGGGATGATCCGACTCGGCAGTCGAGTTGATGTTCGCGTTTCAGCGGCACTTTATGAGCCACAGGTGATTTCAGCAGAAGAGAACCATCCAGATCATCCAAAGGGACAATTCATCAAGGCTGGATCGGATATCATTTTCAGAAGAATCCTTGAAGAAGAATAAGTTGAGGGATGGTTATGTCATCGGGTAAAGGCCTTACAATGTTGGGTGATGACTCGAAGGGACTCAAGATTCACGATCTTGTCAAAGCCCCTGCCAATACGCCCTGGGCGAAGGAGCGTCAGCAGTCATGGGATGCTTCGTTTCCAGCGACCGTCTATTCGACACCTGAAATGACGACAGATGGACAACCCTGTTCAGCAGTTACCGTTATTCTTCGAACCAAAGGATGTCATTGGTGGTGGTCATCAGGCTGTACATTCTGTGGTTATTTTAACGACACACGAGATGATGTGAACAGTGAAGACCTTCATGCACAATGGCAACATGCGAAAGACAAATTCAACAATTTCGAAGGCCAGGCGATGGTCAAGGTTTACACGTCAGGTTCGTTGCTTGAAGACCGAGAAATTCCAGTCGATTTCCAAGAGACAGTTCTTCGTGATTGTTTTGAACTCGGTAAAGAACTCATTGTTGAAAGTCGGACGGAGCAACTTACGGAGGAAAAATTGGCGTGGGCAACGTCGATCAACCCTACGTTCACAGTTGCGATTGGTCTCGAAGCCTACGATGATGAAGTCTTGCGGTTTCATGTCAACAAAGGCTTTTCAGCAGCATCGTGGGATAGAGCCGTCGAACGCCTCCAAAAATTCAATCTCCGGGTTAAAACGTATCTCATGTTCAAGCCCCCGTTCATGAGTGAAGCAGATGCCCTCGATCATTGCATCAAATGGATTGAAGCCGTTGCCGAACAAAGCGACGAGATTTCAATCAACCCAATGAACATACAACGTGGAACGGTTATTGATCGTCTTCATCGGCACAGGGAATATCGTCCACCATGGCTCTGGTCGTTGGTTGAACTCATTCAGCAAAGCCATCACATCGTTCACCCGAACGGCGGGGTCAATGGCGATGAGGGGCAGATTTCACGGTTGATTATCCACCCAACAGCAGGTGGAAAAATCCGAGGTTCCCACAATTGTGGAGAATGCGATCCAGAAGTTGTCGCTGCAATCGAGCGTTATGCTGTTTCAGGTTCTCTAGATGAGTTCGAGGGCTTGGATTGCGAATGCAAAAAACGTTGGAATCAGGAATTAACCAATGACCGTTCCATACCGGTTCCACTTGGCACCTCGATGCCAAGACGCGGGTCGCTTACAGATATCCTTCGGTCCCCGTAAGCGAGCCGATTTATTGAGCAGTTCAATGATGCTCTTGGTGAATGTTTATCACCGCGCTTCGAGTCGCAAGCATGTCCATCTTGGGCATGTGAGGGCACACTATGTCGAACAGTACAGAACTCCCCGATGCAGTTATTGGAACTGCAGAACCATCATCAAGCCGTGTTATTCTTGTTCTCCTTTCCGTCGTAACTGTTGGAATGTTTGGTCTTTTCAGCACCATCTTCGGATGGGATAACATTCCAGTCATAGGCGACATCGTTCCTCTTATGTCCAATCTTGGAGGCTCCGGAATTTGGTATTACTTGCTTGGGTTCATCGTTGGTCTTGGTGCCATTGTATCCACACTAGCTGGCGAGGTTCTAGCAGATTGAGGTGATATGAATGATCGCAGTATTTTCAGCACTAATTTTCTTCTTCATCGTCATCGGTTTCGCTACTTACTACGTCCAACGGGGCATCGGCAACATGGCGGACCCAATGCGCCAATTCGGCCTTTTCCTCCTCAACAAAGCACCTGCTGGCATCGTCGATCTCTTCAACGATGACAAGGGCAGTGGCTCAAAGACTTGGATGAATTTGGGTATGATTTGGCTCACCTTCGCTGCAATCGGAACCTTCCTTGCTTTGTGGCATGATTACGATGCAACAGCGCTTGATTCACTCGCAAGCATCGGCTGGTCATACGATGATGGAAGTGCTCTGAACACATTCGTTGACGTGACCCTGATGACCGGTCTCACATCGATCCTCATCGGAGGTGGCCTCGTTGCTGCAGCACGTGCTGGGGCAGGCCGTTTAGCGAGTGAGGCAAATGCAAGCCTAACGGCGATTCTCTTCTCTGTGTTGACAATCTCGTCTATGCTTCTCCCAACCATTCTTGGTCTTCTTATCGACCTGACCGCGGCAAATGAAGCACTCATTCAGGATCTGTTCATGCATGCTCTCCGTTCATTCATCATCATCGCCGTGATGATCAATGTCCTCCTGACCGTATCACAACGAAAAGGTGAGGTTGTATCTGCAAGCAACTGGTTTTTGTTTATGGCTCTCGCCTCGTTTATCTTCGGCTCTCAGTTCCGATTCTTTGGCGAGTTGGCCGACTCCACTCAAACCGTTTGGCTCGGCGAGCGTATGTCTCAATCCTGGACGCTCATCGCCTTGATTTTCGCTGTTGCCTATCACGTTGTACCACGAGCGGCTAGCCGGCCGATTTGGTCAGACTCAATGACCAAGGCAAGCCTTCTCCTCCTCTTCCTTACGCTACCTCCGTTTATGCTATCATCTGCAGATGCAGGTACGCTTCTCGAAAATCTTGGAGCCATCCTGATGACGCTCGCTCTCTTACCAATCATGGCAGGTTCCGTGAACATCATCATGACATCACTGAGCAATGCTACGGGTGTCGTTTCTCGACCGGGCGCACTTGCAGCTACCCTGGCAATGGTCTTCTTCCCACTCTACGCCCTCGGAGGCTACTTCACTTCTCTCGACGTCTTCATCGGCCTTGGAGCGCTGAATGATATGGCCACAACCGTTGATATCGGATTCATGTGGACTGTCGGTGGCTTGATGGCTGTAGCATGTGTTGCAGAATCGTATCCATTAGCAGGAAACCGCCAACTCGCATCACCATCCTCTGCATCCCTCTCAACGATGTTGATCGCCTTTGGTGGCGTCACCTCCACCGTTGCCAAACTTATGGGCGACTTTACGGAGAAGGCACTCCTTGATTCCGGAAGCGAAGATGTTGTCATGACCGATGGCGGCTTCAGCCTTACAGCAGCCGTTCTGTTTTACTTCGGTTCCATTGGTGTGATTCTCTTGTTCCTCAACCTCATTCGAACATCTGTTGGAGGCATGAAGGTCGATACCTCCACATCAACAGTTTCCGATATTACACGTTACTCGATGCAACGTGGCGAGTCTTCAATTCGCAAACTTTTGCAGCGTGGCGTTGGAGTTGACACCATCCTCGTTGTTGGTGCAGACGTCGAAGACGAGGGCGGCATGACCATCATCGATGTATCCTCAACGCTTCACAACGATGAAATCGATGAGTTCCCAGTCGAGAAGAATGAGTTGGAGATGTTGTCCGATTATCTAGCAAAGAAAGACATGAGTATCTTTGAATTCTTCCGCTCAATTGATCTTGATGATTCAGGTCTCATCGATGGGTATGAATTGCAACAAGCATTGCGAGGAGCAGATATTGCCGATCTCCCACCATGGGACATTGCGAAATTGATGGAATTCATTGACCTAGACGGTGATGGACGCGTAAACCTACCCGAACTCGACATCGCCATTGCGCGTGTTCGTTCTGGTGTTTCAGAAGAAGAGTGAAGCGAGGCGGGCAAACCGTGCGTATTGGATTGGTTGGAAAACCAAATGTTGGCAAGTCGACGTTTTTTGCCGCTTCAACCTTGATTCCGGTGGATATTGCAAATTATCCGTTTTGTACCATTGAACCCAACGTTGGTTTTTCGTTTATTCCTAGTCGTTTACCGTGCCCATGCGGTTCCTTACGAGCGCGTCTTGAGGAAGACGGACGAGCGCAATTTGGTGATGACCGTGGAGGGAGCATCTGTTCTCCAAGAACAGGCTCTTGTGAAGGACATCAGCGTTTTGTCCCCTGCATGTTGGTTGATGTTGCAGGACTCGTTCCAGGTGCAAGTCAAGGACGTGGTCGTGGAAATGCCTTTCTTTCTGATTTGGCGGAATGTGATGCGTTGATTCAAGTCATTGATGTTGCAGGTACGACAGACATTGAGGGGAATCCTACAGGTTTGAAAGCAACAAAAGAACAAGCGATTGAGCAGGCTCTTGCTGAAGTTGATTTCTTAACAGGCGAACTTGATGCTTGGATTCTTGGTCTCGTGAAAGATGGTTGGTCACGAGGGGCTCGTCGAATCCAAGCTGAAGGGGTGAAAGGATTCACACAATTCTTGCAAGAGCGTCTTTCCGGTTTGGGCGCAACGGATTCCATTTGTCAGCGCTCATTCGATGCCTTTGCACAACAGCATCAAGACATGACGTCTCCATGGGATTGGTCAGATGATGTCCTCATGATTCTCGCCTCTTCAATTCGAAAGCATCTGTTCCCGATCTTCGTTGCAGGGAACAAAGCAGATCTTGCGCCCGAAGGCGTTCTTGAACACCTCAAGGATGTTCTTCCTTCGTTCACACCATGTTCTGCAGAAACCGAACTCGCTTTACGCCAAGCCGGAAAAGCCGGATTCATCACTTACGTTGCAGGAAATACTTCGTTTGAATTAAATGAAAACCAATCCATGAACGATGCTCAAAAGAAAGGACTCTCCGTTCTAGCAGAACGAGTTGAGAAGTTGCAAGGAACGGGTCTCATTCAATTGCTTGACCAGGTTCTTTTCGATGAATTGGAACGTATTGTTGTCTATCCCGTTCAAGATGAAAGTCAGTGGACTGATGGTGATGGGAACGTGCTTCCTGATGCGCTCGTTGTTCAAAATGGAATTCAAGCCAAACAAGTGGCATACAAGGTACATTCAGATCTTGGAGATGGTTTCATCAAAGGTGTTGATGGTCGTACACGACGTATCGTTGGAGCAGAACATGAACTCTCCGATGGAGATGTCTTGAGAATTCATTCAAAGTAAGAACTCAGTGCCCTTTTGGACGTTCAAAATCGGGTGTGAGCCGAGCGAGCGTACTGGAGTACTTTGCAGCACTTGTGAAGAAGAGGACTATGGAAGCAAGGGTAAGAATTGCCAACATTATGAGCATGTACCAGCCCCATGGATTGATGCTTCGGACTGTTGTGATGTAAATACCCCACAAAACGGTCAGGTAAAGGAACGGCCTGTAACGACGAGTTACAGTACTCAAGCGAGCGGACTTTAATGTGTCATCGTACAGGTTTGCAGCCTCATCTTTGCTGACATATCCGTGTTCAACGCCACAACGTGAACAAACCTGTGTGTTTGGTCCATTTCCATGAATGAAGAATTCACGAGGATATGTTCCAGAACAGAGTCGACAGATAGGCATCTTCTTCCCTCATTCCGCTCCAAATACTGCCGTCATTTCAACCATGCGCTCAATACTTCAGGAAATTTGAGAGGATACGACCTCCAGACTGACTTCCAACCGATTCTGGATGGAACTGAACTCCGAACACGTTGGCCTGCTTTGAATGCAATCCGAGAACAAGAGATTTCGTATCATCCGTAGCATCAGCAAGGATGGTTGGATGATCCTGAAGATGCGACGTTAGCAGTGTCAATGAGTTGTATCTCGTCATCGATACGTCATCTAAGTCTCGAAACAAGCCTTCTCCATTGTGGATGCACTTGACAGGTGTTCCATGAACGGGTCCGATAGGGCTGGGAATCAACTCCAAGCCTGCTGCTAATCCTATTGCCTGATGGCCAAGGCAAATGCCAAGAAGCGGCGGGGTTTTTCCTTGAAGCGATAAGGTTGCAAAATCCATTGTGAGTTGACTGTCCTGAGGCCATCCGGGGCCAGGACCAAGAATAATGTGAGAAGGCTGCAAGTCATCGATGAGTTGCTGTGCAGAAACCTGCGAATCTCCGCGTCCTGAGACGATGTTCACATGACGTCCAAGTCCACAAACACTGTGAGCGATGTTGTAGGTAAACGAATCGAGATTATCGATCAATAGAACTGCATGCTTCTCAAATGATTCAGTGTATATGGAGGATGATACCTCGTGATTGCTTTGTTCATTTTCGAGAGGTAGAGGGTGGATTGCTAAGCTCTTGACTGGATTGGATGGTGTTGCATCATCCAGCCAACCACATGATCGGAGAAGTGCATTCGCTTTCCATTTCGCCTCAGCAACCTCCGATTTTGGATTTGATTCAATGGTGATTCCTCCACCAGCAGTAACTCGAGAATGCCAATGAGAGCCATGTTTCCGAAGTTCTGCAGTTCGGATGAGTATGTTCCACGAAGAACGATCTGTTGAAGGGTCAAACCATCCCATGGATCCAGTCCAGAATGAGCGAGGCTTGCGTTCCAACTCATCGATTGCAGCGCAAACGACAGTCCTGGGACATCCAGTAATCGAACCTCCAGGGAACACATTGTCAATGGAATCGAAAACATCGACACCTTCCTTCAATCGCCCTTTGATTCGGGAAACAAGATGTTGGACTTCAGCATAAGCTTCAACATCAAACCGTTCAACCCAAACTTGGTTTGGTTGCGAAATGCGACCAACGTCATTGCGCATCAAATCGACCAACATTCTGTGTTCTGCACGTTCTTTTCGATCGGAGATCATATCCTCACGAAGCAGTGATTCTTCAGCGACTGATGCCCCTCTTGGCGCAGTTCCTTTGATTGGAGCAGTTGTAATGACTCCATCCTCTGTAGAAAGGAGCGATTCAGGAGAAGCTGAAACAAGAGCAAATTGTTCATCGCTCATGTGAAGAAAGCCTGAGTATGGTGCAGGATTCGACGCAACCGAGTGTGAAAAAACATCCCATGGCTCAGACTGAATTTCCCCTTCCCAAGATCTCCCATAATTCAACTGATACAATTGACCATCAACGATGGCAGAGTGTACTCTTCTGACAATCTCCGCATGCTCCTCATCCGTACAGTTTGAAACTGGTTTTTTACTACGTTTTACTTCAATCGATGGGTATTCCACAGGGCTCTTTCGGAGGCAACGTTCAACGTTCTGCGCCCACGCAGTATCGGTGGAAAGAACCACCATCGAATCATCGTCTTTCCGATGAACAATGCATCGATCAATCTCCCACAATACGCACAACAACTCATGTTCTTGGGGCGGATTCTGTAATCGGAGTGGTTGTGTCAACTGCAACAACTCGTACGCCAATGCCCCTGCCCAGAATGGGCCGTTGAAGGGTATTGAAGGAGGAATTTCTCCGGGAAAGATGGAATCCGTTTTGGAACAAATTGCCCTCAATCCCGATGCGAGTGATGCATCAAGAATCGAACATTCCGTTTCCCATTCGCACCCATTCCATATTTCGCGTTGGAAGGTGAATGGAATACGCTCTTCCAATTGTATTTCGCCCGATAAAGGAGAGTGAGGCTTTGCAGCCTTGACAACCTCTTTCGGAGGCTGACGAATTGTTACTCGACGTGTTGTAGGGCCACACAACAATGAGAATTGAGATAGATGGCTGATTGGACCTGCTGAGACCAGCATGAGTTCATCAGGTGAGCCATAACGACCTGCATTCGACCCAAGAAGTTCGCTTTCCATCAATTGATGGCGAACAGATTCAAGATGCCTCATGACCACACCTTATCCCAATTTTCAGAGCCGTTGTACAATCGTTCAAGGCATGAATTGCAACAATCGAACAACCGAGAACTTCCATCACCAATGGGTTCGCCATCGATCGAATCAATTTTCAAAACTCCAACTCCGCTTCCTACTGCAACAGCCTCAACACAACGAGCGACAAGTCGTTCGTTCAATCGACCGTGTTGAATATGAAATCCTGCATCGAGTAACCAATCATGAATCGCTTTGAATGTTATTGAATCGACTGAAGTGTTTGAGTCACTTACCCAAATCACGCCATCTTCATCCAAGATCAATGGGGAGCAACGATCGCCATCGACGATGGAATATTCATGCACCATGAGAGCTAAGTCTGCACCCTTCTGTTCAGCATGTTGACGAGCCTGAATGTATGCGTCCCATGCACCATGCTTCGTACCAGCAATACGTGCAGGCCAAATTGGACTTGGTAGTGTGACGGCATCAACTTGTTCATTCTGAACCGAAAAAGGGCGATATGAGATCCGAAGTTGCAAGGAATGTGTATATTCGATTCGAAGGAGCCCCTCCACCATTTCCGGTGGGTTTTGACGAAGGAGTTGTACGATTGAATCCATACTGATGGCTGTAGCATCGATTCTCAATTGTGTTGCATGTTCAATCATACGAGCAATGTGATGCTCAATCAAGAACAGACCTCGCTCTTTTGAGAATCTCATTGTCGTAAAAACGGACGAGCGAGGGCCTTGGGTCACCTCGCTCATGACAACTCCTTACCCCACTATGCCTTGAGCATCACGGTATCATAGCAAGTCGTCAAGGAAAGATGTATCAATATCTGAATTCGACTTTTTCTGAGGCGTTCCGAGGTCAAGATCGTCAAAGAGGGTATCATCGATAGTCGTTCGTACAGGATTCATAACAGGTCTAGGTGCGACATACTGTTCTCGGCCGATGTCCTGTGTCTCAATTCTCTCAGCAGCGCGGAACAGAGACTCAGCTTGTACCGGCGTTGTTGGAGGAGGAGGTGGAACGTTGGATTGTGGAGGGCTGTTCCACGGGTCATCGCTGATGCCCCATGTTGCTGTCTGGATTTCCCATTCCTTTTCCTTCTGCGTTTTGTTTCCACGTCCTCGAACGATGGCAAGAAGCAACAAGAGGGAAACGAGAACCAATCCAGCCGCAATGAGATTTGGAGTTGTCAACAACGACTCGAGATCATTTTCTGCGTTTGAATCCTCGGTAACTTGGTTTGTAGCATCAACAGAATTGATCTTCTTTGCATCCACAGATGTCCGAACTTGGTTGTCATCAAACGTTGTTACAGAAATGAACCAATCTGTTGTATTCACAAGGTCTGAGAAGACATTAGCAGAGATAACAAATGAATTCGCCGTTCGTGTTTCACCAACAAAGGTAGCATCAGAGATATCCATGAAGTCTTCTGAATTGATGTGAACTTGGTATCCTTTGACATCCAGATCGTTGGAGTGATTCCAAGTGACGAGGATATCGGTCTCTTCAACCCAGGTGAGTGTAATTCCGTCGATGCTTGGAAGGTAATTTCCTGGGTCTGTCACTCCATCGTCAATGGATTGCGAGGATACAACAGTCAAATCGGTCTTGATGGAATTGTCTGAGGAATCGACAGGAACGACTGCTACCCAAGTTTCTTGGCCCGGAAGAACAGGCAAATCTCCCGCTAAGGTTGAGATGGTGAACGGAAGTTCAGGGTTCCTCTCGAGTGTAGCGATAGGCTCGTTCGGCCCATCTGCACCGACGCCTACGCTCGTGAATGACCATGATGCCGCGTACACTTCGTATTGGTAGACGTCACTGGCCATGGACAATTCAAAATCGAGAAGCAGTGCAGTACCATCATCCATTGGACGGTCAGCGAGGCTAACATTGTCCAAACGAGGTGGAGGGGTCGTATCCTCGAAGTT